>DATIFQ010000234.1:0-3128 GCA_035455185.1 Bryobacteraceae bacterium | reverse complement strand
GCAGGTTGTCCGTAGGATCGAGAAAAGTAAACTCTCCAAGGCGTCCTTCCGTCGACTGAAACAGGGACTCGATGGCGTTTCGCTCTGCCTCACTCAAGCCGGTCAGGCTTATCCGCCACTCAACGAGTTCGTGCGCCCCATCGAGCAGACGCAAGGCCCTGCCGTCCTGAAACAGGTTGATTACCGTCCGGGCTTCCCTCATTTTCGACAGGGGGTATTGCGTCAACGCGCCGGTTGAGAGCTGCGGAAAGTAGAGCATTTCAGTCTCGGTTCTCCCGGATTACCATTACCGCCTCGCCCCGGAACACGTCCTTGTATTCAAGCTCGATCCGGTCGCTCTCCAGGCTGCAACTCGGAAACGTCGTGCCGTCGATTGGGTCCGTGAAAGCGAACGTTCCGGCCCGTCCCTGTTCGCTCTGGAAGAACGCTTCGAGATTGGCGAGTTCCTCCTCGTCGAGCAGGTTCAGCCGGATCACCCACCGCCGCAACGGTGAGGAGTGCTGCCTGTACCGCTGCTCTGTGCCGTCGACGAATCGCAACACGCGAGTGGAGAACGTGGTCGTCCGCTCCGCCGGGTACTGTGCGACCGCGCCCGTTTTCAGAATGGGAAAGTCCGCCATGGTGGCCTACCACTCGTTCACGACATCGTTCAATGCGTGGGCGTTCAGCATCGCCTCTCGCACCGCCCTTGCGATCTCGTCGCTGTGATCGAGAAACGAGCGGCTGTCCATCGCCTGCACCTGCACCGTGATCGGAGGTAGTGACGTCGTTGCCTGCGGCGCTCGGGGGAGTCCACCCTGCTCGTAGTCTGCCCGGTACACTGGCTGGCCACTCTGTCGCGACAGCGCGCCATCGAACCGGATTGCCGGAGGTTGTGTGTATGTCGCGAGCGGCGCCGTTGCCGCCAGCGTCTGCTCGCTGCCGCGAAAGAGGCCGATCAGCCCCGTCAGCAGCGGCGAGAGGCCAAACCCGCTGCCGAGAAGTCCCGACGCCGTTCGTGCGATTTCGCCGGCCGCGGATTTCCCGCTTCCCGAGGTCTGCGCCTTCGTGTTCTGGCTGACGGCCAGCGTGTTCTCGCCGAGCGCCTCCAACTGTGCCCTGCCCGCTTGCACGAGTCGTTCAAGCTGGCCGGAGACATCCGCCCCTGCGAAGTTCCACAACTCCCGAACAGTTCCATCGAGATCACTGGCCGGCATGAATTCCCTCCGCTCTCATTTCGTTCTCCAGCACGCAAAACGCGTCCGCCGTCCGCGCATCCACCCCCGTGAGGTCCCCCTGCCCAGACAGCTTCCATGCGTAATAGCGCTCGACCCATTCCAGGCTCTGCGGCGTCACCAGCGATTTCGGGCACGTCGTCGCTGCCGCCCCGCCTTTCGCCCAAACCGCCCGCTCCCTCGTCTCAAGCGCCGCCGGCAGAAACCCGCACCGCCGCTTCATCTCCAGACCCTTCGCCCTGCATGCGTCGCACCTCCAGCCGGCCTGGTCCTGGGAACAAAAATGGAAGGCGACGATCAGTTTTTTCGTTCGGCGTCCGTTAGCCCGCATTCGGCTTTGATGGCTGTGATGGCTTCCCGGCAGAGGTCCTCCGGCCCCTCGTTGAGGAGGGACTCGGGAGTGGCTGTTGCCCCGTCCACCTCCAGTCCCTCCACCTTCACGAGGCCCCACGTCAGATACAACCGCTCAACCTCGGCCTTGAGCAGCGCGGATTCGATCTTTTCCCCCGTGTCGCTGCCCGCCTCCAGAAACTCGATCTTCCGCGCGAGTTCCCGAATCTGCCGCGTCAGCTCGATCCTTCTGCCGAACGACATCCTGCGGATCGTCAGCGACACCCCCGGCCGGCACTGCGACTCAATCGTCACGCAGCTTGTGTACCCCATACCTCACCCTCCGCAGCGAAAACCCGGGACTGACTCCAAATTTAGCCGCCTTTGCGAAATTGGTGTCTGTCCCGGGTTTTCAGCCTCACCCGAACGCCACGTAGATTTCGTCGTCCATCGTCCCCTGCGCCCGGCAGCTCGCGAACCTCCACGCCAGCCTCTTCTCGCTGTCGTCGAACTCCGGCACCTCCGGCACGACGCTCTTCAGGTACACGCCGAATAACTGCCCGGCCTCCTGCCCCAACTGGAACATGATCTCGATCGGCGATCGTTGCCGCGCCGCCTGGTACAGCGCCTTCGTGGCCTCGTTGTCCTTTTCGTAGAGGCTGAAATCCACCTGTACGTTTCGCATCCCGGCCGCGATACACCGTGGCCCATTGGCGCCGAACTCCCTCGCCCGCAGGTCCAGGTCGTTGTCCAGGGAGATCTCGGCTTCTGTGATGGTGAAGAATCGGTCGGGAGCGGTACCAAGCCACGCCTGCCCGAGATGTCCGGGAATGATTGTATAGTCGAAGATCCCCGGTGCCGGCTCCGGCGGGAAGCTCTCCAGTTGCCCTTGCCCGAGCGCGAAGCTGCTGCTGTCGAGCACATCCGCCGCCGCGCCGCTGAATGTGAACTCATGGAAGTCCCCATTCACCCGGACCCCCATCTCGTCAACCCCGGCCCCGCAAAGGATTCTCTGCACCGCCTCGCCCGGGCTCCAGTAATCGAAAATGCTGGTGCTCTTCAGCTTCGTTGCCGGTGAGTAAGTCACCGTTGCCCCGGCCGGCGACCCTTCGACCGGCAGCATCGTGAACGGCGCATTCAGTTGCACGCCGAAATCGTCGGCAATTGCCGTGACGAATCGGATCTCGCCGCCGAATGTCACCGCCTGCCCGGGTGCGAGGCCGTGCGGTTGCGAGAACGGAAGGATCCTGCCTGCTGCCCCCGCGCCGGCAAGCGCACCGTTGAAGAACAGTGGCGCACCGCCGAGCGCCGCCTGAAACATCGGCCCGTACGCCGGTTCCCTACTCTGGTCACCCCAGCCGGTCATGTACGTCCGCAGCTCGAACGTCGTCTGGTTTCGTGTATGCGGTGGGAGACCAAAGAACGTCCGGCTGCCTGTTTTGTCCTTGCGCTGCACCCCGTCCGGCGCCTGCCGGATCGACAGCTTGACCGCCGGAAACCTGTGCCCGGCATCGATCGCCGGCACAGCGCCGTAAGTCTGTTCCACCGCCGTGTAGAAGCGGTTATTAGTGGATGCTATGTAAC
>DATIFQ010000233.1:0-24516 GCA_035455185.1 Bryobacteraceae bacterium | reverse complement strand
GGCCTGAAGACGCTACCCCTTCGGATGGAGCGCCAGTGCGCGAACGCCTGTCGCGTGGCTGCGCGGCTGGCAGATCACCCGTGCGTGGCGCGCGTCCATTTTCCGGGCGATCCGGGCCACCCTGACGCGGCAACGATCCGGCGTCTATTCCCGGAAGGGCTTTACGGAGCGATGGTCAGTTTCGAGATGCGGGACGCGGCGCGCGCCGAAGTGTTCGCCTTCATGGAGCGCCTGAAGATGATCGTACCGGCCACGTCGCTGGGTGATGTGCACACGATGGTTCTCTATCCGTCGATGAGTTCTCATCGCGAAGTGTCGCCGAAGCAACGCGAGCGGATGGGCATCCGTGACAACCTGGTGCGCCTTTCGGTGGGTATCGAGGCCATCGAGGATATCCTCGAAGATCTCGACCAAGCGCTGTCCTGAAGACTTCTGCGATTTATCCTAAGTACGGAACCGGCACGCTTCCCCGCCTTGCTACAATTGCTTTACTTTCACAAGGGGGAGAGCGTGTCCTCTGGGAAAACCACTGAAAGCTCGATGACACCGATCACCTCGCGGGAGCGCATCGAAATCCTCGACGTGCTTCGGGGCCTGGCCCTGTTCGGGATCATCACCGCGAACATGCGGGCTTTCAATTCGCCGCAGGCCACCTAATTCGATCACTCGCTCACGTGGCAAGGTATCGGAGACCGGATTGCTCAGGGCTTCATCGACCTGTTCGTTACCGGGAAGTTTGTCACCCTGTCCTCGCTCCTGTTCGGCATCGGTTTCGCCGTTCAGATGGAGCGTGCGGACGCTCGCGGTGTCGCGAGCCGACTGTTCTACGTCCGCCGGCTGACCGTGCTCCTGATTATCTGGCTTGCGCACGGGTTCCTCCTCTGGCGGGGTGACATCCTCGCGCCCTACGCTTTGATGGGCATCTTCCTTCTCTTGTTCCGGAAACGCTCTCAAAGCACAATCCTCATCTGGGCAGTGATCTTTTATGCCTGGCCGATGATGCTGATGGGCGCGGCGATGGCAGCGCACTCGGCGGGCGCGGTGATACCGACACCACCTCGCCCCACTCCCGAGGAGCTGCAGCGAATCATTCAGATCTTTGCGAACGGAACGTACGCCGAGATGCTGCGGGTGCGAGTGAAAGACATGGCCTTCAATGGAATCGGCCTCGTCTTCTTCTACCCCCGCGTTCTTGGACTATTCCTGTTTGGCCTCTGGGTGTGGCGTACGGGCATCATCCGCAGCCCGGCACAGTACGAACCGGTCCTTCGACGCTGCCGCAACTGGGGACTCGTGGTGGGACTCGTAGGGAACGCCGCCGTGGTTGCGATGTTGGAGATCTGGCGGCCCAATCCAACCGAGTTCACCCGTGAGGGATTCCTCGTCGGCATCGCCGGCAGCATCGCCATGCCGGCACTCAGCCTCTTTTATGCATCCAGTGGCCTCCTGCTCTCTCAGGAAGGGACGTGGCGGCGCGTCCTCCGGCCGTTCGGCGCCGTCGGACGGACCGCGCTCTCCAACTACCTGCTGCAGTCCGTGGTTTGCACGACCCTGTACAACAGTTGGGGCTTCGGACTTTTCGGCAAGGTCGGGCCACTCGCAGGCCTGATCCCGACGATACTGATCTACTCGGCACAGGTCCCTCTGAGCACCTGGTGGACCGCCCGTTTCACGTTCGGGCCAACGGAGTGGATCTGGCGCACCCTGACTTACAGCCGCCTCCAAACCCTCTCCCGTTCAGCAGCGGTCCAGACGCCGTGACTAGTAGCTGTCGCACTCCCGGTAAGCCGCGATCAACGCCATCTCGCCCTCCTTGCCTGGCTTGCTGAGACCGTGCTCCATCCCGACCACGCCGTCATAGCGACGCGCGTGCAGCCAGCGGAAAATGTTGCGGTAGTTTATCTCGCCGGTCGTTGGCTCCTTGCGCCCCGGGTTGTCGCCCACTTGGATGTACGCAATCTCGTCCCAAGCTTTCTCCATGTTCGGGATGAGGTTCCCGACGTCCACCTGCTGATGATAAAGGTCATCAAGGATTTTGCAGCTTGGCGAGTCGACGGCCTTGCAGATGGCATAGCCCTGCGGCACGGACCGCAAGAACAAGCCCGGATGGTTCGCGTACCAGTTCAGTGGCTCAAGCACCATGATGAGGCCGGCTGGCTCGCACACCTCCGCCATCACCTTGAGGTTGGTGATGCAGTTGGCCGTCTGGAAACCGGGATCGAGCGAGTTGTTCACAGTGCTCGGCACGACGGTAGTCCACTTGGTTCCGACGCGCTTCGCCGTCTCCACCGCCCGCTTTGCCATGTCCCTGAGGCTGTCCTGGTACGGCTTGTCGGTCTTGGTGACGAAGTCGGAGGTGCGGAAATCGGCAAGCGACACAAAAACGCCCATGGTCATTCCGAGCTGTTGCAGCGCGCTCCCGATCCGGAATTGCAGTTCCGGCGGCCGGCTGATGGCACCGTTGTCTTCCCAGCCGGTGAAGCCCTGATCGGCGGCGAACTTGATCTGGTCAATGATGTCCTCCCCGGCGGAGTTCTTAAACATCCCGGGGTGGGGACCGTACCTTAGTTTGAACCTCGGCCGGTTCGATTGTTCAGTGGCGGCCGCTACGGCCACTGGTAGTGCGCCGGCGAGGCCGGCCAGAAAGCTTCTGCGGATCATGGTTTTCAGTCTCCGGTGAGATGGACTTCCGTCTATTCAACCGGATTCGGGGGTTGGCGGCAACCTCACACGAGACCGAGAATGCGCCCATCCTCGTCCACATCCATCCTTGCGGCCTGCGGATCCTTCCCCAGGCCGGGCATCAGCAGCATGTTGCCGGCCACAACAACGATGAATCCGGCGCCGGCGGCGAGGTGGGCGTCGGTGATCATAAGGGTCCAGCCCGTGGGCCGTCCGAGCAGCCTCGGGTTGTCTGAGAGGGACGACTGAGTCTTGGCCACGCAGACCGGCAGACGACTGAATCCGAGTTCGGCAAACTTTCGGATTTTCTTCCGCGCGGAGAGCTCGAAGGACACCCCGTCCGCTCCGTAGATTCCCCGGGCGATCGTCTCAACTTTTTGCTCGATGCCAAGATCCGGCACGTAAAGCGGACGAACACGCGCGGGGTCGCCGGCAGCCGCGGCGGTCATCACCTTTTCAGCCAGCTCCAGGCCGCCTTTGCCACCGTCGGAGTAGACGTCGGTCTCGGCGCACTCAACCCCGGAGGCCCGGCAGAACTCCCGCACCGCGGCGATGTCTGCGGCGCTGTCCGAGTAGAAGCGGTTCACCGCGACAACTACCGGCAGATCGAACTTGGCGAGGTTTTCGAGGTGTCGAGCGAGGTTGTCGAAGCCGCCCTGTGCCTGAAGTGCGCGAACAGTCGCGATGAGCACGCATGCCGAGGGTTTCAGACCGGAGGCGGGCATTACAATGTCAAAGTACTTCTCCGCACCGAGATCGGCGCCGAAGCCGGTCTCGTTGATGACGTACTCAGCGAGTTTCAACGCCATCTTCTGTGAAATGACGCTGCTGGTGCCGTGCGCGATGTTGGCGAACGGTCCCGCATGAACGAGCGCCGGCGTGTGTTCGGTGGTTTGAACAAGGTTCGGCATGATGGCTTCGTTCAACAGCACCATCAGAGCTCCGGTAGCTCCCAGGTCGCCGGCACGCAATACCTTGCCATTCAGGTCGAATCCGATTACGATCTCGCCAAGTCTCCGCCGCAAGTCCTGGCGCGAGTTGGCGAGCGCGAGAATAGCCATGACCTCCGACGCGGCGGTGATCACGAAGCCGGTCTCTCTCGGTACTCCGTTCACCTTGCCGCCGAGTCCCACAATGATGTGGCGAAGAGCGCGATCATTCATATCGATCGCCCGCGGCCAAAAGATGTTGTCTACGTCGATCTGAAGCTGGTTGGAGTTGTGAATGTGTGAGTCGATCATCGCCGCCAGCAGGTTGTGGGCGGCGGTGACAGCGTGGAAATCTCCGTTGAAGTGTAGGTTGATGATCTCGCTCGGCAGCACCTGGGCCTTGCCGCCGCCGGTCGCCCCTCCTTTGAGGCCGAAGACCGGGCCGAGAGACGGCTCGCGCAACGTGACAAGACTCCGTCGGCCGAGCCGCTCGATGGCCTGTGCGAGGCCGATCGAGACGACCGTCTTGCCCTCGCCATGGCTGGTCGGCGTGATGGCGGTGACGAGGATCAGTTTGCCGTGGCGCGGGGGAATGGCATCCCCGAGGAGTTCGAGGCGGAGCTTTGCGGTGTACTTGCCGTAGTACTCCAAGTACGGATCGGGAATCTGGAGCTTGTCAGCGATCTCACGAATAAGCCGCATTTCCATCGCCGGCTCACCTCTCTGAGTCCACTACCGCCTGCCCGAAAGTCAATGTCTGCACGACCGCACGCGCCATGTCCTCGGTGGTCGCTGAGCCGCCCATGTCGTACGTGCGGACGTTGCCGCGCTCGACGACGTCCGCAACCGCCAACTCGATCTCCATTGCCTTCTGCCTCTCGCCGAGCCACCCCAGCATCATCTTCGCGGCCAGGATTGTGGCCAGCGGATTCACTTTGTTCTGGCCGGCATACTTCGGCGCCGACCCGTGCGTCGGCTCGAACACGGCATAGTTCCTGCCAATATTGCCGCTGTACGCGAAGCCCATGCCGCCGACAAGCTGTGCACACAGGTCGGAAAGGATGTCACCGAACAGATTTGTGGTGACAATGACTTCGTAGTTCCGCGGGTTTTTCAGCAGCCACATGCAGATGGCGTCGATGTTCGCATGGTCGAACCCAACTTGTGGATAGCGGGCGGCGACCTCCCTCGCCACGTCCAGGAACAACCCGCAAGTACTTCGAAGCACGTTGGCCTTGTGGACCGCGGTCACTTTGCTGCGGCCGTTCTTCACCGCGTGCTCGAACGCCGCCTCAACAATACGCCGCGAGCCGTCCCGCGTGATACTCCGGACGGAGATGGCGGCGTCGCGCGGTATCTTCTTCATTGCTGGTTCGTCGTAGAACTTCACGGGCACCGGATCAAACTCGACCCCGATATACATGCCTTCGGTGTTCTCGCGGAAGACGACGAGATCGATGTCCTCGCGATAGTTGAGAGGGTTGCCGGGAAACGCCTTGCACGGCCGCAAGCAGATGTAGAGGTCGAGCAACTGCCGCATCCGTACGATCGGGCTGCGGTAAGTCAGGCCGCTCCCACGAAGCGCTGAGGCTAGCTCCCGTTCGGCTTCGGCAACCGGCTTGGAAGTGATGGCGCCGAAGAACGCACAATCGGTGGAGCGGAGCAGGTCAACCGTTCGCTGCGGTAGCGCATCACCTTCTGTCTTCCAGAACTCCCAGCCGATGTCGCCGTGAATATACTCAGCCTCAAATCCCACCGCGTCCAGAACGAGGCGAGCCGCGTCACACACATCGGGGCCAATTCCGTCGCCCGGGAGCCACGCAATTCGGTACTTGGGCATACGAATCCTCCGTCACATGCCGGGGCGAACCGACGTCCGCCCCCTAGGCTGCGTACTTCTTCTTCAGGTACGGAATGAGACCACCCGCCTCGAGAAGTTCGACCGCCCGCGGATCGAGTGGAGCGGCCGTGATCGCCGTCCCGTGCGTGAGGTTTCGAATCGAACCGGAGGCGAGGTCGATCTCCAGTTCGTCGCCGGCCTCAATTTCCAGCGCCGCCGGCGACACGACTACCGGGAGACCCAGGTTGATGGAATTGCGGAAGAAGATCCGCGCGAAAGAGACGGCGATCACCGCTCCAACGCCGGCGAACTTCACTGCCGCCGTCGCCTGTTCGCGGCTCGACCCACAGCCGAAGTTCTTGCCGCCCACCAGGAAATCGCCGGGACGGATCCCAGAGCGGATCTCCGGATACGTCAGTTCGAAAAGGTGCTCGACCGTCTTCTCTCGGTCCGTGATGTTCAGGTAGCGGCCCGGGTAGATCACGTCAGTGTCGACATTGTCGCCAAGTTTCGCCGCTACCCTGCCTCGAAGAACCATCGAGACGTCGCTCATGCGCACACCTCCTCCACGATTTCCGCCGGATGGATGATCCGGCCTGCCACCGCGGACGCCGCCACGACCGCAGGCGAGGCGAGATAGACCTGAGAGTCCTTGCTTCCCATGCGCCCCACAAAGTTGCGGTTCGTGCTTGATACGCAGACTTCGTCCGCCGCGAGAATGCCCTGATGAACTCCGACGCACGGCCCGCAGCCCGGAGGGTTGATCATCGCGCCGGCCTCGATCATTGTCTGAAGGTAGCCGAGCCGCATCGCCTCTAGGTAGATCCTCTGCGACGCTGGGATCACGAGCAGCCTCGTACGAGCGTGAACGCGGCGGCCGGCGAGAATCCGAGCCGCCATTTCCAGGTCCTCCAGACGGCCGTTTGTGCAGCTTCCGAGCACAGCCTGATCGACCGGCACTTCACCCAGTTCGGACAGCGGACGCACGTTGTCCACCGTGTGGGGGCAGGCAATCTGTGGTTCGGCGACCTTTGAGTCAGCATCGATCGTGAGCACGCGCTCATATCTGGCGTCCGCATCGGGTCCGATCTGGTCGATCGGCGTGAACGCCACCTTCGCGCCCATTTCCATCGACAGGTTGGCGAGCACCATCCGCGAGGCGATTGTCAGACGGCGGATCGCCGGCCCGTCGAATTCAACGGCTCGGTAGTCGGCGCCATCCGCGCCGAGTTTCCCGATGACGTAGAGAATCAGGTCCTTGGCCGAGACCCAGGAACGTAGTTCGCCACTCACCTCGATGCGGATCGTCGCCGGGACTTTGAACCAGAGGCGGCCCTCCACCCAGACACCCGCCATCTCGGTGGCGCCGATGCCGGCCGCGAACGCCCCAAACGCGCCGTGCGTCGTCGTGTGCGAGTCCGTCCCGACCACCACCATTCCCGGCTTGACGTGTCCGTTTTCCGCCAGCACCTGGTGGCAGATACCTCCCCGGCCCACGTCGTAGAAATTTTCGATTTCCTGCTCCTTGACGAACTCCCGGATCGCCTTGTGCGTAGTGGCTGTCTTCTCGGACTCGGCCGGCACGCGGTGATCCAGGATAATGACGATTTTCTTTGGATCCCACACTCGTGCGACGCCGATCTCGCGAAAGCTCTTCCGCACGAGATCGGCGTTCTCGTGGGACATTGCCAGATCGACGGCAGCTACCACCACCTCGTCGGGCGCAACCTTCTCTCGCCCGGAGGCCCGGGCAAGAATCTTTTCCGCAATCGTCATGCCCATGTTCATCGCCTCCTCACCGAACGGAGTACTTCTCCTCGAGCGTGGCCTTCGGCAGGTACTCATTTTCGAGCCGCCGGTATTCGTTTAGGCCGACGAAATCGGTGTACTCGGCGAAACTGGACAGCCACTGTGTCTCGCCCGCCAGTAGGCCGGTCGGGGAGGCACGCAACGCATCGAAGAACTCTTTCAACGCCCTGTGGACCACCATGATCGACGCTACCGGGATGCTTACACGAGCGACACCCATCCGCGCTAGTTCCGGGATCGGAATGAGTTCGGTCTTGACTCCGGTAACAGCGTCCATCAGATTCACCGAGAGCAGTCCCTTGACTTCTCGCACGGCGCGTTCGACGTCCGTGCGTGTGCGTATGCCGTCCAGAAACGCCATGTCCGCTCCGGCTTCGAGATAGAGGTTCGCTCTCCGAATTGCCTCCTCCAGACCGTAGACCGCACAGGCGTCCGTCCGGGCGTTGATCACGATGTCAGCGCCCACGCGGCGGCGAACATCCGCCATCGCTCGCACTTTTCCGGCCATCTCCTCGGCGCCGATTACCTGCTTGCCTTCCATGTGGCCGCAACGCTTGGGGAAGACCTGGTCCTCAATGTTGACGCCGGCGATACCCATTGCGATCAGCCGTTCCGTGATGTCGGCGGCGTTCATCGCGTTGCCGCCGCCGGTGTCGATGTCGGCCATGATCGGGATACCGACGGCACGCACCACGTGCCAGGTGTGCTCAAGAACATCTTTCATCTCGACCAGGCCGACATCGGGGCGGGCCAGCAGGCTGCCAGCGAGCCCGAAACCGCTCACCTGGATCGCCTCAAAACCCGCATTTTCGATCACCCTGGCGCTCAGCGCATCGTGGCAACCGGGAACCAACAACGCTTGCCTCCGGTTCAGTTTTTCTCGGAGGACTGCTGCGGAGCTTCCGATCATTCACACCTCCCAAACGCTAATGGAATTATAAGACTCTTTTATCTCTAATAGATCGAGGCGACCGGTGCGTACAATGGGAGGGTGTCTGCGAACGATGGCAGATGGGATCGCGTCGCTGAAGCGCCTGCGCCCTCCTGGTATCTCGACCCACTGGTGGCTCGCCAGAAGCGGGAGGTCCACCAGCAGCTCATCCGGAGATGGACGGAGGGTTGTCCGGTTGAGTCGGTCCTGAAAACGGATCTGTTCGAGGAGGCGTTCGGCGAGGACCAGATTCTTTTCGATTTGTTTCCCGGGCCGCACCGGGTGATTGGAATCGATGTCAGCTGGCCGACCGCTGCGCGCGCCTTGCGGCGGTCGCCATTGGGCACGGCGTTCGTTCTGGCCGCCGATGTCCGGAGTCTACCGTTGCGCTCGGATTTGGTCGACGTGATCGTTTCCAACTCGACGCTGGATCACTTCGACACTCGCGAGGAGTTTCAGGCTGCGCTGAGTGAACTCGCCCGCGTGCTGCGTCCCGGCGGAGTGCTGGTCATTAGCATCGACAACGCGTACAACCCGCTCTATCAACTGCTTCGCCTGTTGTCGCGTCTCGGGGTCGGGCCGTTTCCACTCGGGTACACCACCTCTTTGAGGGGCTTGATTCAGTCTCTCGAGAAACACGGGCTGGAAGTCGCCGCCAAATCCCGCCTGATCCACAACCCGAGGCTGATTTCGACGCTACTCTTTCTCGGTCTGCGCGGTACGCTGGGAAAACGCGCCGACACCCCGATTCGATGGCTGCTAGGACTCTTCTCTCGTCTCGACGCGCTTCCGACCTGGCCTCTTACGGCCTGTTTCGTCGCTGCCTGCGCCAGGAAACCGGCCGGCCCTCCGGTAAAATGATGGGCCATTTTCGCCCGGGACGATCACCGGGCGGCCATTTCGGGTGGGACGGGTAAAGTCACCGCGCCCGTGGCGACCCACTCGGCGCCGCGAGTGAATGTTGTAACAAACGCGGGCGTCCGGACCGCCGGGGCGTCATGGCCCAACGCTGTCCCGAACACACGGCCTTTACCGTAGTTGAGAGTCCACAGCATCGGCTGGTCCAATCCGGCGCCGGGCGTGGGCTGCCTCGCCTTGCCGCCGTAGAGGGAATGGTCGTCCCAAGCGGTAGCCAGGACATGGTACGTATCCGCCGGCTGCCACTTCAGGTTCGCGTACAACTCGTCGTGTGGCTGTGGGAATGACTTTTTCAGGCCGCGGGTGATCGGGTGGTCGGAGTCCTTGATATCCACGGTGAAATCGTGGGATGGCGAATGATGCCCGTTGTTGGGACGCCAGTTCCCGCCCGACATCTTTTCGTACTCTGTCCAGCCATCAAAGGCTGCGGTGGAGAAATGGTACATCACCAGGCCCTTGCCCGAACGGACGTAGTCGAGGAGCGCGTTCTGAGCCCTCTCACCCCACCAGAGGTCGGGCTGGCGGCGCTCGAAGTAATTCAACACGACGAGGTCGTACGGAGCCAGGGTTTGAGGACCCGCATCCCGGAACTCCTCGGTGACACGCACCTCAAAGCGTCCGGTATCCTCGAGGGCTTTCCGCAGTTCCGGGGTGACGGAACGCCAGTCGTGTCCGTTCTGTCCGGTGATGATCAAAACCTGGATCTTCGGAGGCGCAGTCTGCTGCGCCCACAAGAAGCTTGAACAGAGAAAGATGAGACCTGCCGCGATGATTCTGCGCACGATAAACCTCCTCCACAGTGAAACGAGGAGATTATAACCGAAATCGGCGCCTCTGACCGCTGGGGTTTGGTATACTGAGGTTTCCATGCGAAACCTGTCCGTCGCCCGGCATCATCACCACCATCGGGCTCAACTCGCGCGACGGGCTGACTGTTAAGCAAATTCGGAACGAAAACGAAAGGAAGCCCGCCGGAGGTCAGGCGGGCTTTTTTGTTAGTGCCGGTATGAACCTAGACTTCAACAAGCTCGGCGGGCTGGCGCCGGCCGTGATTCAGGACCATGCTACAGGGCGCGTCCTCATGCTCGGATTTATGAACGAAGAAGCGTTCCGGAAGACTGTGGAAACGGGCTTTGCCACCTTCTACAGCCGTTCCCGGAACAAGCTGTGGCTTAAGGGAGAGACGTCCGGGCACCGGCTCGTCGTCCGCGAGATCTCGACCGACTGCGACCAGGATGCCGTGCTCGTCAAGGTGGAAGCCCTTGGACCCGGAGTCTGCCACAACGGCTACAGGAGCTGCTTCTACCGGACACTCCAAAACGGCCAGTGGATGGAATCCGAGCCGCCAGTTTACGACCCGAAACAGGTCTACGGAGGCGGCCAGTGAAACTGAAACTCGGCATCCCCAAAGGCAGCCTCGAGAGCGCCACGATAGACCTGTTCCGGCGCGCGGGCTTCAGCATCACCACAAGCAGCCGGTCGTATTTTCCGGCCATTGACGATCCGGAGATCGAGTGCATGCTCATTCGGGCGCAGGAGATGGCGCGTTACGTCGAAGACGGCGTGCTCGACGCCGGTCTCACCGGCCACGACTGGGTCATGGAGACGGAGGCGAAAGTCCGGACCATCGCCGATCTGATCTACGCCAAGCAGAGCTTCGGAAAGGTGCGGTGGGTTCTCGCCGTGCCCGAGGCTTCGACGTTTCGCAGCGTGAAGGATCTGGAAGGCAAGGTCATCGCGACCGAACTCGTCAACGCGACCCGCCGCTATCTCGCGAGCCATGGAGTGACCGCGAAGGTCGAGTTTAGCTGGGGCGCCACGGAGGTGAAGCCGCCGGTGCTCGCCGACGCGATTGTCGAAGTTACGGAGACAGGCTCCTCGCTCCGGGCCAACAAGCTGAGGATCATCGAGACCGTGCTCGAATCCAACACCCAGCTCATCGCCAATCTCGATTCCTGGTGCGACGAGTGGAAGCGCCGGAAACTCGAGGACATCCGGATGCTCCTGGAGGGCGCAATCAACGCTCTGGGCAAGGTCGGCCTCATGCTCAACGTCGAGCGAAAGAACCTCGACGCGGTGCTTGCCGTGCTTCCCGCACTCAAGCGGCCCACAATCTCACACTTGAGCGACGAGGAATGGCTGGCAGTGAACACTATTCTTGACGAATCGACCGTGCGCTCGATCATCCCCCGGCTGAAGGAGGCTGGCGCGCAGGGCATCGTGGAGTATCCGTTGAACAAGATTGTGATGTAGCCGTGGGTCAGCGGCAGGCAGGCGCCAATGATTCGGATCATAGACGACAAACAGGCAGACAGGTTCCTTCAACGCCGGACGGCACGTCTGACAGAGGCCGAGCAGACCGTTGCTCCCATCCTCGAGGCCGTTCGCAAGCACGGTGATCGGGCGCTTCTCAAGTACGTGCGAAAGTTTGACGGACTGGAGCGTGGACGGCTGTCCGTGGAGGTGCCGGCAAGTGACACCGAGGCAGCCTACAGGGGAGTCACATCCGCATTCCGCAGGGCTGTTCGCACCGCCGCCCGCAACATTCGCGATTTTGCACGGATGCAACTGCCGGTGGCAAAGACGGTGCGCTCGCGCGACGGTCATCGAACCGGACAAATCGTGCGGCCTCTCGGCGCCATGGCAGCGTACGTTCCCTCGGGACGTTATCCCCTGCCCTCGACACTGCTGATGACGGTCATCCCGGCGCAGGTCGCCGGCGTACGGCGTTGCTGCGTAGCTTCGCCACGGCCGTCGCCGGAAGTCCTCGGCACCGCACGGTTCCTCAACGTAAGCAGCGTTTACCGGATGGGTGGGGCCCACGCTATAGCGGCGTTTGCCTTCGGTACCGAGACGGTGCCGAAGGTGGACCGCATCGTTGGACCGGGCAACATCTACGTGGCTGCGGCTAAGAAGCTTCTTGCCGGAGAAGTCGGCATCGACTTCATCGCCGGTCCCACCGAAATCCTGATCGTTGCGGCGGACGGAGATCCGCGCGTCATTGCAGCCGACATGCTGGCGCAGGCGGAACATGACACAGACGCCTCAGCGATTCTCGTCACCACATCAAAGCGGCTGGCGACGGCGGTGGCACGTGAAGTGGACCGGCAACTGGCGGACCTGCCGACCGCCCCTACGGCGCGCGTGGCGATCGAAAAGAACAGCATGATCATCCTCGTGAAGTCGATCGAACGCGCGATGGAGATCTCCAACTGCTTCGCGCCGGAACACCTGAGCATCCCGGACGCCTCTCTGGTGAAGCTCGTCACAAGCGCCGGCAGCGTCTTCGTCGGACCGCACAGCCCGGAGGCGGCAGGCGACTACGCGTCCGGACCGAACCACGTGCTGCCGACTTCCGGGGCCGCCCGTGTGCGTGCCGGTCTCTCTTCCGCCGACTTCGTGAAGGTGATCTCGGTGCAGGAACTGGGCGCGACTTCTCTGTGCAAGCTTGCTCCGGCTATTACGACCTTGGCGCGGGCCGAGGGACTCGAGGCTCACGCGCGCTCGGTGGAGGTGCGCATCCGTGGCTGACTGGCTCGAAATTCCCGCCGGTGTTCTTCGGCCTCGTGAAGCGGTGTTGCGGATGGCCCCGTACTCGCCCCCTACGGGTGGCCGCGCCGGCAAACTTCGCCTCGACTTTAACGAGAACACCCTCGGCTGTTCACCCCGAGTGATCGAATTCCTCAAACAGAAGCTGACCGAGGATCAACTAGCCGTCTACCCCGAGTACGTCGAAGCGAAGAAGGACCTAGCCGGGTTTTTCGGGGTTGTTGAAGACCAACTCCTCTTGACGAACGGCACGGACGAAGCGATCCAGGTGATCGTCAACACGTACGTGGACAATGGCGACGATGTTGTGTTGTTGCGGCCGTCCTACGCCATGTACCGGTTCTATGCGGAAGTTGCCGGAGCGTCGATCCGCGAGGTGGACTACCGCCCCGCAGACCTTGCGTTCCCGCTTTCGGAATTGCTCGATGCGATACGGCCATCTACCCGAGCGGTCCTGATCGCCAACCCGAACAACCCGACCGGAACGGGGCTCTCGCTCGATGGAGTCGTTCAGATCCTCGAAAAAGCCCCCGGCGCCGCCGTGCTGATCGACGAAGCCTACTACGAGTTCTGCGGAGTCACCGCGCTCGGAATGATCGGCCGTTTCTCGAACCTGTTGGTGAGCCGGACGTTCTCGAAGGTCTACGGTATGGCTGCAATGCGGCTGGGTTGCGTCTTCTCGCAGGAGGTCAATATCAACTACCTTCACAAAGCCCAGTCGCCGTACAGCGTGAACATGTTGGCGGCGCTGGCCGCGCGAGAGGCCGTGCGGGACACCGAATACATTTCGAACTATGTCTCCGAGGCGATCTCCTCCCGGGATCTTCTGTACGAAGGCTTGGAGCGGCTCGGTATCACGTACTTCCATAGCAAGGCGAATTTTGTACTCTTTCGGGCAGGCGGCCGGGCGATCGAAATTCGCGACCGGCTGCGTGAAATGGGTGTGCTCGTCCGGGACCGCAGCTACGAACTTCCCGGATGCGTCCGCGTGACCGTCGGCACCCGCGAGCAGACTCGCCGCTTCCTGGCGGCCCTCGAGGAGATCTGGTGATGCCAGACGAAGTGCTCATCTTTGACATGGACGGCGTGCTGGTCGACGTGACGGCGTCGTACAGGGAGACCATACGCCGTACCGTGCAGTACTTCACCGGCCGCGAGGTCAGCCACGAGTTCATTCAGGATTGGAAGAACGCCGGTGGTTGGAACAACGACTGGGCGCTCTCCCAAAAGATCATCCGCGATTACGGCGTGAACGTGGATTACGATACCGTGGTCACTCAATTCCAGACTTTCTTTTTTGGAGATGGAAAGGACGGATTGATCTTCCAGGAACGATGGATCGCGAAGCCCGGATTGCTCGAGCGGCTTGGTGCGCGTTACCGCCTGGCCATCTTTACGGGCAGGCTGCGAGACGAGGCGCAAGTCACATTGGACCGTTTCGCGAGAACGCTGCCGTTCGATCCTGTCGTCGGCACAGACGACGTGGTCCATGGCAAACCTGCCCCCGACGGCCTGCTAAAGATCTCGGACATCACCGGCGGCGCGAGGCTCCGGTATGTCGGCGATACCGTCGATGATGCGCGCAGCGCACGGGCGGCCGGCGTCCCGTTCATCGGAATCGCTTCACCGGACAACCCCCGCCGCGAGGAGCTCGTGGCGCTGCTTGAGGCAGAAAACGCCGTTGCGGTGCTGAACGACATCAACGATCTGGAGAGCGTGCTGTGAGATCCGCTACCGTCGAACGCATCACCCGCGAAACACAGATCCGCGGCAGCCTGAAAATTGAGGGACGAGGCCGGTACGAGGTCGACACGGGGGTCCGATTTCTTGACCACATGCTGGAGTTGTTCGCCAAACACGGCGGCTTTGACCTGAAGCTTCGTGCCGCGGGCGACCTCGACGTCGACCAGCACCATACGGTCGAAGATGTGGGCATCGTGCTCGGCCAGTTGTTCAGCCAGGCGCTCGGCGATCGGCGTGGCGTCAACCGCGCCGGCTACTTCGTCATGCCGATGGACGAAACGCTGGCGGTGGTTGCGGTTGACCTCGGCGGCCGGCCGGCGCTCGTCTATAAGGATATGGTGAAGGTCCGGCTCGTGGGAGACCTTCAAGCAGAATTGCTCGAGGACTTCTTTGGGGGCCTCGCCAACCAGGCGGGCGCTAATCTCCACGTGAAAGTGCTCTACGGCCGCTCGAACCATCACAAGGTAGAAGCGATCTTCAAGTGCTTCGCCCGTGCCATGAAGTTCGCCTGTTCCAAGGATAAGCGGCTGCGCGGCGAGTTGCCGTCGACGAAGGGGCTTCTGTGATCGCAATCTTCGACTACGGGGCCGGCAATCTGCGATCGGTCGAAAACACGCTGGCGGAGATCGGAGCAGCTTACACGCTGGTGCGCGACGCGTCAGGGCTCGACCGGGCGTCGAAAATGATCCTGCCAGGCGTCGGCCATTTCGGCCAGATGCTTCGGGCGCTTGACGACATGCAGGTGCGCGGAAAGTTCCTCGAGTGCATCGGAGCCGGTATCCCGTTTCTCGGAATCTGTTTGGGCTTGCAGGCGCTATTTGCCGGAAGCGAAGAGGAGCCCGGGCTGCAGGGCTTCGGTATCGTCCCAGGCATGGTCCGGCGTTTTCCGGAGACCGCCCGGGTGCCTCACATGGGCTGGAACGATCTCGTCCCGGTCCGGGAGTCACGCCTGTTGGCCGGGATAGGTCCCAAACCGTACGTTTACTTCGCCCACAGCTACTACGCACCCGTCGTGCCGGAGAGCGCCGCCGCCTGCTCCTACTCGGACATACGCTATACCGCGGTGCTCGAAAGCGCCAACCTGTTCGGCGTTCAGTTCCACCCGGAGAAGTCCGGACCGCTCGGGCTGAAGATCATGAAGAACTTTGTGGAGTTGTAGCACCATGCTCGCCAAACGCATTATTCCGTGCCTTGACGTCACCGCCGGCCGTGTTGTCAAGGGAGTCAATTTTGTGAATCTCCGGGACGCCGGAGATCCGGTAGAACTGGCGGACCGGTACAACCAGCAGGGCGCCGACGAGCTTGTCTTCCTCGACATCACGGCATCGAGCGATGAGCGCGAGACGATGGTCGATGTCGTCGCCCGGACCGCACGCAAAGTCTTCATCCCGCTCACCGTCGGGGGCGGTATCCGTTCGGTCGCTGACGCCCGGAAGATCCTCATGGCCGGGGCCGATAAGGTGAGCGTGAATACGGCCGCGGTCCACCGCCCTGAGTTGCTTACCGAACTGAGCCGCGAGTTCGGCTCGCAGGCCGTGGTGCTTGCGATCGACGCAAAGCGCCGTTCGCCGGGGGCGTGGAATGTGTACACGCGCGGCGGCCGCGTCGATGAAGGAATCGATGCCATCGAGTGGGCCGCGCGCGGAGAGGCGCTCGGCGCCGGCGAAATTCTGCTCACTTCGATGGATACCGATGGTGTGCAGCAGGGTTTCGACTGCGAACTCACGCGGGCCTCCTCACGGGCGACGCATATCCCGGTGATCGCTTCGGGCGGCGCCGGAAGCCCCGATGATTTCGTCTGTGTTCTCACCGGAGGTGAGGCGGATGCCGCGTTGGCCGCCTCCATTTTTCACTACGGAACATACACGGTGGACGACCTGAAGCAGCATCTGGAGCGATACGGCGTTCCGGTGAGGCGCCCGTGATCATTCCGTGCATCGACCTGATGGACGGTAAGGTGGTCCAACTCGTCCAGGGCCGCGACAAAGCCTTGGAGGGGGGGACGCCGCAGGAGATGCTGGACCGGTTCTCGGCCTTCCCCGAGATTCAGGTCATCGATCTCGACGCCGCCATTGGCAAAGGCTCGAACGACAACATCGTCGAGTACCTTGCCTCCCGCGCGGCAACCCGCATCGGCGGAGGCGTCCGCACTACGGAGCGTGCTGTAAGGCTGGTCGAACAGGGCGCGCGCAAAGTGATCGTCGGCACCTCCTCATTCACCACTGACGGCGTCAATGAGCCGTTCCTTCGTTCGGTAGCCGCTGCGATCGGCAAAGAGCGGCTAGTAATCGCCCTCGATTCCAAGGGAGGCCGGATCGTGGTGAAGGGTTGGCGGGAGTCGCTGTCACTGACGGCCGAGGAGGTCATCCATCGGCTGGAGCCTTTCTGCGCTGGCTTCTTGTGCACCTATGTCGACAAGGAAGGAATGCTACAGGGCACCGATCTCGACTGGTTCCGCCGCTTGCGCGCCGCCACGGACATCGAGATCACTGCTGCCGGGGGCATCACCACGGTCGACGAAATTCATGAATTGCAGCGCCTGAATATCCACGCCGCCCTCGGAATGGCGATCTATACGGGGAAGCTAGACCTCGAGGAACTGGTGCGCCTCAGCCATAACAATTGACGCGACGCTTAACGTCAACTCGTCCCCAATAATCCGAGTACCCTGGTAGCGGCCGCGCTGATTTCCGGATCCGCGTGCATGGAGCGCTGCCGGAAATAGGCGATGGCATCGAGGGCCTCCGCCGACCGCATCCAGTTCGGATCGATGGTGTTCAGCGTCGATTCGGCATAGTCCCGCGCCCCCCGATCCTTGTCGGTTACCTTCTCCAGACACGGGGAAATGATCGTTCGGGCATAGTCGGTGGCAGCCCATCTCGGATCAATGCCGTTTAGTGCCTGCTGTGCGATCCACGGATCAAGCGAGTTGTCCAATGGGGCGCGGGCAATCGGCCCGATCGCCCGTGGATCACCGAGTCTCCCGAGTGCCCGGGCGGCGGCGTTTCTGAGGTCGCGGTCCCTATCCCTGAGGGCATCGATCAGCGGCCCCACTGCCTCCCGATCGCCGATCTCGGCAAGCGTTCCCGCCGCCAGATCGCGCTCGTAACCCTGGCCCTTCAGCACGGCAACCAGGGCCGGAACCGCCGCCTTCCCCCGAGAAGTTTGAGTCCATCCGGGATCCAGATCCCTCAACGTCCGGACCACCCATCCGACGGAATTCACATCGCGCCCGACCAGGTCGAGTAAGGCGTCAATGGCGGTCGCCGTTTCGCCAATCTCTTCCACCAGATCGAGCGCCACCCTCTTCACGTCGGGTCCGCCATCCCGAATGGCTTCAAGCAGAGCGGGAAGGGCAGACTTCGCCTCGTCGGATTTCGGCCAGTTCGGGGCGATTTCGTCCAGAGCCCTGCGGGCAACATCGCGGACGGCGCTGTCTTGGTGCATCAGGGCGCCCATCAGGGTCGGAATGGCGCGCCGGTCCTTGAACTTCGCCAGCGCCCGTGCGAATCCTTCGGCTGGGCGCTGCCGGAACGCGGCCACAAGGACGGGGACGGCACGCGGATCGCCGATTTCAGCCAACGCCCCGGCAGCGGCGTATTGAAGCGCTTCGTATGGCCGCCGCAACGCTTCCAGCAGAGGTTCTACCGCCTTTGTTTCCTTTGCGGTTCCGAGTTCGACGGCGGCGCGCTGCGCCACCCCCCAGTCATCCGATTTCAACTGCCTGAGAGTCCACCACAGCATGGCAATCCACCTCCGCGTATTGCCGGCCGGTTCAAACCGGGAACGACCCGTGCTCCGGAACTCCTCCGACCCGTCTACCCTACCCGTTCCAGGAAGCGCTTCGCCGCCTGGATGCCTTCGAACTCCGTAAGACGCTCACCTTCGTACTCGATCCCAACCCAACCGTGGTACCCCGCCTCGTCGACAATCTTCATCATGCGGTGCATGTCGATCGTGGTTTCATTTCCATCGGCACCGAAATCGTAACACTTGAAACTCACGCCCTTCGCGAACGGCATCAGCTTCCGAACTGCATCATACTTGTCGATCTCTTTCGGGAAATTGCCGAAATCGGGCAGCGTCCCGAAATTCGGCAGACTCACCTTCTTCATCAGCCTGTTGACCACGTCGGGATTGGACGATACTCCTCCGTGGTTTTCGATGATCACGCTGATATTCATCGGCTTCGCATACTCGCACAGGTTGGCGAAACTCTCCGAGCAGCAACCGATGAAGGCATCAATTTCAGCCGGCGCCGTGGGCTGCTTGTCCGGGTACATGTTCGTCCGAATTGCATGACAGCCCAACTCGGCGGCGATGTCCACCCACTTGTAATGGTTTCTGGCAGCTCTCATTCGCTCTGCTTTGTTCGAGTGACCCATCAGCCCCTCGCCGTCACACATGATCAGCACGCCCTTCGTTCCCGTTTTGTCCATGTTTTGTTTGAGCTCGCGGACGTAGTCCTGGGTCGGCGCCTCCCACAGTCCATTGACGAATTCCAGTCCCTCGATCCCGAACTGTTCCCGCGCGATGCGCGGAAACTCGAGATTCGTCGTCATCCGCGCGAAGATCGCTTTATGAAGTGACCATTGCGCAAGCGAGATCCGGAACTTTTTCTGCGCCGCCTCTAGCGGGAGAGACACAGGGGAAACCGCCGCGAACCCGGCGGCCGCTGAAGCGTTCTTCAGGAATTGGCGTCGCTGCATGACGCCTATGATAGCAGGTGGTTTACGGGCGAGAGCCCCGCGGCCGGACCCCGGGCCCGCGTTACGTGCCGTTCAATTCCCGCAGGTCGTCAATCCAGTAGTCAGGCTCCCACCGGGCCATCTCCTCCCGATTGCCGTAACCGTACCGGACTGCGCACGTTCTCACGCCCGCCTGCCGCCCCGCTTCCATGTCGGGACCGGAATCGCCAACCAGCAGGCACTCTTCCGGCGGTGCATCTAACGCTTCGAGCGACCGGAGAATTACGTCCGGGGCAGGCTTGCTCGGGAAGCCGTCCGTGCCCTGCACGTGGTCGAAATAGGGCAAAAGCCCAAACTTCTCGAGAACGAGGCGGGTGGTTTGTGTGCTCTTGGTGGTCGCGGTGGACTTCTGCCCGCCGAGGCGCGACAGCGCGTCGATCACACCCGGATACAGCCGCGTGCCGCGATGTCCGCGGGCGTGATAGATCGCACGGTACTGCTGCAGAAGTTCCTCCATCCGGATCTGCGAGATTCCGGGAATCAGATCTTCGAATAGGTCGTAGAGGTGCCGGCCGATGTAGGTGCGAAGCAGACTCTCCGGCACACGGTCGGCGGAAGTAACAGCCAGCGCCTCCTTGACAGCGCCGCAGATGTCTGTCGCCGAGTCGAGCAGCGTGCCGTCGACGTCGAACAGATAGAAGGAATACCGGGGAATCACGCCGGTTGAGGACGCTCTCCTTCTCTCAATCCGGGCACCCTATGTCCGCCCTCGGGCCGCACGACAGGCTGAGATCCGGCATCATCCCGTTCACCGGAAGTGGTAACGCGGATAGGGAGTGTTACGCCCTCGATCAACTGTCTTACTTCCTGACCGTCGAGCACCTCGCGCTCGAGCAGCGCCTCGGCGATCCGCACAAGGGCGTCGGCGTTGTCATCGATGGTCTTCTTCGACCGTTCGTAGGACGTCTCCACAAGCTTCCGGACTTGGTCGTCGATCTTAACAGCGGTGTCCTCACTGTAGTCGCGATGCTGGGCGATTTCCCGGCCGAGAAAGATTTGCTCTTCCTTCTTGCCGAAGCTCAGCGGACCCATTTCGCTCATGCCCCACTCGCACACCATTCGCCTCGCCATATCGGTGGCGCGTTCGATATCGTTTCCGGCGCCGGTGGTGATATGGTTCATGAACTTTTCTTCGGCAATGCGACCGGCCATCAGGATGGTAAGCTGCGCTTCCAGGTACTCTCGCGTGTAGGAATGCTTATCGTCCATCGGCAACTGCATCGTCACGCCGAGCGCCATGCCCCGCGGGATGATGGTCACCTTGTGAACCGGATCGGCGCCCGGCGTCATGGCTGCCACCAGGGCGTGACCGGCCTCATGGTAAGCCGTGTTGCGCTTCTCTTCCTCGCTGATGATCAGCGACTTGCGCTCCACGCCCATGAGAACCTTGTCTTTTGCGACTTCGAAATCGTATTGGGTTACTACTTTCCGGTTCTGCCGCGCCGCTAGCAGTGCCGCCTCGTTCACCAGGTTTGCGAGGTCCGCTCCCGCGAAGCCCGGCGTTCCTCGCGCGATCACCGAAAGATCCACGTCGTCGGCGAGAGGGATTTTCTTGGTGTGGACCTTGAGGATGGCCTCGCGCCCCTTCACGTCGGGCCGTCCTACCACGATCCGGCGGTCAAAGCGCCCGGGCCGGAGCAGCGCCGGATCGAGCACGTCCGGGCGGTTCGTCGCCGCCATCAGAATAACGCCTTCGTTCGACTCGAAGCCGTCCATTTCCACCAGCAACTGGTTTAGCGTCTGTTCGCGCTCGTCATGCCCGCCGCCCAAGCCCGCTCCACGGTGTCGCCCAACGGCGTCGATCTCGTCGATGAAGATGATGCACGGAGCATTCTTCTTGCCCTGCTCGAACAGGTCGCGGACGCGGCTGGCACCGACCCCGACGAACATCTCCACAAAGTCCGACCCGGAAATGGAGAAGAACGGCACGTTCGCTTCGCCGGCGATGGCCCTTGCTAGTAACGTCTTCCCTGTACCCGGCGATCCGATCAGCAGTACTCCCTTCGGAATCCTGCCGCCCAGTTTTTGGAATTTCTGGGGCTCGCGCAGAAACTCGATGATCTCCTGGAGTTCTTCCTTCGCTTCCTCCACGCCGGCTACATCTTTGAACGTCACTTTCTTCTGCTGGGAGGAGTGCAGCCGGGCACGGCTCTTGCCGAAACTGAGGGCTTTGTTTCCGCCGCTTTGCATCTGCCGCATCATGAAGATCCAGAACGCGAGCAGAAGTATGAACGGTACCGCGTTGATCAAAATGGAAATCCAGTTTCCGGAACTGGTTTCCTTAATGTCGACGTCGACGTTCTTGTCCCTCAGGAGATTGTAGATGTCCGGATAGTTGGACGGAATGGTCGTTCGCAGCCCGACTGCCTCGTCGCGGAATTCGCCCCGAACTTCGTTTCCAGTGATCGCGACCTTCTTGACCTTGCCTGCTTCCACCTGTCCGAGGAACTGGCTGAAGGTGAGTTGCCGATCCTGTCGGGTCTTCCCGGTCTGCACGACAATCCAGAGAAGAACTGCCACGCTGATCAGCACGACCCAGAAGATCGCTGTCTTCACGTTCGAATTCATCACGCCTCCCTACCGGCGAGGGGCTGCAGATCCCATTTTCTTCTCATCACATACATAGAGACGTCACCGCGCGTCAGTGAGATTCCCGGAATCCGCAGAATCTTCCGTTTCCGTCACCCGTAGAACCATCCGGCTCTCCCGCGTGGCCGCAAACTCCGCTGCCGGACCGAATCGCCTTGCCCATACAATGGTTCCCCCGCCAATCAGAATCGGCCAGCCTCGCCGTTCCCAGAGAGGAATTCGCGTCTGCCGAAAAAAAAACTTAATTCGTTCGCCTCGAGCGTGCCCTGACGGCCGATATTCATCCCCCGGCCTCCAGTTCCGAAGTTCTAGCGGCCCCCGGATCCGATTCCAATCGAGATCTCCACTTTCATTATAGCCGGAATCCGGGCTTTCCCAGCCATCTGATTTTTCAAGTAGTTGCAGAGAGATCTCCCCACCTTCGGGTGTTCGGAACCGCCCCGGGGCGGCAACCAGGATCGAAAAGTCACGCTCCGAGGCTCCGTATTCGCCCGCGGGAGCGAAACGAAGCCAATCGAAGGATCGAAGAACGTCCACGCTCGGAACTTGGACGCGCCCATCGCCCTCGCCTGCCGTAGTTAGTGATAACACCTTCTCAATGTGTACGAAATCGATCCGCCGGAGGTCCCCCTTCACAAGCTCGAATGCCCTCCGTATGAGCCGGCGACGGACAGCTTGATCCATACAGGCAAGGTCCACGACGCGAAGCAGTACCGCCGGCGGCTTCTCAACGAAACACTTTGCCGCGATCCGGTCGATCTCTAGGCGCCAGTACGCCTCGTCTTCCCTGGCAAGCAACGCCATCCGGGCGAGATTCTCCGCCAGTGCCGGGTTCCAGTCGCGAGCAAGAGACGGTAAAAGCTCTTGCCGGATCCGATTTCGCGCGAACACCAGGCTTCGGTTGGACGAATCCTCCCGCCAAGGGATGCCGCGGCCAGCAAGGAACTGTTCCACCTCGGCCCGGTCTACATCCAACAAGGGGCGCACGAAGCCCTCCGCGGTGACGGGCAGGATACCGCGGAGACCTGTGGTACCCGCGCCGCGCAGCAAGCGGAAAAGAACAGTCTCCGCCTGGTCCGACCGAGTATGTCCGAGCGCAACACGATCGAGCACGTCTTCGCGCAGGTAGCGAAGGAAAAAATTACGGCGGACTTGCCGCGCCGCCTGTTCCAGGTTTTCGCCGCGCTCCTCGCATATCCGGCGGACGTCGGCGGATTCCGAGCAGAACGGCAAGCCCAACCGCGCCGCCATCGCGCGGACGAACTCCGCATCCAAACGCGATTCTTCGTCCCGCAGCCTGTGGTCGAGATGCAACACACTCAGTCGCAACGCCCATCGCGGAGCCAGTTCCAACAACACGTGCAACAGGCAAACCGAATCCGCGCCGCCTGAAACGGCCACACCCACGCGGTGCGCCGGTAGAAAAAGCGAACCCCGCTCGATGGTTTCGGCGACGCGTTCCGGCAGTGAGGAGACGGACACTACCTCCATTCTAGAACCGGCGTCATTCATGCTATAACGAGTATTGGTTGCGACGCGCTTGAGCTAGGCCCTCTCCGGCACTCTCACCGTACAGTTCGAAGTTTCAACACGCAGTTAGGAGCGAACCATGGAACCTAAGGGAGACATCGCATTAATTGGTCTGGCCGTGATGGGCCAGAACCTCATACTCAACATGAACGACCATGGCTACACGGTCGTCGCTTACAACAGAACAGTTTCGAAAGTTGACGAGTTCCTGAATGACGCAGCGAAGGGACGCGACACGATTATCGGCGCTCACTCGATCGAGGAGATGGTGAAGCTGCTGAAGCGGCCAAGGAAGATCATGCTGATGGTCAAGGCGGGCAAGCCGGTCGATGACTTCATCGAAACGCTTCTGCCTTACCTCGAAGCGGGCGACCTGATCATCGATGGCGGAAACTCGCACTTCCCTGACACAATGCGCCGGACCACGTATCTCGAAGGCAAGGGCCTCCTGTACATCGGGACGGGTGTTTCCGGAGGCGAAGAAGGCGCGCGCTTCGGCCCGTCGATCATGCCCGGCGGCAGTCCCGCTGCGTGGCCGCTAGTAAAGGACATTTTCCAGGCAATTTGCGCCAAGACCCCCGACGGCGAGCCGTGCTGTGACTGGATCGGCGAAGACGGCGCCGGCCACTACGTCAAGATGACCCACAACGGCATCGAGTATGGCGACATGCAGCTCATCTGCGAGGCCTATCAGGTCATGAAGGTCGGACTGGGCCTCACGAATCAGGAGATGCACGAAGTCTTCGCTGAGTGGAACAAGGGCGAACTTGACAGCTACCTGATCGAGATCACCCGTGACATCCTCGGTTACACGGACGAGAACGGCGAGCAAGTCGTCGACAAGATCCTCGACACCGCCGGCCAAAAGGGAACCGGCAAGTGGACGACCGTCAGTTCGCTCGATCTCGGAATCCCAGTGACGCTCATCGGCGAGGCCGTCTACGCCCGCTGCCTGAGTGCGATGAAGGATGAGCGAGTGGCGGCTTCGAAGACCCTGAAGGGCCCGAAAACGAAATTCCGAGGCGACCGGAAGGCATTCGTCGAGGATATCCGCAGGGCGCTGCTCGCCTCCAAGATCGTCTCCTACGCGCAGGGATTCATGCTGATGCGCGAGGCGGCGAAAGAGTATAAGTGGAACCTCAACTACGGCGGCATTGCGCTCGTGTGGCGCGGAGGCTGCATCATCCGTTCGGCCTTCCTTGGCAAGATCAAAGAAGCGTTCGACCGCGACAAAAACCTGAGCAACTT
>DATIFQ010000232.1:0-2599 GCA_035455185.1 Bryobacteraceae bacterium | reverse complement strand
GACGCCGACGGATCCAATGCCATGCAATTGACTTCCGTTGGAGGACGAACAGTGTTTGGGTCGACGTGGTCGCCGGACAGTCAAAAGATTGCCTTTTATGCAAGCATCGGAGGCAACACCGACATTTATGTTATTAGCGCGAACGGCGGCACGCCACGGCGTCTGACGACCGAGCCGGGCATCGACCATTGGCCGTGCTGGTCTCACGACGGCCAATGGCTCTACTTCAGCTCGGACCGCGGTGGAACTGACGAGATTTGGAGGATGCCTGCCAGCGGGGGTAAGGCGGTGCAAGTCACCCAGAATGCGAATGGAGCGGACCTGCCACACGAATCCCCCGACGGAAAGTTCGTGTACTACAGCAAGGGATGGCCGTTCCCGCAAAGTGTCTGGCGGGTGCCCGCCGAAGGGGGTGAAAAAACCAAGGTTCTCGATGCGGTGCATCCCTATGGCCTGTGGACCGTGGGCAAAGAGGGGATCTACTTCTTCACGGTACCCGACAAGAAAAGGCACAGTGACCTCTCGATCTACGAATTCGCCACAGGCAAGACCCGGAAGATCCTGACCATCGAGCGACGGGTCGCGACCTTCATCGCGGTCTCTCCCGACGGCCGGACGATTCTCTACCCACAGGTCGACGAGGCCGGCAGCGACCTGATGCTGGTGGAGAACTTCAGATAGCGCCCAGATGGCTAGACACAACGCCCGTAGGCTTCCGCTATCCGGTCAGGCCAGCGTGGGGGGGCAGTCCTTGTAGAGATGAGCAGCGCCCCGATGCGAATGGAGGACTTCCGTTGAGCTTCACAGCCCGGCCGGGGCTATTTCGGTGAATGAAGGCTGGCCGCGTTCACCGTCTCTTGTGCCCGCACGCGTTCGCGCACCTGGTCACGGATTCGACGGGCTTCTTCCCCGCTGAAGAACATCCGTAGGCGGCCACAATCTTCCAAGTCCGCCTGATTCCAGCTCGCACGCATGACGCCGAACGAAGAGTGCCGCAGCGTAGCAAGCAAAAGGTGGCCAGTCTCGTGTGCGATCAGGTTACCCAAGAGCGGTCCGTAACGGCGCGGCTCAACCTTCACCACCTGTTCCGCGCACTCCGCACAGACCGAAGCGAAGCGCCCGAATTCCCCATGTTCACTGTACAACGCCACGCCGAACGTCGAGGACGAGCGCCGCCAGCGGTCAATCATGAGCTGGGAAACAATCCGTATCGCCACCCAGTCTTTGCTCAGCCTGCCTGGCAGGCAATCCGGGTACGTATTCACCTCCTCGGCAGCGCAAGGGCAATCCACCCATTCCGCCTCGATACCGGCTTCTCGGTAGATCAGTATCACCTCGCGCCTGGCTTCTTCCAGCTTTGTGATGGGAACCTTCGCGTAGTTATAAACGTACACCGTGATCCTCGGCGTCGTGCGATCTTCTTTTACTTTTTGTGGCAGCTTTTCCTCGACCCGAGCGATGTTGTAGACCCGAGTCCCGATTCTCGGTAGGGGTACAATTGTCTCCCTGGACGGCGTCTCGCCGAAGCAGTGCGCCGCCAGCAGCATGAAGCTCGCTGCAATGTGTCTTTTCGAAACCCGGTTCATTTGGCTCACCTGCGCGCGTTAGCGTGGTGAGCCAAGTATTGGTCCGGAGCGCCGGTAGCTCAATGCGCCGACGCTCCTACGTTCATCTCTCGCTAGCCCCACGTTACTCTCCTCGCAACCCATTGATTCAATGAAGGTTATACTTTTGCATCACCTGCGGATGAAGAACCGGCGGTCTTAGGAATCGGTGTTGTAATCGGGCCAGCGAGCTACACCCGTTCACCGGAGGGCGTGGCCGCTCGTGGTGCGCTTTTTTCGTCTAAGGCCGATCCGGACGGCGGTACAATCGATCCGACAGAGATATCCCGATTCCGTTTTCCGAATTTGGAGCCGGGTATGACCGGGCGCGCCATATCGCACTACCAGATCCTCGAGAAGCTCGGCGAGGGCGGGATGGGTGTGGTTTATAAGGCGCGCGACACCCACCTCGACCGTTTCGTCGCCCTCAAGGTCCTGCCGCCGGAGAAGGTCGCCGACCCGGAGCGCAAGCGGCGGTTCGTGCAGGAAGCCAAGGCAGCCTCGGCACTGAATCATCCGAACATCATCACCATCCATGACATCGACCAGGTTGACGGGATCGATTTCATCTCGATGGAATTGGTCGCCGGCAAGACGCTGGACCGGCTGATCCCCCGGCACGGGATGCGGCTCAACGAAGTACTCAAGTGCGCCGTGCAGATCGCCGACGCAGTGGCGGCTGCGCACGGAGCCGGCATCGTACACCGCGACCTGAAGCCCGGAAACGTCATGGTGACGGACAAAGGCCAGGTCAAGATACTCGACTTCGGGCTGGCCAAGCTGACGGACACAGCCGACGGCAGCGACGAGCTTGAAATGCGAACGCTCCGTGACGGGGACGCGCCGCGCACCGTGGAAGGCCGGATTGTGGGTACGGTCGCCTATATGTCCCCGGAGCAGGCGCAAGGCAAGAAGGTTGACGCGAGGTCGGACATCTTCAGTTTCGGATCGTTGTTGTACGAGATGGTGACAGGCCACCTGCCGTTCGATGCCGA
>DATIFQ010000231.1:0-9867 GCA_035455185.1 Bryobacteraceae bacterium | reverse complement strand
AGTAAGGCCAGAGGGATCAGGCCATGCGAAAGTATGGTGTGGTTGCGGTGCTTTCCCTGTTGGCGGGGGCGTTTGCGGCGGCGCAGGGTCCAGTCATCACAGGCGAGTACATCGAGGACCGGGCGAACCGGGTGTTCGGCTGCTATTGCGAGTGGTCGGGTGAACGGGTCACCGGCGGCAAGGAAGCGATTCTCGGATGGCGCTTCCACTCGGGCGAGTACGCTGGCGCTTCTTTGTCAGGAGTGACTGCGGCAGCGGTGGTGATGGGCGAGGCGTCGTTGAGCGCGGGAGACGCTCCGCGCAAGAGTATCCTCTTCATAGACAACCATGCAAGCGGGGACCAGCGGCAGGCGGTGGAACGGCTGCTGCGGGAGAAGCACGGCAGTCTTCTTGGCAACATTCTGAGTGTTCAGGCAACCCCTATCGAATTCCGTAGAGACGTGGAACACGCGACCCTGCGAATCGGCGATCTCGTGAACGTCGAACTGAGGAAGGCAAAGCCGCTGCAAGACGCGTTGCAAGGGGCGGTGCTCTGGTACGATCCATTCATTCCAATGAAGGAGTCGACGCTCGGCATGACAGTGAACACGCGCTACCAGGGGCACGAGTTCGACAAGCAGTGGAACATGAACGAACCTGGGATCAGCGGATACTTCGGCACATTTGCGGTCGAGGCGCGGTAGGCGTCACTTCAACCGGGCCAGGATGTCACGGCAGTTGAGCACCTTCTCCACCAGATCCAGCGGCCGGTAGTAGTAATGGTTGGACGCCTCGTAGGCGATGGCGGAGTTGGCGCGGGCAACCCAGTACTGGCGCCGGGCGAGGTCGATCTCATCCTCCACGATCGCTCTCATGCGGGCGGTGATCTGCGCTCGCTCGGCGTCTGAGACGGAGCGTAGCCGGTCGCGCAGAATGTAGAACTCCACCTGGTTGGCCGTGCTGCGGAAGTGATGGTAGCAGGTCTCGGCCACGGCGAGGTCGGCGCTCGCGTTGGCTTTCTTGCGCGGTGAGACCTTCGCTAGCGCGTCGCGGAAGGCAGTAAGACCCTCGTTCCACAGCGCCGCCATCTTCCCAAACTGCCGCTGTACAACCTCGGGTGGGTACTTTCCGCACCACGCTTTGTAATCGTCGTGAGGGAAGAGGATCATGCCGGGTGCATGGCCGGTTGGCTCCAGGCGCAGCAAGTTCGCGGGGCCGTGCTGGGTCGGGATGATGTAGACGGCGACGCCGTACGGATACTCCTCGAACGCCTCGCTGAAGCGGCGCCACGCCTCGACGGCCTCCCCGGCCGCCGCCCGTCCGTAACGGCGCGCGGCCACGGATCGAAGCACGGCCGGCGTGGACTCGCGCGGTTCGAAGTAGAATGCCTTGGCCGCAGACAGGTTGGGTGACGGATAGCCGCCGCAGGTCCAGCTCGCCATGATTCCTGCGATGCCCGCTTTGGTGAGATTTTCGCAGTGGCGGGCGATGAGGTGCACGGCGGGAATCCACGGAGCCGCGGAGATCTCCCACGTGTTGTTGAACTGGGTCTTCGCCATCGCGGTTACGCCGCTCTTGCGGGCACGCTCCCAGTTGCGCGTGGCGCGCGGACCGGGGCCTACGACCGAGATCGAGTACTCGCCGACGCGCATCGGCACGCCGCCGCGGTTGACCGGCTGGTCCCATTCGCTGATGCTCTGGAAGCGCACATCCTTGGGAAGCAGTGGGATGAGGTTCGCGGTCAGGTCGTCTCCCCAACCCCAATCCCAGGCGATGACGTGGGCGGAGGAGCCGCCTCGGCGGACGCCGTCACGGAACGTCGTGATCAGCTCGGCAATGACGTCCCAGCTCTTGCGCTGCGCGCAGCGGGGGCAATCGCCGGCGTTGGGGGCTGCTTTGCCCCACGCGCCGCCATGGGAGAAGCAGTTGGTGTGATTCTCCGACATGGTGATGGAGAAGAAGCCACCGATACCAGGTGCGTGGCGGACCACGTGCGTCAGCGCGTCCGCGATCCACTCGCGAACGGCAGGCACGCTCGTGCACATTGCGTTTGTCCCAAGGAAGGATGAACCGCGAGTCTCCGGGTGCGCGCGGAAGAACTCTGGCGGCATGGCGCGCGGTTCGTTGAGGTAGAGGTAGATGCTGATGCCGAAGCGGGCGGCGCGGCGGACCAGCGCGTCAAGATTGCGGAGGCGCGTCTCCGAGCCCTCGCCAAACTCGGGGAACTGCTTCGAGGGCGCCAGGTTGTTCAGCACCGCTTGCATCCAGACGCCATTGATGCCGCGGCGGGCCAGTTTCTCCAGATAAGCGTCGGGGAAGGGATCGGCTTCCGGCTCCATCAGCGGGTCGCCATAAAGGGCGAAGTGAGAGTAGAGAAAACGCGGGTTCCAGACAGCTTTACGCGACGTCACACCGGGTCGAAGGAATGGCGCCTCGCGCTCCTCCATCTGATCCATGAGCCAGTAGACGCCCTGTAGCGCACCCGAATCGCTGTCGCCGGTTATGCGGACGGCGGCTTCCGAAACGGCGATGTCGAAGCTCCCTGGGCCGTTGCCGGGCGGCCTGACTTCGAGGACGATGTGCTTGCCGCCGGTAGCGGTCGAAACTCCCATCGCGTCCCGGAGAAACTCGCGAAGGCGGCGTGCCGCGGACGCGAGCACGTCGCCTTCCGGCTCGGCGATGCTCCAACCCGAGGTGAGGTCGATCTCAGTCGGAGCGGGCCTGGCCGACGGGTCCCGCATCGGGACGAAGCGGAGGTCGCTCAACTCCTCGACAAACTGGAAAGAGCGCTGACCGGGAGCGCGGAGCGAATCGCCGAACACTGCCCGCAGCGTCTCACGGATGCGGGCCGCGGCGTGTTGGTCGGCCTCCGAGGGAGGATCGTAGCGCAGCTCCGGACAGCGGGGCTTGTTGAGGCCGAGCTTGATATCGAGGAAGTCGTCTTCCTTGAGGGTGAAGCGGAAGCGCTCATCGGACCATCCGAGGAGCTTTATGATCTGTGGCTCTGGAAGCAGGTGCCAGTTCTGGCGGATCACGGTGATGTAGATGCGGCGAAGCTGGTCCTCCGAAAGGGATGGCTTCGCAGGGAGACCCATCGACTCGCCGAGGTCGAGGATTTGCCGAGGCGTCGCGCCCGCAACCTCCGCCATGCGGTCCGTATTCGCGAGTTCCCAGTTTCGCCAGACGAACTGGTAAAGGCGGCTCGGGAAATGGGGTTCCGGGACCGGCTCGGACTCGCGCAGGCCGGCCGGGGCCGCTCCTCTGAGAGCAGGAAGGAGCGGTCCGGCCAATAGGAAGTGGCGGCGCGACAGAGACATGGCATTACGCCTCGCGGACGATGTCGAAGCCCATGAGGCGCCTCATGGATTCGATGGGTTCAGTATAGTCGCCCCAGACCACGACACGGTGCAGACCGGCGGTGTAGTTTTCGAGCATCTTCCGCGCGCCGGGGACACGGGTGCGGAACTTTGTGCGGCAGCCACGCGGGTTGTCCACGTTGCCGAGGACCTCGCCGGTGGAGACGAGAAGTTTTGTTGGTCCGTCGTACTTGGCGACGGTGACCGTATCACCGACGGGCATGAGCACTTGCATGGAGACGCCTTTGTTGTCCTCCATGTGCGAGCGAACGGAATAGGGAAGACCAGGACCGCCAAGGCCTTGCATGGCGGTGGCGGAAACGCAATGGGCGTGGATGATCTCGCTGCGGCTGGTGTCGAAGACCGGGTCGGAGACAAAACAGGGCTTTCCGGAGAAGGACGTCAGGAGAAGCTGTGTCATTGTGGAGGCCAAGTCGGCCTCGCAGACGCCATAGAAGCCCTCATCGTTCAGCTTGGACCATGCGACGCAGGGGTAAGCGGGAAGGTCGCCGCGGCGGAATCCGCCAAGGCAGTCAACGGTGATCGCATTTGCCTTGGCTCGCTCCAGGATGTTCTTGACACCGAGGTAGAAGCGCATGGCGTCGAGTACCTCCTGTGGCGACGGCTCGACGACGCGGGATGCGCGACGGGTGAACTCGGCGGCTTCCTGTTTCGCCTTTGAGACGTCGGCGGCGTCGAAAGCGGCTTTCAGGTCCTGGTAACTGACGAACTCAATGGTGGTGCCGTAGTGCCGGGTGTAAGCCGCTGCCGTTTGCCGCCAGCCGTCGCCAGGGGCGACCATGAGCACCTTGCTCCGCTTGAGGTGGTGAATGGTCTGAAAGATGCGCATGTAGGGGTCGAGGTCGCCGAACTCGCTGCTGGCGACAAGCTCAACGCGCTTGCCGCTCTGCCTCCAGGCGGTGAAGTCCATGTAGGCCCAGCCGGCATACGGTCGGGTGAAGAGCAGCATGGGCACTTCGATGTCGCGCATCTTCTGGAGTAGCGGGCCAAGGCCGGAGGTAAGGTCGATGACGAGGATGGCGTCCGCACCTTCGAGGCTTCGCGCCCAACCGGAGATGTCGTCTCCGACTTTGAGCAAATCGCCGCCGGTGAAACGGATGCGGCCGGGATGCTTTCGCTCAAGCTCGGAGAGATGCGGCTCAATCGCAGCGATCTCCTGCTGAATGTTGAGGTCGGGCCGCGGCCACGTGGGGTTTGGCTTGGCCAGATACACCTTTTTCACGATGGCCGGACCCATCCAGGGCTCTGGCAGCGTAGGCGGCACGGCGTTCGCCGCCGCTACCGTCGAGGCGCCCAGCGAAAGGCCGAACTGCCGGCGTGTCAAAGAGAAAGAATTGTCGGGCATGATCACCTCCGGAAAACGGATTTCGGGGGAATTATATACCGATTTCGGAGGGAACACTCTTAAGCCCGATGGAGGACAAGGGACTCTCCTAGCGTGTATACTGCCTCTCCGTCGAGTGTGATTGAGCGGAGTGCAAGGAGGTTCATGATGACAGTTTCCCGGAGGCATTTTCTGGAATCGGCGGCGGTGGTTTCTGCGGCCGGGGTGGTTGGGATGGCGGAGTCCGCGGATGTCGCCGGGGATGGTCCCGCGTCGACAGGCTTCATGCCCGTCGCGCTCGCGGGTAACACGAACATCGACGCTCTGGCTCAGGCCGGACTGTCGGAAGAGATGGCGAAGGCGGCTTCCAAGGCGCCGCGCGGGGCCACCGTCTCATGGGGAATCCCGTTCCGCATCGACCGTCCTGTGGTGCTGAAGGACGGTCCCGTTACGGAGAAGACGCCGGGATTGAAGGCCGAGTGGCTCGTATTTCTCCATACAGCCGACTCCAGACCCGTCGAAAAGGATCAGCGCGGACTCATCCGGCCGATGCGCGGAGAAGGATTCCTCGCCGAGCATGCGGCCGACTACATGATCGTCTACACCGACGGTACCGAAGTGCGCGAGAAGATTCGCAGGCGTCACCAACTCGGCGCGTTCCAGCCGATGTGGGGCGAAAACTGCTTTCTGGCGGTTGCTCATAACAAGCCGCGCGCCATCCGGCCGGTGCACGAGCAGCCTTCCATGCTGGTCGATGCCGGCGGAGAGCTTGGCTGGGGCTCGGCCGAAACCCGCGCGGACTCAGCGGACCGGGACACTTGGGTCAACTGGCTCTGGGCCTGGAAGAACCCTCACCCGGAAAAGGAGATCGCTGCCCTCCGGTTCGAGCCGAAGTCGGGACTGACCGTTCTGTCCGCGGTCTCCGCCGGCAGTGCGACGTCGGAGCCGCTTCGGTGGGGCACGCGGAAGAAAGCCATTCTTACGCTGCCCGAGGGTGCCCGGTTTGACTACACGATCGATTCGCGCGGCCTCTCGAAACAGATCCAACTCGACATGGGCCAAGTGATTTCCGCCGTCCCGCGCAGCCTCTATCCCAACGAAGACTGGTCCGCCACATACAACAACAGAGTGCCCGAGATTTCGGCGCGGGACGTAATCATCGAGTATACGGCGCATCCCGACGCCCGATTTCACCTGTGGGACGGCAAGACCGTACCGGTCTCTTCGCTCGAAGCGCGGAGTGCCTCGACACCCCTGATCGCCGTGACGCCCGCTACCCGGCGCGTCGAGATTCGGGTGGTCGAGCAGACATCCGCGAAGCCGGTCCCCGTGAAGTTGCACATCCACGGCGAGAGCGGTGAGTACCTGCCGCCGGCGGACCGGCACCGCCAACCGAATGGAGGGTGGTTCGAGGACTACGCACCCGAGTTCCAGCACCAAGACCGGCACCTCTGCACGTACATCCCCGGAGAGACGATCGTTGACCTGCCGCTCGGCAACGTCTACCTGGAGGTCAGCAAGGGCTTCGAGATCAAGCCAGTGCGGAAGACGGTCCGGGTAACGCCCGATACCCAGAAGATCGAGGTGGCGCTCGAGAAAGTCCTGCCATGGCGCGAGCATGGCTGGGTGACAGCCGATACCCACGTGCATTTCCTCTCGCCGCAGACCGCCTGGCTGGAAGGCTCTTCCGAAGGTGTCAACGTGGTCAACCTCCTCGCCAGCCAGTGGGGCGAGCTGATGACCAACGTCGGCGACTTCGACGGAAAGACGACGTTCGGTTCGAAGGAGGCGGGCGGAAACGGGGAATGGCTGGTCCGCGTCGGCACCGAGAACCGGCAGCATGTGCTCGGCCACATCTCGCTGCTTGGGTACAACGGCAGCGTGATCGCGCCGATGTGCGCGGGAGGGCCGGACGAGGCGGCGCTGGGCGATCCGGTCGGGGTCCTGCTCATGGAATGGGCCGAGCGCTGCCGGGCGCAGGGAGGGGTAGTGGTGTTACCGCACTTCCCCAACCCCCGATGCGAGAACGCCGCCGGCTTGACCACCGGATTGATCGATGCCGTTGAGATGACCTCCTGGGGGAGCTTCTATGCGGGGATCGATCCGTATTCCCTGTCGGACTATTACCGCTACCTGAATTGCGGCCACTTCATTGCGGCGGTTGGCGGAACGGACAAGATGGCCGCATCGACGGCGGTAGGCACCATCCGGACATACGCCCGGATTCCAAGCGGTCGCGAGTTCACTTACGAGTCCTGGAAGGATGCCGTTCGGGCAGGCAACACCTTTGCGACCTACGGGCCGCTGGTGGAATTTGCCGTGGACGGGCGGCCGTCGGGCGGCAGGATTGAGATGAAGTCGGGCGGCGGCACGGTGGAAGTGACCTGGGAGGTCGCCAGCGTCACGGTCCCGATGAGCAAGGTGGAGCTCGTAGTCAACGGGGAGGTGCGCGAAAGCCGGAGCGTTAAGCCCGACCGCGATTCCGGCCGGTGGCCGGTGAAGATCGACCGTAGTTCCTGGGTGGCGCTGATGGTGCGCGGCCATTACCCCGACAAGCCGGAGATCATCGCCGCACATACCTCGCCCGTGATGATTCAGGTCGAGGGGTCACGGTTCTTCTCTGCCGTGGACGCGGTGACCATGATCGACCAGATCGAAGGCGCCCTGGCGTTCATCGACACGATCGGCACGCGGGCCGAGGATGAGGTCTACAAGCGCGTACGGCTGAAGCTCATGTCGGCCTACCGGGCGCTTCACAACGAGCTGCATCAGGCCGGCCACTTCCACGAGCACACCGCGGTCACGGCGCACAAGTAGCGCTGGCGCTTGGTCCTTCTGAAGAGCCCGCCCCCGGTGTGATATGAATAGGGGCGAGGATTGCGATGAAGGGGTCCAAGACTCTCAAACGCCGGAAGTTTATCCAGGTGGCCGCTGCGGCAGCGGCTTCCGGTCCACTGGTTTCCTGCGGCGGGCCGAAACCACCCTGGCGGTTCTTCACCGCCGGTGAGGCCGCGGTCGTAAACTCTCTCTGCGAGACGATCATCCCGGCCGACCAGGACCCCGGCGCCGGGTGGGCCGGCGTTGTCCGCTATATCGACCGGCAGTTGCATCGCTGGTTCAAAGAGAACCGCGAGACTTACCGGTTGGGGGTTGCCGCGATCGAGAAGACTGCGCAAAAAGCCCACGGGAAGAGCTTCGTGGAACTGAGCCCGGACGAGCGGACGGCGATGGTCGCTTCGATCGAGAAAGGCCAGGCGCCCGCCGAGCTCTGGCAGGGCGTATCCCAGAAAGAGTTCTTCGACCTGATCCTCAACCACACCATGCAGGGCTTCTACGGCGACCCGCGGCACGGCGGCAACCGGGACATGGTGAGTTGGAAGATGCTCGGGGTGCCGGCGACAGCCATTCGCGGCCGGCAGCACTACGAGTTCCCGCCGCAGTCCTGAGAGGAGACGAGAAACCATGGCACTACCGCACCGGAATGCTGTCGTGATCGGCGCAGGGGCCGGCGGGGGCATCGTCGCGAAGGAATTGGCTGCCGCGGGACTAAGCGTTGTCCTGATCGAGCGCGGCAAGTGGTATTCGGCGTTCGATTGCCGCAAAGACGATCTGCGGAACCAGCGAACGTCGATCCTCGGAAGCAGTTCCGGGCCGGATGAGCAGCGGAATCCACGGGTTCTGGTGGATGCGAACGGCCGCGAGCAGATCGTATATCCCAGCCAGGGAGGCTACAACAACAACGCGGCCTGCGTCGGCGGCGGCACGCTCACTTACGGCGCCATGGCATGGCGCTTCATGCCGCAGGATTTCCGAATGCGATCGACGTACGGCCCGCTCGAGGGGAGCACGCTCGAGGACTGGCCGATCACCTACGACGACCTGGAGCCCTACTACGAGAAAGCCGAGTGGGAGATCGGCGTCTCCGGGGGCGATGCGAACAACCCGTTCAAGGGGCCGCGAAAGAAGCGGCTGCCGATGCCGCCGCTGGATCCGACGCACGAGATGAAGATCCTGCGGCCGGCCGCCGAGAAACTCGGGTTGCATCCCTTCGATATCCCGATGCTCCGCAACAGCGTGCCGTACAACGGGCGGCAAGCCTGCATGCGGTGCCGCTGGTGCGTCGGGTTCGCCTGCGAGGTGAACGCGAAGAACGGCACGCAGAACACGGTCATCCCGACCGCGATGGCCACCGGGAACTGCGAGCTTCGCACCGAGTGCATGGTGAAGGAGATTCAGACCGATTCGAAGGGGCGCGCGACCGGGGTCGCCTACTTCGACGCAGACGACCGCCTGCGGGAACAACCGGCGGACCTTGTCGTGGTTTCCTGCTGCGCGATCGAAACGGCGCGGCTGCTGATCAACTCGAAGACGAAGCTGTTCCCGAACGGCCTAGGAAACCGGCACGACTGGGTTGGCCGTAATCTTCAGGGGCACACCTACACCGGCGCCTATGGGCTGTTCGAGAACGTCGCCTACGATGACCTTGGGCCGGGCGCGGGCATTGCGGTGTCCGATTACAACCACGGCAACCCGGGGTTGAAGGGCGGCGGGATGCTCTGCAACGAGTTCATCCGGCTGCCGATCCAGGCGATCGGCATCGCCCCGCCGGGCACGCCGCGTTGGGGGAAGGGTCACAAAGACTACATGCGGAAGTGGTACCGGCGGTGTGTCTCATTCCGCGGGCCAACGCAGGAGATGCCGGTGTTCGACTCGCGCGTGCAGGCGGATCCGAAGGTGAAGGACTACTGGGGGATTCCAGTAGCCCGGATGTCCGGCGACAAGCACCCGCACTCGATCGAGATTGGCAACTACATGGCGGAGAAGGCGGAACGGGTGCTGAAGGAGGCGGGCGCGATCCTGACCTGGAAGCGCGGCGGCGGCAAGGGCCTCTCGGGAGGACAGCATCAGGCGGGAACATGCCGGATGGGGAACGATCCGAAGACCTCGGTGGTCGACCAGTACTGCCGGGTTCACGAGATCGACAACCTGTTCGTGGTGGACGGCAGCGTCCACGTCACCAACGGCGGATTCAATCCGGTGCTGAACATCATGGCAATCGCCTACCGGGCGTCGGAGCACATGGTGAAGACATGGAAAGGGACGAAGTTCCGGTAGGAGCCACGCCATGAAGAGACCGAAGCGATCGACATTGTTTCTCGGCGTGGCCGTGGTGGCGGCGCTCCTGGC
>DATIFQ010000230.1:0-32007 GCA_035455185.1 Bryobacteraceae bacterium | reverse complement strand
CGCTGTCGCGCCGCGGAACTTAACCTGGTACGAGTGGTAGGCGCCAACCACGTGCTTGGGATCATTCGGGTTGACGGCGATGCTCGTTTCGTTGTGCGGCACCTCGCCGTCACAATCGATGAGCATGTTACCGGTGTAGATCGGCGGCTGGGTTGCCGTACCGATCTCGCAGAACAGCTTCGAAACGTTTCCAATCCCCTCGCCAAACTCCTCTCCAATGTTCCAGAACGAATAGAAGCCCGACTTCGGCGGTGGTCCCGGTTTCTCAGTCGCAGTGCGCGGCGCGCCGGCAAGAATCGCGACGGCACTCACACTAAGTGCAAGAACGTTACCCAAAATTCTCCTCATGTTGGCTTCCTCCACGGCTTGAGTAGATGAGCGGGAATCTCTATCCGGACTCCCTTCCTCTGATAACTGACAACGTAGCACGCCCCTCGACCGGGGGCCAACGTCCGGGTTAGCGATTGGGACGCTGCAGCGCCGCTTCGATAGCTGTTGCCGTGATCGGATGGTAGCCGCCCTGCGCCTTCGCAAAGATCGCACGGGCGCGCTCCATGCCCTCGGGCGTCTTCGCAAGCTCCTCGTACAGAGGACGGATGTACCGCATCCGGCCCACCCTCATCAGAAACTCTTCGAGTTTTGCCGAGGCCGGCGTGTACCCGTTCCGGATCGACATCAGCAGCCACGGCTGGAGGACCTCGGCGTTTCCGCTTCTTGTGATGCCAAAGGCTTGATCGAGCGCTTGCATCCTTCGACCGCCTGGATCCGCCGGCAATGCTTGGAGAAATTGGATCCGTTCCTGCGTACTCCATTTCGCGTACGGAATGGTGCGGGACGGAATCATGCCCTGCGCCCACTGGCCGGCGAGATCACTCACCTTGGCCAGCGCATCCGAAACCGGGAGGGCCGCTCCGGATGGGAGTCCGGGCTTGTGAACCCACTCCTCCACCGGGACATTCGTCTTCAGATTCTTCGCCAGACAATCGAGGAAGTCCTTCGTCGTGACGCTTCGGAAAGCGAATCGATCGAAATAGGAACGCAAGAACGCGTCGAAGGCCGGACGCCCCGCCGCACGTTCGATCGTCCTCAGGAAAAGCGCTCCTTTGACGTAGGCGACATCGGTGGAGCCGGCGTCGGGGTCCCTGCCGCGCAGGTCAAGTTGCAGCGCCTGGTCGCGCGGCTCAAGCCGCTCCATCTCGCGCTTCAGCGACTCCGTCGCAAGGACGGCTTCCATTTCCGCCCGTTCTTTTCCGTATATCTTCTCGATAATTCGCTGTTCGACGTAAACGGTGAATCCTTCGTTCAGCCAGAAGTGGTCCCAGGTCGCGTTCGTTACCAGGTTGCCGGACCAAGAATGAGCCAGTTCGTGCGCTACGAGCGAAACGAGGCTCTTGTCGCCCGCGATGACGGTCGGCGAGGTGAAAGTCAGGCGGGGATTTTCCATTCCGCCGTAGGGAAAGCTCGGAGGAAGAATCAGCAGGTCGTATCGCCCCCACCGGTACGGTCCATAGAGTTCCTCCGCCGCCTGCATCATCTTCTCGGTGTCTTCAAACTCCCTCGCTGCGGCATCCACCACGGGCGGTTCGGCGTAGACGCCTGTCCGCGAGCCGAGCGGGCGGAAGGCCAGGTCGCCCACGGCCAGTGCGATCAAATACGACGGGATCGGCTGCGCCATTCGAAAGCGGAACTCGCCCTCAGCTCCTGTCTCAACGTGTTCGGCGCTCATCACCGCCCGCAAGCCCTTGGCCGCCCGGATGCGGGCTGAATACGTAACGCGAACGCCGGGGGTGTCCTGGAGTGGAATCCAGCTACGAGCATGGATCGCCTCCGATTGCGTATAGAGGAACGGCAGTTTCTTTCCCGCTGTCTGTGCCGGTTCCAGCCACTGAAGAGCCGTGGCATTCGGGCTCGTCATGTAACCGATTCTGACGTGCTTCCCGCCGGCGGGCAGGTGGATTGTCAGGGGCGCACCCAGGATAGGATCCATCGCGCCGGCTTCGAACTTTACCGGACTCCAGTCTGTGCCATCCAGGCTGCCCTCGACACCCTCAATCCGGAGGTCGCGCGTATCCAGGATCAAAGGCGCGCTCTCGCCGTCCTTTGCTCGCTCCAGTTCGAGCACCGCTGTTCCCCGCAAAGTCTTCTGATCGAAGAACGCCTCCAGATCCAGATCGACGTGCCGCACCCGGACCAGCTCCGGATTGGAGTAGGAGTGCGAATCTTTCGGGCGTTCATTCGATGGCGTCCTGCGGCAGGATACCGCCAGCAACACGATGAAGCAGAGCATCAGATGCACAAGTCGCATACAGAACATTGTGAATGGAATGGTGCTCCGCCGTCACATCGGCAGCCGCAGCCGTGCCTCGCACCCCGGTCCGGGCGACCGGTTTTCCAGGGCGAGTACGCCGCCGTGTGCCTCCGCGATCTGCCGGCTAAGCACCAGGCCGATGCCCGAACCGCTCGCCTTCGTCGTGAAAAACGGTACAAACAGGTTGGAGGTGTTCGAGATCCCCGGGCCGTCATCCTGAACCCAGATCTCCAGGTGGCCGCCTATCCTCCGCCAGCCCGTTCGCACACCTCCGTGAGTTTCAAGCGATGCATCGGCTGCATTACGGATCAGGTTGATCAGCAACTGATCGAGCTGGTCGCCGTCGCCCCGAATGAGGATCGCCGGTCCCTCTTCCACTGTGACCGGAAGGCGCGTCTCCAGTCCTGCCACCCGACGCACCCACGCCTCCACGTCCACGGAGCCGAGCTTCGGCGGGGGGAGTTTTGCCAGTCGCGCATAGGCCTCCATGAACCGGCTGAGGGCCTCCGCGCGCGCGGCGATCACGTCGAGACCACGCTGCGTGTCCTCTTTCCAATCGGGCGGCCGCTGATCCTGCTCCAGCAGCGTCCGCAAGCTGCCGGCGATCGACTTAATCGGCGTCAGCGAGTTGTTCAGCTCATGCCCGAGCACCCGCACCAGCCGCTTCCAGGCTTGCAGTTCTTCTTCCCGCAAGGTTCTCGTTAGGTCGGCCAGCACGAGCAGGCGATGGGGGAGTCCCTTTTCCCGGAACGTGCTGACGCGGACGCCCCACCGACCGGAGGCGCCCGGCAGCGCTAGTTCGATCGCGCGCACCGGTTCTCCATCGAGACAACCCGCCAGCGCCAGTTCCTCCGCGGTGCGCCCGAGCAGCCGATCCGCCGGCCGTCCGAGCAGGCGCTCTCCCGCCCGGTTCACCAGGCGTAGCTTCTGCTCGCCGTCGAACGTGAAAACCGCCACGTCGATCTCCACCATCACTGTGCGCAAGAGGGCCGTCGCCTCCATCGCTCCGAGCCTCTGTTCGCGCAGCATCTGGCCGAGTGCGTTGGCCTCCACAAACACCTCGCCGAGCGCGTCGTCCGAACGACCGCTCCGGGCGCGCATCGAGTAATCTTCCTCGCGCAACGCCGCCAGCATGTTCGATAGGGTCTGCAGCGGACGCACGACCCGCTCGCGCAACGCGAAAGCCGCTCCCAACCAGAAACAGACGACGACAATCGTCACCGTCCACTGAACTTTCGGTGTGAAACCACCGGTCCAGAGCAGAATCATCGCGGCCACCAGGGCGGGCGTGCCGGTCAGCAGTGCAAGCAGGGTGAGGCGGGTCTCGTAGGCGAATCTGGATCTGGTTCTTCTTCCGCCGGCGCTCATAGACCGTAACGCTGAAGCCGCCGGTAGAGTGCGCTCCGGCTAAGACCCAGGGTATGCGCGGCTTGTGTGACGTTGCCGCCGAATCGCGCCAGCGCCTTCTTGATCAGGAAGGCCTCCACGTCTTCGAGGCTCATGTCCTCAATCCGGCCGGAGCCTTCGCGTGGTTGCCGCAGCGCCAGGTCCGTGGCGCGGATTGCTTCTCCCTGCGCCATCAGCACGGCTCGCTCCACCGCGTGGTCGAGCTCGCGGACGTTCCCCGGCCAGGTATGGCTCAGAAGCAACTGCATCGCGGCCGGCTCGAATGCGCCGAGGCACTTCCGGTAGCGCTGGCAATGTTGCCGGAGGAAATACGTAGCCAGCGGACCTACGTCCTCCCGCCGCTGCCGCAACGGGGGAATCGGGATCTCCACTGTGTTCAACCGGAACAGCAGGTCCTCCCGGAAACGGCCCGCCGCGACTTCGGCGCGCAAGTCAGCGTTGGTTGCCGAGATCAGCCGGAGGTCAACCCGGCGCGTCCGAGACGAGCCCACGCGCTCGAACTCGCCCGTCTCGATCGCCCGCAACAGCTTCGCTTGCTGGCTGAGCGGAACGTTGGCGATCTCGTCCAGGAAAAGAGTGCCGTTTTCGGCTAGTTCGAAACGGCCTACACGGTCCGCCTTGGCGTCCGTGAAAGCCCCCTTTACGTGGCCGAACAGCTCACTCTCGAACAGACTTTCCGAGAGGCCGCCGGTGTTGACGGTCACGAACGGGCGCACCGCGCGCAGCGAGGCTGCATGCAGCGCCCGGGCGATCAAACCCTTTCCCACGCCGCTTTCGCCGGTAATCAGCACGTTGGCGTCGGACGGGCCGACTCGCGCGATTACCTGAAGCACCGGCTGCATGGCCGGCGAATCGGCGATCATCACCGGAGCGCCATCCCCGCGCAGGACGCGGTTCTCCGCCTCCAATCGCTCCCCCTGCCGCAATGCCCGTGCGAGCTCGATCTGCGTCCGCAGAATGGCGAGCAGGCGGGCGTTGTCCCACGGCTTCTGGATAAAATCGCGCGCACCCCGGCGCATGCCTTCCACGGCCAGTTCGATGCTGCCCCAAGCCGTCATCAGCACAACGGGGAGCGTCTTGTCCATCGCCTGAATCCGGTGCAGCAAGTCGAGACCTTCCTGCCCCGAGGTCGTGTCGCGGGCGTAGTTCAGGTCCATCAGCACCACGTCGAAGTCCTGGGACTCCAGTGCCGCGATGATGCTCGCCGGCGAAGATGCTGTCTCGATCCGGTATCCCTCCGGTTTCAGCAGCAGCCGGAGCGCCTCGAGTACGTCGGGCTGATCGTCTGCTACCAGAATGCGCGGCGTGACTGCGTCGGAGGGTTTCATCAAGCTAGTCCTTCAGTGTAGGCCAGAGGATCGGACGCGTTAGGCGGCCGGCTCAATAGCCCGAGGGCCGGTCCTTTGCGATCCAGCCGTCCTCCAAATAGATGGTCCGGTTCCCGTAAGCCGCATTCCGTTCCGAGTGCGTCACCTGGATGATTGTTGTGCCGACGTCGTTCAGTTTCTTGAACAGCTCCATGATCTCCTGGGCCTGTTCCGAATGGAGGTTGCCTGTCGGCTCATCCGCAAGAATCAGCTTCGGCTTGGCCACCACCGCCCGCGCCACCGCCACGAGTTGTTGCTGGCCGCCGGAAAGTTGGCTCGGGTAGAGGTCTTTCTTCCCTACAATCTGGAAGCGGTCGAGCGTGTCGCACACGATCCCTGCACGCTCGGAACCCTTCAGGTTGCGATACGAGAGTGGCAGGTCGAGGTTCTCGTACACTGTCAGGTCGTCCAGTAGATGATAGCTCTGGAACACGAAGCCGATATACTTCTTATTCAGCTCGATCCGCTGTTTCGGCTTGAGCGCGTGCACCGGCTGGTCAAAAAAATGATACTCGCCGGACCACGCGCCGTCCAGCATCCCGACGATGCTCAGCAGCGTGGACTTGCCCGCCCCCGACGGCCCCATGATGGTGACGAACTCGCCCTCCTTCACCTCCATGGTGATTCTTCTTAGCACGAAGAACTTGTTCGGGCCGACGTCGTAATGCTTCTCGATATTATTCAGTTGAATCATCGCTTCCTCGCTTTCACTCGTACCGCAACGCCTTCATTGGATCGACCTTAGCTGCGCGCCGGGCGGGCAAGTAACTGGCAAGCGCCGCGGTGCCGGCAAGCACGAGAATCGTCGTGGCGAACACGGCGGGGTCCGTGGGCGTGATGCCGTAAAGCAAACCTCTAACCACACTGGAGAGGGCGAGCGCGACGGCCACCCCGATGCCCAGGCCCGCGGTCACAATCCGCATCGTGCTGCCGAGAACTGCTCGCACAACGGATTGCGATCGAGCGCCGAGCGCCATCCGGATGCCGATTTCGCGTGTACGCTGGGATACCGCGTACGAAAGAACGCCGTACAGACCGATGGCTGTCAGTACCAGGGCCAGAGCACCAAGGGCGCTAAGCAGGGCCGCAGTGAGCCGCTCCCGTGCCAGTGCGGTCTCGAAGTGCGTCTTCAGTGTCTGGAAGGCGTTGAGAGGTAAGTCCTTGTCCACTGCCGCGACCTCGCGGTTGATCGCGGCCGCCAGCGCGGACGGGTTCCCTGCTGTGCGGACTTCCAGATTCATCGCCATCATGAATCGCTGCGCCAGCGGAACGTAGACGGTCGGCTCTCTCTCGGAACGGTAATTGCGGAACTTCCCGTCCCGTACCACGCCGATCACTTCGACTGTCGCCGCCGGAGGCCACGTCAACAGGAACCGTTGTCCCACCGGTTCACGTCCGGGGAACAGCGTTTGCGCCATAACGTCATTGATCATGGCTACAGCCGGCGCGCCGGAGCGGTCCGCATCCGAAAAATCCCGGCCACGAACGACGGGGATACCGATCATCTGAAAGTAGCCGGGTGTTACGACGTTGAGACCGATCTGAACGCTCCGCTTCACCCCGCCGTCCGGCGGAGTAATCACGACGTTGGTCCCACCGCGCCGTCCGCCCAGCGGCACCACAAACACCAGCGCCGCGTCGCGCACTCCCGGCACAGTGCGTACCCGCTCCAACACCTGCGAATAGACGCGGCCCCCACGGTCGCCATCGTAGCCGCGCGAGCCCAGGTCCAGGCTCCCCAAAAGCACGTTTTCTGATTGGCTCGTAAAGTCCTCAGCCTGCGCGTTCCACAGTGTTCGCACGAAAAGACCCGCCGCGACCACCATCACGACCGAGAGCGCCACTTGTCCCAAGACCAGCGCGTGATGCGCGCGCAACCCTGACGCACTGGTGGTGCCCATGTCGGTCTTGAGCCCTGTGTTCACGTCAAGTCGAAAAGCCAGTCGTGCGGGAAACAGTACCAACAGCGCGGCACTCACCACTGAGACTCCGGTGGCGGCGGCCAGCACCCGAACGTCGACGGCTGTCTCCGGCGGCACCGGCAAACGAAAAGCTTGATGAAAGCTGGCCAGGAACGTCGATGTCCAGCCTGACACCAGAATCCCAATAGCGCCTCCAAACAAGGAGAGCAACAGGTTCTCGGCGAGTAACTGTCGTACAATCGTCCACCGGCCCGCTCCAAGCGAGAGCCGGATGGCCAGTTCGCGCCGACGCTTCGTAGTCCGCGCAAGGACGAGGCTGGCCACGTTCAGGCAGGCAATCAGCAGGACCAGGCCGGCGACGGCCGCCAGCAACACAAGGAAATCGATCAGATTGCTCCGGTCCCCCGGCCAGAGCCGCATCCGGTTCGTGGGGAAGACAACGGCGTCGAGGTCACCGTATTCGGCCATTTCCTTCGACCAGACTCGGGCGCGTTCCGGATGATCCTTTTGAATGCGCTTGGCGAGTGCTGTCATCTCGGCGGCCGCTTGGCCCAGAGTCACTCCGTCACGCAGCCTCCCAACGAGCTCGTAACTTTGGTTGCCCCAATAATGCAGGAAATCGACTGTTCCAAATGGTGGTGTTGGCAACGCTTCCTTGTATGTGTACACGGGCAACCAGACAGACGGTGATTCCGCCCAATCCAGAACGATGCCGCGAAATTCTCGAGGCGCCACCCCCACCACGGTGAACAGCCCGCTTCCAAGTCTCACTGCCTGACCGATTACGCCACGGTTTCCCCCAAAGCGGCGCTGCCAGAAGTCATGGCTCAGCACGGCGACGGGCTCACGTTCGTCAGGTACGATCAGTCGGCCGAGAGCGGGACTGAGACCCAGGACGGAGAAGTAGTCGGAGCTGACGAGTTCGCCATAAATCCGCTCAGTCTGTTCGCCCGATCGAAGGTTCGTGGGGAATCTGAGATACGCTGCCATCCCAGAGAACACATGGTTCTGTTCCCGGTAGTACGTGTAGTCAGGATAAGAGCTGGATGTGAAGCTGCCCGACTTAGTGCGGTGGTAGATCGACACAAGCCGCCCGGACTCCGGCACCGCCGGCAACGGCCGGAGAAACAGCGCGTTGACAGAACTGAAAACCGAGACGTTGACCCCAATTCCCAATGCCAGCGACAGCACCGATACGACGACAAAGCCCGGGCTCCGTGCCAACATCCGAAGTGCAATGCGGAAGTCACTCACGATTCCCACCGCCACCTCCTATTCATAGCGCAGCGCTTTCATCGGATCGACCTTCGCCGCACGACGGGCAGGGAGCCACGTCGCCAGCATCGATGTGGCCGCGAGCAGCAGGCCTGCTGCTAAGAGCACCGCCGGGTCCCGCGGCCTCACGGAGTAGAGCAACGAGGACAGTACGCTCGTCAACGCAATGGCTCCAACCAGCCCGATCCCGATTCCGGCGGCCGTCAGTCCAAGGCCCTCTCGCAGGGCGGTCCACACGACCTCTCCCTTATCCGCGCCTAAGGCTAGACGTACCCCGAATTCGTGGGTCCGCTGTGCCACCGAGTAGTTCACCAGACCATAGACGCCGACGACGGCCAGCGCGCACGACAGCGCGGCGAAGAGTCCAAGCACCACCGCATCGAAACGGGAACGCGACATGGATCTTTCCAGACGTTCGTCCAGCGTCGCCACGCCCGTCACCGGCTGGTCCTTATCGAGCGCGTGGACCTCGGCGCGGATCGCGGGAGTTACCATGCTTGGTTCGTCGGTCGTCCTTACCGCAAGCATCATCGAGGCGAGTGGCGACTGAGCGTGCGGCAGGTAGATCTCCGGCACGGGTTCCACGCCGAGCCGCTCGTGCCGCACATCGCCGACGACGCCTACGATCTCCCGGAACGGACCGCTGGTGTCAAAGGCCAGCCGCCGGCCCAACGGATTCTCACCTCGAAACTGCCAGCGGGACATGGCCCGGTTGATGATGGCGACCCTGGGTGTGTTCGCCGCGTCTGCGTGAGTGAAGCCGCGTCCGGCGACCAATGGAATGCCCATCGCGCGAAGGTAGCCGGGCGTGATGATACGGATCTGCGCCGAGGTGAATCGGCCGTGCGGCTGCGCGGGTCTGCCTTCAATGACGAAACTGCTCGACGAGTCGCTCCCGCTCAAAGGAAGAGCATTCACTGCGCCGACGGCCCGGACTCCCGGCAGATGTTCGATGCGCTCAAGAAGCTGTGCGAAGAAGTCCGCTCTCCCTTTGAGCGGCCCGAATCTGGAGCGCGGATGGGACAGGCTCATCGTGAGGATGTTGCCGGTTTCGAATCCCGGGTCTGTCGCGGACAACCGCCGAAGGCTCTCTAACATCAGTCCGGCCCCGGTCAACAATACCAGGGAAAGAGCCAGTTCGGAAACGATCAGAATCCACCGCGCCCGGCTCGGGTTCCTCTCGTCTCGGCTCCTCGATCCGCCCTCTCTCAAAGCACCCGGAATGTCCGGTATCCTTGAGTTCCAGACGGGAAACAAAGCAAGAATGATTCCCGTGACCAGCGAGATACCGAGTGTGAAGGTCAGAACCTTAACATCCACACCGATTTCGCCCGAGCTTGGAACGGCTTCCAGGCCCAACCGGCTGAGCAGGTCCACGCCCCACCAGGCGAAAAACACACCGATCACGCCGCCTGATAGCGCCAGCACCACGGTTTCGGAGAGGGTTTGACTGACCCTGTTCCAGGGACCTGCGCCTAGGGCAATGCGAATGGCAATCTCCCTCTTGCGTCGAGCCGCCCGCGCCAGTAGCAGGTTTGCGACATTCGCGCAGGCGATCAGTAAGACGAAGCCCACCGCGCCCCACAACAACAGCACGGATGTGCGCACGCTCCGCACCAGTTCTCCGTGAAGGGGCGCCAGGTGCGCGCGGAAGCCCGCGTTCGCCTCCGGATACTGACGCTCGAGCCCGGCCGAGACCGCGCTCAACTCCACCTGCGCCTTCTCAAACGTTACCCCAGGTTTCAGTCGCGCGAGCACGCGGAGGTACCAGCGTCTGGCAAACTGCTCCGGCGGCGAAGCATCGAGGGAGATGGGCGCCCACAACCCCGCCTGCCCGACAGGCGGAAACGAGAAGTGGGGCGGCATGATCCCAATCACTGAGAAGCTCTTCTCGTTGAGAATAAGCTTCCGCCCGATGACTCCCGGGTCTGACCCGAACTGCCTCTGCCAGAGCTCGTAACTCAGGAGCACAACCTGGTTGTTACCGGGCCGGTCCTCGTCCGCCGAGAACGTTCTTCCCGCGTACGGCTTCACGCCGAGCAGCGGGAAGAAGTCCGCCGACACGATCGCGCCCTGAATCTCTTCGGGACTCTCCACTCCGGTCAGCGTGAAGAAATGGAGGTTGAAGGCGCTGATCCGTTCGAGCGAGCGGCACCGCTCACGCCAGCCAAAGTAATTCGCCTCCGATGACGACGACCTCTCGGAACCGATCCTTGGGCGGGACTCGTAGATGAGCGCGAGCCTCTCGGGGTCCTCAAAGGGAAGCGGGCGAAGAAGGACTGCGTTCACCACGCTGAAAACCGCCGTGTTGGCGCCAATCCCCAGGGAAAGCGTAAGCACAACGGCTGCGCTGAAACCTGGACTCTTAGCCAATGCCCGCACGGCGTGCCGGATCTCGCGACTCATTGGGCTTTATCGGCAGTAGAAGCCTGACGAGCCGCTACCTTCCCGCCTCGACGCTCTCCTCCACGACCCGGCCGTCAAACAGGTGTACCGACCGGTCCGCGCACAGTGCGTAGCGCGGGTCGTGGGTCACCATGCAGATCGTTGCACCTTGCCGGTGCAGGTCGCTCAGCAGGTCCATTACCGCCTGTCCGTTCGCTGAATCGAGGTTCCCCGTCGGCTCGTCCGCCAGGAGGATGGACGGCCCGCCCGCCAGAGCACGCGCCACCGCCACCCGCTGCTGCTGGCCACCCGACAGTTGCGCGGGATAGTGTTTCGTCCGATGCGACATCCCGACCTTCTCCAGCGCCTCTTGGACATTCCGCTTCCGGTCGCTGGCCCTCATTCCGCGGTATGTCAGCGGCAGTTCGACGTTCTCGTACACCGTCAGGTCGCCGATCAGGTTGAATGCCTGGAAAATGAAGCCGATCTCCCGGTTCCGGATGCGAGCGCGCTCGGCCGGTTTCAGGCTTTCCACCGGCCGGTCGTTTAGCCAGTATCGTCCGTCGGTCGGAGTGTCGAGCAGGCCTAGAATCGAAAGCAGCGTCGACTTGCCACAGCCGGACGGGCCGGCGATCGACACGTACTCGCCCTTCCGAATCTCCAGGTGCACCCCCGCCAGCGCGTGTGTTTCGACTTCATCGGTCAGAAAGACCTTCGTTACTCCCTCGAGTTTGATCAATTGCGTATCCGTGGAATTCATCTTTATCTCTCCGCTTTCGTGCTGGCGGCTTAGTTCAACCGCACCCTGTCTTGCGCATCCCACGCCGACATGTCTGAAAGAATCACCTGGTCGCCCGGCCGCAGCCCTTCGACCACCTCAATTGTGTTCACCGACGCGCGGCCCAGCTTTACGTGCACCCGCGACGCACCCTTCCCGTCCGCGTCCGTCCTGAAAAGGGTCACCGCGCTGTTCGGCTGTCCGAATGCCGGACGTCCCACATACACGATGTCCGCCAGGTGCTCCAGTTCGATCGTTCCATCCACGCTCAGGTCCGGCCTCGCACCCTGCGGCAGCGAACCCTCCAGCTTCACGTCGACCGTGACCGTGCCTTCCCGGACCGCCGGGTCGATACGCGACACACGGCCCGGAATCACGCCGTTCCGCGTGTCCACGGCCACCTTCTGGCCGAGTTGCACGTCTTTCGCCTGGGTCTCCGGAATCTTCAACTCTGCCTTGAGCCTCTCCGGCTGGGCGACCTTTGCAAGAATCGTACCGGCAACCAGCTTTTGACCGACTTCGACCGGCAATTCCTGAAGCACTCCAACCGCTCCGGCCCTCACGCGCAGGGCTTCCACTTGAGTGCGCTTCAGCCCCGCCAGAGCCCGCACCTTGTCCACCTCGGCCCGCTGCACCGCCAGTTGCGCGTCCACGGAGTCCGACTGGATGTCCAGGCGCTTCTCTTCGATGCTGTGCCGGTTCGCGAGCTCCGCCGCGGTTGCCACCGAAATCTTCAGATCGAGGTCAGGGAGGAGTTTCTCCTTTGCCAGCGCCTCGTCCCGGTCCGCCTTCAGCTTCGCCTGGTGGTACTCGGACTGAACCCGGGCCACCTCCGCCTGTTGCGTCAGCCGCTGGCTCTCGAGCTGGACCTTCAGGTCCTTGTACTTCGCCTCCGCGGCCTTCACCTGGTACTCGGCCTCGAGCGCAGCCAGGTCCAGTTCGGGGTTGCTCAGCACCAGCAGCACGGTCCCGGCGTCGACCGCCGCCCCTGGGCGGACCAGAATCCGTTCCACCCGTCCGTCCGCCGGGGCTGGTATCCAGAGCATTTCTTCCGGAACCAGCGTGCCTAACCCGCGCACTTCTCTGGTCATCGGACCACGCTTGACGGTATCCATCCACACTGTCGCCTTTTCGACCGTAGGAGCGGCCGGCTTCAGCCGGGCGAGCCCTATCGTGATCAAAGGGATCGCGGCTGCAACCACCGTTCCGGCGGCAATGCGCCGGATCAGCTTCTTCCGGGCGACACCCTCGCGTGGAACGTCCATACAGCCTTTCCGGAAGCAGCTTGCATGCCAGTGCTAATCGACTGAAACAAAGAGAAAAACCGGAACCGGGGTGTCCGATTCTGGGACGGTGGCGTCCGGTTTCGTTGGAGCCGTCGATTCGGCAGGGCGCCCTCCCGTCCAAAATCGAGGCCAGTGTAATACGATGTCCGGTTACGAGGTGCTCATGGATTTCACTCGCAGACAGTTCATCGGCGCGTCCGCCGCGCTCGCGGCCGGTTCCGCGCAAGTCCAGGACCAGCCTGCTTGGTGCGACAAGCCCATGCGATGGGCGCAGCTTACCCTCGTCGAGGACGACCCCGGCAAGTACGATCCGAAATTCTGGCTCGATTACTTCCGCCGGATCCACGCCGACGCTGCCTGTCTCAGTGCCGGCGGGTGTGTCGCCTACTACCCGACCAAGGTTCCCTTCCACCACCGCAGCCGCTGGATGGGCGAGACCGACCCTTTTGCCGAGCTGTATGAAGGCTGCCGCCAACTCGGCATGGTCGTCGTCGCCCGCACTGACCCTCATGCGACCTACCAGGATGTCTACGAGGCCCATCCGGATTGGATCGCCGTCGACGCGGAAGGCCGCAAGCGCCGGCACTGGGCCTCTCCCGAGATGTGGGTCACCTGCACCCTCGGCCCCTACAACTTCGAGTTCATGACCGAGGTCACCAAGGAGATCGTCTCCCTCTACAAGGTGGACGGTATCTTCTCCAACCGCTGGGCCGGCTCCGGCATGTGCTACTGCGAGCATTGCCAGCGCAATTTCAAAGATTACTGCGGCATGGAGCTTCCCCGGACACGGGACCCCCTGGACCCTGCACGCCGCAACTACATCATTTGGCAACAGAAGCGCCTTTTCGACCTCTGGCGGCTCTGGGACGGCGAGATCCGCAAAATCAACCCGAACGCCCGCTTCGTCGCGAATGCCGGAGGCGGCGCTCTCAGCGATCTCGACATGAAGACGATCGGCGAACTCGCCCCCACGCTCTTCGCCGACCGCCAGGCCCGCATCGGACTCAACGCACCGTGGGCCGCCGGTAAGAACGGCAAAGAGTACCGTGCCACTCTCGGACGCAAGGCCATCGGCGGCATCTTCAGTGTCGGCGTCGTGCAGCCGTATCGCTGGTCGGATTCCGTGCAGAACGGCGCCGAAATCCGCATCTGGGTCGCCGACGGCCTCGCAAACGGTTTGCGCCCCTGGTTCACCAAATTCTCCGGAACGATCCACGATTCGCGCTGGCTGAAGACCGTCGAGGACATCTACAACTGGCAATACCGGCACGAGCGCTACCTTCGCAATGAGGAGCCGCTCGCTCGCGTGGGCATGGTCTACTCGCAGCAGACCGCTTGGTTTTACGGTGGCGAGCGCGCCACGCAGAAGGTCGAGGACCACACCCGCGGCCTCTACCACGCGCTGATCGAGGCCCGCGTCCCGTTCGAAATGGTCCACGATCGCCTGCTCGAACCGGACCGCCTCGCCCGCTACAAGCTCCTCCTGTTGCCGAACATCGCCGCCCTCTCGGACACCCAGTGCGACCAGCTCCGCGAATACATCAGGCGCGGCGGCAGCCTCCTCGCCACCTTCGAAACCTCCCTCTACAACGAGTGGGGCACCCGGCGGCCCGACTTCGGTCTCAGCGATCTGTTCGGCGTGTGGTACCGAGGGCGCGTCGAGGGCCCGGTGCAGAATTCTCACCTCCGCCTCGAACACGACACGCGCCACCCGATCCTCGCCGGTCTCGAGGACGCACCCCGCATCATTCACGGGGTTTACCAGGTCGAGGTCGGCGCCCGGGAGTCCTTCCCGAATTCCCCACTCACGCTGATCCCCTCCTACCCGGACCTGCCCATGGAGAAGGTCTTTCCTCGTGTCCCGAAGACGTCCATCCCCGAGGTCTACCTCCGCGAGATCGGTCCCAGCCGCATCGTCTATTTCCCTTGGGATATCGACCGCGTCTTCTGGGAAGTGATGTGTGTCGACCACGGCCGCTTGCTGGGCAACGCCGTAGCCTGGGCCATGAACGAGGAGCAGCCGGTGACGGTCACCGGCCCGGGCGTCCTCGATGTCACCGTCTGGCGGCAGAAGGACTCGATGACCGTCCACCTTGTGAATCTGACCAATCCGATGATGATGAAAGGACCCTTTCGGGAGATTATCCCCCTCACCGAGCAGAAGGTCCGTGTCCGGCTCCCGCAAGGTGTGCGGGCGAAGAAAGTGCAGCTGCTCGAGAGCGGCCGGACGCCGCGATTCGAGGAATCCGATGGTACGCTAAGCCTCGTGGTCCCATCGATCCGGGTCCACGAGATCGTCGCCATCGACCTTTGAGGAAGGGGGTAGATGGAGTGCTAACGGTTATTGTCTACGGGGTATCACGGGAATATTTCCGGCTATACAGTTAACATTCCTGTCATGCTAACCACCGGCGGAGGGGAATAACGGTTTATGTTAACTGTAGCGACGATAGCATTGGGCTTAAGCCTGTGACGGAGATTCTGCATGTTCCAAATCGGCTTTCATACGGACGCTTTCAACAGCAGCTATTGGAGTTTCGAGCAGTGCCTTAAGTGGGCACAGGACAACGGCCTGCACTTCATCGAGTGTGGCGCCATCGATGGCGTGAGCTGGATCCACGGACTCGGCTACCAGCCCCACGTAGCCCTATGGGAGGATCCCGTACTACTTCGCCGGAAGATGGACCGCTACGACGTCCGCATGTCTCAGATCGACGCCGCTTTTCCGCTTTCGCTTCCTGAGGGCGCCAGCCTCGGCGTCGAATACGTGCTCCACACGATCCGCTGGGCCAAACTCGCCGGCTGCCCGCGCGTCGACACCACCGACGACCGCTGTAAGCCCGCAGGGATGACCGAGCGCGAGGCCCTCGACCACATGCGCCGAATCTACCGGCAGTTCGTTCCCGTCGCCGAGGCCTACCAAATCACCGTCAACGTCGAACCCCACGGATACTTCACTACGAAGCCCGACTTCATGGCCGAGATGCTCGCCTTTTGCGACTCGCCGTTCCTGCGCATGAACATGGACACCGGGAATACGTTCATCGCCGGCCAGGACCCCGTCGCCTTTCTCGTTCGCCTGAAGGACCAGGTCAGCCACGTTCACGTCAAGGACGTCAGCGAGAGCCTCGCCGCTGCCGCCCGGGGAGATCTGACCGGCATTGCCGTCAGCCACTGTGCCATCGGCGAGGGCGTCAATGCGGACAACATCCGCCGGTGCCTCACAATCCTTGCTGAATCCGGATACGATGGTGTGCTCAGCATGGAGTGCGAAGGTCAGGGCGGGCCGATGATCGAGCGCAGTCTCGTCTGGCTCCGCGGCCTCGTTGAAAAACTCAATCAGGGAGTGTCGATCTTATGAGTTCTGACGTTTCCAGAAGGTCCTTCATTGCCGGCGCCGTCACCGCGGCGTCGGCGTCCCGTGTGCTCGGCGCCAACGACCGCATCCGGCTCGGCATCATTGGAACAGGTGGCCGCGGCTCGCACCTCATGAACATGGCCAACCTCGCCGGCGGCATCGAGTGGGTCGCCGTCTGTGACGCGTGGGACGTCCGCCGTGACGAAGCCGCGAAGCGCATCGGCAAGCCCGTCGAGAAATACGCCGACTACCGCCGGATGCTCGACCGCAAAGACATCGATGCCGTTATCGTCGCCACCCTCGATCACCTCCACGCCGGCATGACGGTCGACGCCTGCCGTTCCGGCAAGGACGTCTTCGTCGAGAAGCCCATGACCTCCCAGCCCCTGCAGGGCCTCGACGTCGTGCGCGCCGTCCGCGAGACGAACCGCATCGTCCAGGTTGGCGTCCAGCAGCGCAGTCTCGCCCACTTCATCGAGGCGAAGCAGAAGTTCTTCGACAGCGGCCTGGTGGGCCAGGTCAACATGGTCCGCACCATCTGGAACGCCAACGGCGGATACTTGACCCCGGTGCCGCCCGGCATGGAGCAGAAGCCCGCCGGTCTCGATTGGGACGCCGTCCTCGGCTGGCTGCCGAAGATTCCCTGGGACCCGAAGCGCTACTTCAATCGCTTCGCCTACTGGGATTTCGCCACCGGCGGCCAGACGGGCGGCCTCTTCGTCCACATGGTGGACGTGGTTCACTGGTTCCTCAACATCCGGAAACCGGTCTCCGCCGTCGCCCTTGGCGGAATCTACCAGTTCGATGATGGGCGCGACACGCCCGACAACGTGAACTTCATCCTGGATTACCCCGAGAAGCTCACCGTCACCTTCGAGGCCACCATCACCGACATGATCCCGCGCGATTCGGCGGACATCGTCTTTATGGGTACCGGAGGCCGCTTCCACATCTTTCGGTACGGCTACCGGTACATTCCGGCGACGAAGAACAGCGAAGTGGGCGAGATCGCCGCTGGCGGTACCGCGGAGGTTCCCCACATGAAAAACTGGCTCGACTGCATCCGCAGCCGCAAGCAACCGAACGCCGATGTGGTCGAGGGCCACTACTCGGCGATGGCTTGCCACATCGGCAACATCGCCTACAAGGAAAAGCGCCGCGTCGAGTGGAACAAGGACTGGGACGCGTAAACGGCGGACCGGCCACCCGCCGATTCTTCGGTTCAGCCCTTCCGGTGCTTCTCGAAGTCGAACAGGGCGTCCTTAATCGATACGCCTGCCACCTCGATCCGGCTCAGGTCCGCGCTGCCGAGTCCGGCCGCCTCCGCCAGCAGCATCGGATTGTCGGCCTGCTTCGGGTCGCCCGGCATCTGGGGGTGGCTCTTGTAGTCGACCTGGAACGGTCCCTCGCCGCGCTTCGCCCGCGGATCGAAGCCCATTACCGCTGTCGCCACCGTATCCGTTGACACGGCGTTTTTCCCAAGGATCACCACTCCCGGCTGCACATGCTTCGAGCCTTTCACCCACGGTCCCTCGCCGCCCACGCACGTCTCGATTCCGTCGACGATGGCCAGATCAGTCGGCCTCGCCGCCGAAAGGTCCACGCAGATTCGTGGCACCCGGTGTCCCTCGTATCGCGATGATGCCGGATTGACTTCCCCGGGCGCGCTCTTCGACGGCTGGCGCCTCCCCAGGTGCAACACATGCTCCCGGCCCTTTCGCGGGTTCTCGTTCGGCTCATCAACGCCCGCGTCATCGCCGTAAATCGAGTTCGGCGCGACGCCGAACATGTTCTTGATCGACAGAGTGATCCCGCACTCTTCGTGCTGCTTCAGCTTCGACAAGTTGACGAATACGTCTGTGTCCTCGTAGGTATGGTTCAAGTCGAACGCCGGGAAAATATATGGCTTGGCTACCCTGAGTCGCGAATACCGCTTGCCCGAGCCGAGCGTGTTTGTTTCCTCGAACTCCACCAATGGTGCCGCGGACTGGATCGCCTTCACGTCCCAGCCACCGTCCAGCATCTTGTCCTGGAGAGACTCTCCCTCGTAGGTCCCCTCCACCAGCCGGACCCGTTTCGCTCCCGCCTTTCCGAACAGGTAGCAGCAGGCGCCTACCAGCTTTGGGTGCACCCAGTGGGTCTGCCCCGGCGTGCATCCGGGAAACCTGCCGCCGCCGGTCAGGTTCAGCTTGACGGTGACTGTTTTCCCTCGCACCAACCCGCCGAGTCCGCCCGCCTGGTCGAACTGCTTCGCGAGCCGCCCCACGAGATCGTCGTCATAGCTGGCGTACTTCCCGATCGATACCGGCGGGACCGAAGCCGGCCCCTGCCCACGCCCGAGCGACGCCGCGCCCAGCGCTACTCCGGCTCCCGCAAGCCACTGCCGCCGCGTCAACCCATTACATCCGTCCTTCATGAGTCCTCCATCCAACTACTTCTCGAACACTACCGCAGCATACACCGAAAAGGCAGGCAGCGACACCTGCGTGCGTCCTCCTGCCAATTCCACCGCCAGCTCCGCGGGAGGGGCATCCGGGCTCAACACACGCGCCGCCTTGTACTCGCCATCGACCCGCAATGATACCGCTTCGGCCGGAAGCGTCGCATAGTTGATCAACTGCACCAGCAGTCTTGCCCCTGCCTCGCCCGTCGTCACGTGGCAGAGCACCGACGGCCCGTTGAAGAGCCGGATGCCGGTGTTCGCCCGTCCGATCAGCGTGAGCATGTCCCTGGAGACGGTTTCCGGGTCCGGCGGATCCTCTCGGTAGATCGCCACCCGCCCCTTGCCGGAATTTTCGACTTCGTAACCCTCGCCGCCCGCCGGCGCTTTCCCCCAGCCCGGACCCGTCACGACCAATCCGCCTGCCTCGGCGAACGATTCCATCAACGCGCGTTCCCCAGTCCTGGGCGGCGACGCGTCGATTGCCAGCACGGCCTTCAATCCTCCCAGGGCGCCGGCACCCAAGTCCGCCCGGTGGATCACCCGGTAGGGAATCCGCCGCCGCGCGATCAGGTTGAGATACTCATTCGAAATGTCGACGTACTTCCCGGCGGGATCGTACACGATGCCGAGAGGGCCGGACGGCACAAACTCCCGCCACCCCCGGTGATCTTCGAAAAATCGCAGATAGTTGACGATCCGTCCCCACTTCGCGAGCGCCTCCGACTGTCCGCTCCGCAGATCCGCCTGAAAGCCGTCATCCAGTTCGACGGCCCAGCGGCCCCCAGCCGCGGCCGTATCCGCGATGGCGCGGGCGTAGTCGTCTCCGGAACCCCCGTCCACGCGAAAGTGCAGCCAAACCGGCGCGCGGCTGTGCCCGGTCAGCGACCGCACCAGCCACAGGTTCGAGTCGATCCACGGTTCGCTCGTCGGCGTCGCCGTAGCCGTGTCTGATGCAGAGAGCGGCCGCACCCGCGGCGCGACGCCCTCCGCGATTTCCTCCTCCGGCCATGCAGCCGGCGCGCAGCACAGCAACACCACGATGGCGCAGGCTCTTCCGCTTTTCCGTCGTCGGCCCGCCATCAGTCACCCTGCACGGTTGGACCGTGCTCTGCCGCGTCTTCCGGAAAATACAGGTCTTCGTCGCTGATATCCGGGATGCCGATCACAAGCACTCTCATTCGCCCCCGCGCGCCATGCACCACGCCCGGCGGGATCTGGACGAGCGAACCCTTTCGCACCGGATGCTCCACCCCGTCCAGCACCACTGATCCTTCGCCCTCGAGCACGTAATACAATTCCGTCCCCTGCTTGTGGTAGTGCTCGCGTGCGCCGTCAATATCCACTGCGTGCGCCCACGCCGCCGCCCGTCCGCGGTCCTGTCTGCTGATCAGCAGGTGCCGCCAGCCGCAGGTCGATCGTTCCCGCGGCGCCTCGCCCTCATGCCTTACGAGCGCATCCATAAATCCCTCCAGTGTCTCGCTCTCCTTACGCGTAGCTTGCCACCGCGCCCCGGTTTCGCTCGCCGCGCTCGCGTGCCGCCCGCTCCAAGTACCCGCTCGCGCGAAACGCTGCCAGTGGTTCCTCAGCCAACCCTTTCGACTTTCGCCACGCCCGCAGCGCCGGCCGCACATCGGTAGCGAACGCAGCCTTGAGATATTCCTCGGCGTCGATCAGCTCGCACTTCGCCTGGCTCCGGGCCAGTGCTTCGTGATCCACCAGCGACGCTTTCGCCCACAGTTCCTGCGCCGTTGATGCCGTCTGGATCATCTCCTCGATCTTCTGCTTCAGATTGTGGCTCTGGTCGATCATGTACGCGATGTCGCCGCGCTTCCCCGTCTCCCATTCGTGGAATTGAATCTCGTGGAAGATACGGAACACCTGGTACGGATCGATTGAACCGATCGTAAGGTCGTCGTCGGCATACCGGCGGTCGTTGAAGTGGAACCCGCCGAGCATCCCTTCGCTCAACAGCCAGGCCACGATCTGCTCGATGTTCTGTGCCTGGTAGTGGTGACCCGTGTCCACCAGCACCCGCGCCTGCGGTCCCGCCGCCCGCGCTAGCAGCAGCGCCATGCCCCAGTCGGCGATGTCGGTGTGGTAGAAGGCCGGCTCGAATGGCTTGTACTCCACCAGCATCCGCTGGTTCGCAGCCAGCCGCTCATGCGCCGCGCGAAGCCCATCCGCGAACCATTGCTTGCGGTGACGAATATTGGCCGTGCCCGGATAGCTCGAACCGTCGATAAACCATAGCGACAGATCCCGGCTACCTGTTTCCTTCGCGATCTCCACGCAATCCAGAATGTGCGCCAGCGCCATCGCGCGAGCTTCCGGATCCGGACTGCCGAGCGACCCGTGCTTGTAGATCTGGTCCTGGAATACGTTTGGATTGATCGCGCCGATCCGCACGCCGTATTTCGCCGCCAGCGCCATCGCCTCCGGAACGCTCTTGCGGCCTTCCGGGAAATCCCACAGCACATGAACCGCTACGCTCGGACAGCAGCTCGTAAACTGGTGGACCTGTCCCGCGTCGCTGAGCTTCTCCTCGATTGTAGTGGCCGCTTCCGCCTGCACGAACTTGCCGAATCGGGTGCCCGTGTTCGCAAACCCCCACGACGGTATCTCAATCTGAAATGAGTCCAACGCCTTCCGAACAATCGCCTCTTGCCGCTCGTCCATCCTCTATCCTCCAAACTCTGATCTTCGCAGAATCCGCCCAGATTTCTGTCCTTGGACTACACTCACAAAAATAGGAGGCTCTCATGCGTCACTCTGCCGCGTTGCTCGCGCTTCTTCTGTCTCCCGCTGCCTTCGCGCAGGAACCTTTCACCCTGGAGCAGGCGCTGAGTTCGCCATTTCCGTCGGAACTCACCGCCGCGCCCTCGGGTGGGGCCGTGGCCTGGGTGCTCAATGCCCGTGGCGTGCGCAACATCTGGGTGGCTGAACCGCCTGCGTACAAATCCCGTCCTGTCACATCCTACTCCTCCGACGACGGCCAGGAAATCTCCGGTGTGGCATGGACGCCCGATGCGCGCTCGCTCATCTTCGTCCGCGGCGGCTCCGCCAACGCGCAGGGCGAGAATCCGAACCCTTTGAGCGACCCGGCTGGCGCTGAACAAGCCCTCTGGATCGTGCCGCTCTCCGGCGGCGAGCCACGCCGCATCGACGACGGCTCCGCCCCGGCCGTCTCGCCCAAAGGCGACCGCATCGCCTACCTCAAGAAAGGACAGATCTGGTCCGCGCCTCTTGCCGGCGACGAAAAGCCCGCGCAACTCATCCGTGCCCGCGGCCAGTGCGGCTCCCTCCGATGGTCTCCCGGAGGCGTCTTGCTCGCCTTCGTCAGCGCCCGCGCAGACCACAGCTTCATCGGCGTCTATGATCCCGCCGCGAAGACCCTCCGCTACCTCGACCCGGGCCTCGACCTCGACAGCGAGCCTGCCTGGTCCCCCGACGGCCGCTCGATCGCCTTCCTCCGCGTCCCCAACTCGCGCGTGCTCGCCATCTTCGGCCCCAAGCGCAGCGCCGAGCCATGGTCCGTCCGCGTCGCCGATGTCGCGAATGGCCGCGGCCGGGAGATCTGGCGCGCGAAGCCTGGCGCGGGCAGCGTCTTCCACGGCGTCATCGCGGAAAACCAGCTCCTTTGGGCTGCTGGCGGCCGCATCGTGTTTCCATGGGAAGCCGGCGGCTGGACCCACCTCTATTCGGTCCCGGTCTCCGGAGGTGATACGCTTCCGCTCACCTCGGGCGCTTTCGAGGTCGAGCACGTAGTCGTCAGCCCGGACCGCAGCGAGGTCATTTATTCCTCGAACCAGGACGACATCGACCGGCGCCACCTCTGGCGTGTTCCGGTCGCAGGCGGCCGCCCGCGCGCCATCACATCAGGCTCCGGAATCGAATGGTCTCCGGTCCTCCTGGGCGGCGGCGCGACGGTCGCCTTTTTCCGTTCCGACGCGCGCCGCCCCGCTCGTGCCGCCGTGCTGAACGAAGATGGCCCCCGCGACCTCGCCCCAGAAACCATCCCCTCCGGCTTCCCCGGCGCACTTGTCATTCCCGAGCCTATCGAGTTCCCCGCCGCGGACGGCATGAAGATCCGCGGCCAGCTCTTCCTACCGTCGGGAGTCCGCCAGGGAGAGCGCCGGCCCGCCGTCATCTTTTTCCACGGTGGATCCCGCCGCCAGATGCTTCTCGGCGGGCATTACATGGACTACTACCATCGCACCTACGCGCTCAATCAGTATCTTGCTAGTCGCGGCTACGTCGTCCTTTCGGTCAACTACCGAAGCGGCACCGGTTACGGCCTGGAGTTCCGTGAGGCGCTGAACTACGGAGCCGCGGGTGCGAGCGAGTTCAACGACGTCCTTGGCGCGGGCCTCTACCTCCGCAACCGTCCAGACGTGGACCCCGCCCGCATCGGGCTATGGGGCGGCTCTTATGGGGGCTACCTCACCGCGCTGGGCCTCGCTCGCGCCTCGGATCTGTTTGCCGCCGGTGTGGACCTCCACGGCGTCCACGACTGGCGAACCGAGACCCGCGTATACGTCTCATCCGATGATCTCGACACGCAGCAGCGGGCGCTCCGCGTGGCCTTCGAGTCGTCGCCGCTGGCGCACATGAGCGGCTGGCGCTCGCCGGTTCTGCTGATCCACGGCGACGACGATCGCAACGTCGAGTTCCGCCAGACGGTTGCTCTGGCCGAAGCGCTGCGGAAGCAGGAAGTGGACTTTGAGCAACTCGTCTTTCCCGACGAAATCCACGGCTTCCTGACGCACGCCCGCTGGCTCGAAGCCCTCCAGGCTGCCGCCGGCTTCTTCGATCGCCATCTCACCAGTGGCGCTGGCTCCAGCCGGTGATCCTAGGCCGCCGTGACTCCTCGCAGGATCTCGAAGAACTCATCCAGGTCCTGCGGGCGCGTGTGAATGTGCGTCGAGATCCGGCTCCGGCTGGATTGAAGCACCCAGATCCGTTTCTTCGCACAGAACTCCTGCACTCGTTTCCAGTGGCCGTCCTTCAGCTTCATCGTCACTAAGCCCGCGAACATAAGGTCGTCGTCCGGCGTCAGCATCTCAACGCCAGGCGTCCCACGCGCCTTCTCGAAGCACATCCGACCAAGCTGGTGGATGCGCGTGTACACGCGCTCCGGCCCGAGCTGTTTCAGAAACCGCAACCCGGCGATGTACCCCTCGAAGATGGCCCGATTGTTTGTTCCGACCATCATGAATCGCGCGGCTTTCAGTTCTTTCTTGTCCCATCCGGCGGTCGCCACGTTGACCCACAGCCGGTCGAGCATCTCCTCGCGTCCGTAGAGGAAGCCGCACCCGGCCGGCGTGTACAGCCATTTGTGCGGGCTGGCCGCGAGGAAATCGCAGCCAAGTTCGTCGAGCCGGAACGGAATCTGACCCTGCATGTGAGCCCCGTCCACCACCGTGATGACGCCCTTAGCCCGCGCGGCCAGGCAGATGTCCCGGATCGGGAAGATCAGTCCGGTCATCGTGGTGATACCGCTGAAGCTGAGCACACGCGTGCGCGGACCGATCGATCCGATCAGCAGGTCGGCAAGCTGCCCCTGGTTTTTGGGAGGCAGTGGGATCGCCACCTGCCGCACGGTCATGCCATGCCGCGCCTGTCGCTGGAGCCAGCAGCACAAGCCGCCCGGATGTTCCTGGTCGGTGCTGAGAACCTCGTCGCCTTCTTTCAGGTCGAGTCCGTTGGCGACGATGTTCATCGCCTCGGTCGCGTTGTGTGTGAGCGCGAGTTCCTCGGTTTTGCAGCCGAAGAACTCGGCCAGTTCCTGGCGATGCTCATCGAGCGTCTCGTAGCCCCAGCGCGGGTATTCCTCCACCATCAGCGCCGCCGACCGTTCGAGATAGTCGTTCACCGCCTTCAACACCGGCCTGGGCGCGATACCGAGACTACCGTTGTTGAGGAACGAGCGCCACCCGGGCAACAGGAACTGTTCCTCGCGAATCCGACGCCAGTACTTCTCAGGATCTCGCCGATACAAATCTTCCCCGGGCAGCGCCGCTGGCGCTCCAAGCAGCGCCGCCGCCTTCAACAGTGTTCTCCGTTCCATGCGGCCTCCATTCTATCGCTGGCAGCGTCCACAAGGTGCACCTTCAAGGTGGCACCGGCTTTAGCCGGTGACCCTCGCCTCCTCCCTTTGTGCCCTCCGTGTCTCCGTGGTGAGATTAATAACCCGTTTATATTCAGCCAGTAAATGATCTACTCAATCTCCATCGACAATATGCAGATTTTCCTTGACACGCACCCTGCGGATGCGTATTCTTGAGGAAAGCTTCGATGAGAACCATTCACTCAGTCATCTACCCCACCGCCGGCGGACGCAGCCGCTGTTGTTGCTGATTGCCCACCTTTTGTTGATCTGATCCGTTCCATTCTGCGTCCGGCCGGTTCCGGACCACCGATCCGCAGCGAAATGAAGTTGCGGTCGTAGTGTGCGCGAAGAGAGGGGAAATATGCAGTTCCTTCACAGATTTCGGAAGTTGGTCTTATTCCTTGCCGGTTCGGCTCTCCTGTACGCCCAAACCGGAACAAGCTCCATCACCGGCACCGTTACGGACGCCACATCGAGTGCAATCCCAAATGCGGGGATCGTGCTGGTGAACGAGGAATCGGGAGCCCGCTTCGTGACTAGAACCAACGAAGCCGGAAACTATCGCCTGGCCTCGCTGCTGCCGGCAAGGTACCGCATCGAAGCGACCGCGGCGGGCTTCGAGAAAGCATCTCGCGGGGGCCTCGTATTGGCGGTCAGCCAGGTTCTGCCGGTCGATCTGACACTCCAGGTCGGCCAGGCCTCCGAGACCGTCACTGTCACCGAGACCGTGCCGGTCGCAGAGACGCAGTCCTCCAGTGTGGGGCAACTCGTGAATCGGAAAATGGTCTCCGGCCTTCCCATGCCGAACCGCGCGGCGACTTCACTTGTCGCGCTGGCCCCGGGCGTCGTGATGATCGACACCGGACAAGGAGCGGAAAACTACCCTGTCTTCAGCGTCGCAGGCGGCCGCGCGCGCAACCAGAACTTCACGTTGGACGGCGGCAACGTCACCAACGCCGTCGGGCTGACCCGGCCTCAACAAATGACCAGCCTGCCGATGGACGCAATGCAGGAGTTCCGCGTCATTGGGAACGCCTACTCGGCCGAATACGGGCACTCGACCGGCGGCATCATCACCCTGTCCACCCGCTCCGGCACGAACCAGCTTCACGGCAGCGTCTTCGAATTCCTCCGCAACAGCGCTCTCGACGCGCGGAATTTTTTCGCCGCCGAGAGAGCGCCCATCCGCATGCATCAGTTCGGTGGCTCCCTCGGCGGGCCGATCCGAAAGGACAAGACGCACTTCTTCGCCACCTGGGAACAAACCCGCCAGCTCACCTCGACGATCGACCTTCAGACGGTGCCGGATCTCGCCCAACGGGCGGGCGACTTCTTCGGCTTGCGCGACGGCGCCGGACGCGTGATCCCGATCTACGATCCCTCGACCACCGTTGGCCGCGAAAGGCAGCCATTCCCCGAGAACCGCATACCCCTCGACCGCTTCGATCCCGTGGCCCTGGCGGCATTGTCATACTGGCCCTCGCCGAATCGCACGCCCGGGCCGGCCGGCGGCAGCAACTACGCCGCCAACGCCGACTCGGACCTTCACCGCAACATTTTCGTCGCGAAAGTTGACCACCAACTGCGCTCGAACGATCAGCTGACTGTCCGTTACTACCTGAACGACAGCTTTATCGGGAACCGCGGTTCCTTCCCGCGGCGTGAAGCTGCGCCCGACGCGAACGTGAACGACGTGCGCATTCAGAGTGTTCTGGCGGGCCACACCCACACCTTCAGCCCGAATCTCATCAGCGAGTTGAAAGTCAGCTTCTTCCAGCGCAGGTTTATCGATGAACGTTACGGGTTCGGCGAGAACCTGGCGGGAGCCATCGGTCTCACCGGTGTGAGCGCCGCCGCGTTTCCGACTTTCACGATTCCCGGCTATGCATCCTTGGGCGGCCAGGTGGGGCGCCACCAGACGCCGATCCGCGATACCCAGATCCTGGAGGCCGTCTCCTGGTTCCGCGGCAGGCATGCGCTGAAGTTTGGTGTCGAGCACCGGCGCGGCCGCAATACCGAAGTACGCGACCGGTCCTCGGCCGGTCTATTCGGCATTACTCCGCTCATCACCGGCAAGCCGGGAACGTCCGGCGCCGGCGACGCTTTCGCCAGCTTTCTGTTGGGCGAGGTGAACTCGGCAAGCGTCAACGTTTCCGATCAAATTACGTCGCGGGCGTACTACTTGGCGGGGTACGTTCAGGACGACTGGCGTGCGACCGATCACCTGACCTTGAACTTCGGTCTCCGCTGGGAGTCCGAACTTCCCCGGCGAGTCGACGAAGACCGGCAGAATTCGTTCGATCTGAGCGCGATCAATCCCGTCTCCGGCACTCCCGGAATCGTAACGTTCTCCGGCCGCGACGGCGTGCCTCGGCAGGCTTTCAACACGGACTGGAACAACTTCGGGCCGCGGGTCGGGTTCGCCTACCGCTTGCCCTTCCAGTCTGAGACCGTGATCCGCGCCGCCGCCGGCGTCTTTTACGGATCCACCGTCAGCAATACGATTGGCGACACCGCCTCGACCGGTTTCTCCACCGCTGCATCGCTCGTCGTGCCGCAGGCCGACCTGCTGAGCGCCATGCAGCTTCGCAACGGCTTCCCCGCGTTCGAGCGTCCCCCGCTCGATGCCCGGTTCGGAGCCGTGCCGCTGGGCCGGAGACCGTACACTGCGGTTGGTTTTTTCGAGCGTAACCGGCCGACGCCGGTCTCGTATCAATACAACGCGAATATCCAGCGCGTGGTGGCGAGCGAAACCGTCGTGGAAGCCGGCTACATAGCCAACGTAAGTCACCATCTCACGGCCAACGACCTCAGCCTCAACCAGGTCGCACCGGAGCTCATGGGACCTGGCGATGCCCAGGCCCGCAGGCCGTTCCCCCAGTTCAGCAACGTCTATATCATCAACCCCGCGATTGGGAACTCGACCTATCACGCGGGATACATACGGGCCGAGAAGCGCTTCGCGCGCGGCCTCTCGTTTCTGGCGCACTACACGTTCTCGAAGTTTCTGGACGACGTAGTGTCATCGAACGAATACGGTGATCCGCAGAGTTACATGGACGCCTACAACCGGCGGCTCGATAAGTCGCTTAGCGGCACCGATGTTCCACACCGTACCGTCCTCAGCATCCTGTACGAAGTGCCTCGCATCAGGTCCAATCGCTATCTGAATATTGTTGGCGGCGGCTGGAAGCTCGGCGGTTTCGGTACCTGGCAGTCCGGCGCTCCGTTTACGGTGACGACGCTGGCGAATACCACGAACGCGTTTTCCGCCGGTCCCCTGCGCCCCGACCTCATCGGTGCTGCAGAACTGCCGGGGGCGCAGCGGTCACTCGAACGCTGGTTCAATACCGACGCGTTTCGCAATCCCGCTCAATTTCGATTTGGCAACGCTCCGCGGTCGGTTCTTCGAGGGCCGTTTCAGCAGTCTGTGGACCTGACGGTAGCCAAGGAGTTCGAGGTGACCGAACGATATCGGGTGGATCTCCGGGGCGAGTTCTACAACGCATTCAACCACGCCAACTTCGATCTCCCCGGGCACACCCTCGGCGCAGCCGACTTCGGCACGATTCTGAGCGCGCGGCCTCCGCGAACCGTCCAGTTGGGTCTGCGACTCAGCTTTTGAGATGAAATCGAGGCCGGGTGCCAATGACGAAGCTACTTGATGATCAAGCCTTGACCTGTAGGTAGTGATAACACGGTGGCGCCGAGCTGTCGCGCGGCCTCATCGATGGCGTCGCCCTGGCATTGCTGCCCAAAGTAGGTGTAATCGTCGAAAAGAACCAGAGCACCAGGCGATAACCGGTCCCAGAAATACTCAAGCGCCGCGCGTTCGGGGCCCGCGCAGTTCAAGTCGATGTGGAGCAACGCGACGCTGCTGACCGGCAAGCGCGGCAGAACGTCAGGCACAGTTCCCTGGACGACGATTGCGCTCGGCCACTCGGCGAAGTTCGCTTGGACTCGCTCGAGGTCCGTCACGTAGGCGCCGGCCGCCAGAGCGTTGCGCGCGGCCTCCACCCTCCCGGCAGCCACCTCCGCCGCGGAGTACTGCAAGAAGACAGGGCCGGTAAAGGTATCAACTAGGTAGAACTTCTTGTCCACGTTGCGCCAGTCGAGATACTCCATGATGGCCGAGCTGATGAAGCCGGCATTGACGCCGCATTCAACGAAGTCGCCCGGCACACGTAATGCCGCCTTCGCAGCCCAGAGCGCAACATGGACGCGCCACGTGAACCGGGGATCGTAGCCCCAGCCGGCTCGCACGCCCCGGGCATACGCGCGTCGAAACGCCGGATCCTCCCGGAATCGGTCGCTGTGCAGGGTAAACAGCCCGTCGCTTGCGTATCGCCCGCGCGTGCTGATCACGTCGTAGCCAAACTTGCCTAAAATGCCGTGAATCAGGCCTCTGAGCATCCGTGTCTCCGTGGCAAGTCCGCCATCCCACGCTAAACTCTCGACAGGGACTGATCCAGATCGGCGACCAGATCCTGGACATCCTCAATACCAACCGAAACCCGCACCACGTTGTCGGTGATGCCCATGCGCTCGCGCTCTTCCTGCGGCACCGATGCGTGCGTCATGGTGGCGGGGTGCTCGATCAGGGATTCGACGCCGCCCAGCGACTCGGCCAACGTGAACAGCCGGACTCCGCCCAGCAGCCGGAAAACCTCGGTCCTGCCACCGGTGACGCGAAACGAGAAGGTTCCGCCAAAACCGCGCATCTGCCGCAGGGCCAGATCATGCTGGGGGTGGCTCGGCAGACCCGGATGCAGCACGGCCGCAATCTTTTTGTGCTGTTCGAGCCAGTGCGCGATTTCGAGCGCGTTGCGGTTGTGCTCCTCCATTCTTACCGCCAGCGTCTTGATGCCGCGCAGGACCAGAAAGCAATCCTGCGGCCCCGCGCAGGTGCCCAGCGCGTTCTGAAGATAGCCGATGCGCTCGGCCAGCGCATCGTTGTTTACCACCACCGCGCCGCCGACCACGTCCGAATGCCCGTTGATGTACTTGGTCGTCGAGTGAACCACGATGTCGATGCCAAACTCGAATGGGCGCTGGAAATAGGGCGACAGGAAGGTGTTGTCGCAGATGGTCAGCAATCCGTTCTCGCGGGCGATGCCTGCGACCTCGGCCATGTCCACCAGGTTCATCAGCGGATTGGTCGGTGTTTCAATCCATATGGCTCTTGTCTCCGGCCGGATAGCTTGACGAACCAGATCCGAACGGCGAAGATCGACGAAATCGACCCCGATCCCCTTGTTTGCCAATACGGTCGTCAGCAGCCGGTACGTGCCGCCATAGAGGTCGTTGTGGACGATGATCCGGTCCCCGGCATCGAACAACATCAACACCGTCGTCTCCGCGGCCATCCCCGTTCCGAACGCGAAGCCCGCGACTCCGCCCTCCAACCTGGCGAGGCAGGTCTCCAGAGCTTTCCGGGTCGGATTCCCGCTCCTTGAGTAATCAAACGGGCCCGGCTCGTTGACGCCGCGAAACGCGAACGTCGACGTCTGATAAATCGGCGGCATGACGGCGCCATAGGCGGGATCGGGGCCCTGACCCGCATGGATCGCGAGCGTTCGGAAGTTCACTTTTTCAGAATACTTCTTTGTGCCGCCGTGCCTTGGTCGTGTCCTGCGAGGGCGGCAGACGACAGAAGCCGATCGTCTGCCCGACAACGCAATACGCTAGTAGCCCGACGCCGGCGCCTCGTTGCCAAGGAACGTCCCGTTGCGCTTGGTGTTGGGGCAGAGGGGATGCGTGAACGCCGAGGCGCCATCTGCGGAAGAATACGTGATGTCGTCAGCCAGCTTTCCTCCCGGAGGATTCAGGCCCGCGGCATCCCGCACCTTCTTGGCAACTTCATGATCGGCGCAACTCGTGTCGCCGCTCACGCCCAGGCCGCCGATGATCTTCCCCCCCTGGTACAGCGGCAAGCCGCCGCCGAAGAAGATCAGGCCGCCGGCGAGCTGGTTCCTGCCTCCCGAATTGCCTCTGGGCGGAGCGAGCCACTTTGGCTCGAAGGGGTTCGATTGGCCCAGGCTCCACAGCGAGTGTCCCGGCTGGGTGAACGTGTACAGCCGGGCGGTCGACAACGCCAGCGTGTCAAGGCTGAAGGCGTTTGCCGTGTATGCCTTTGACTTGGCGATCGCCTGGCTGCCGGGCCAAACTTGGGTCGGATCGGAAGTCGATGTCGCGTACGCGCAGATTTCCCCCGAACGGTTGACCACGGCGGCCCACATGCGCTCACCATTAAAGAGGCCGCCGATGTCGTCGCCGGCGGCCGCGACAAGCAGCTTATTCAAGTCTCTGGCGGTGGGAAGGCCCGCGCAGTTGGCCTCTCCGTCGGCAAACGCTGGAAACGTGAGCAAGGACAAACAGACTGCAACGGTTGCAACTTTGGACATGGACTTCCTCCAGTTAAGTGGATCTTTACTCGCTACACGGCAAAAGGGCTTGACCGGAATTCATTTCGGTCTCCCAGTTGGCCCCAGTATACACCTACCCCACTGGGCTGCAGCCTTACTCTTTGGGGAGAGCTATACGAGCGGGAAAACTGCTACATTTCGGACATTCACATCCGATATTGAGCATCCCCACCCCGCCCCAAAAGGGTAGTGTAGGTGGTGCAAGCGAAGCGAGCGCGGCGCAGCGCGACTCTTCCGCTTCAGCGGGCGGTGGCAGGGCAAGCGGCGCAAGCGTGAGGGCAGAGAGCGGCGCACGGGGCGAGGTCCTGTGGGCGCGCGCGCGGGCTGCGAGGGTGTTGACGAAGCCCAAGGTCGACGCGAAGTGCGAGCGCAGGGTGCCCACTCCCGGTGCAAGCGTGTCGGGCCGCGAATCCTGCTAAGATCCACGCATAATGAAAATGAAGGCACCACGATCCATTGGGGTCTCCGGAAGAGACCTGCTACTGCGAAAAGCCACGGCTCTGTTCAACGAGCAGTGTGCTATCGCAATCCTGGCCAATCTCCCCCAACGGATAAATTCAGAAGATCGTCGAGCACACGTCGCGGCTTTGGCAACGCAGCCAACGAAGCAGTTGAGGGAATTCGCCGAGATGCTGCGGAGGAACGTGGAAAAGATGCGCGATGATTTGGGGATCAAATTGGACCAGGGTAAACTGCTGGCGCTAATGGATGACCTTCAGAACTCCGCCCCAAGCGATTATGCCTGCTACATTCCTGTCTGGCGTCTATCTGAATGGCTTTCGAGATATGACAGCTTGGGACTCGATCCACATTGGCGAGTTAGCATTGATCCCCATTGCATTGGTAAGAAATACCCTGGGGGCTGGGAAATCCGTGCCCTTGAGGCAACCATGTTCGAGGATATGGCGGCGCTATTCAACATGGCTCGGCACGCACATCTGGAG
>DATIFQ010000229.1:0-3980 GCA_035455185.1 Bryobacteraceae bacterium | reverse complement strand
GACCCAGAATGGGCGCTGTCGTACGAGACAGATCCTCGGTCATGGCACTTCACCGTTCGCATGACGGGGTGGACGCCAGCAGATGTTGTGGCGGAATGTTAAGTCGCGCCGCCCCGCCAACGCCGCTCTTGCTGGGAGATGCGCGGCGTCTGGACCGGGTTTCGTCGAGCACTATAAACCCTTCGCATGAATAGCGCGGTCGGCTATGTCTCGCCGAAGGATATGCTGGTGGGGCATCAGCGGGAGATCCAGGCGGAGCGAGATCGAAAGCTAGCGGGGCACCCCGCCGATGCTATGCTCGGTTGCATCAGGTGGTGGCATGCAGATTCCGGGCATGTTGAGCCTTGCACTCCTGTTCGGCACCGCATCCTTTGGCCAGGTTCTGGAGATCTTCGACGATCCCGACAAGGCATGTGCGCTGCTCGAGTCTGAAGGGTTCCCGGGCCGTGAGTGGACTTTGCGCCCTTACGGCCTGCAATGTTTCACGACACGCACAAAAACGGAGGAAGTAAGCGGCCGCGCGCAGGCGGCGCCGGTGGACGATTCCTGGCCGGCGCTCGAGGTGGTTCCGCAGGGAAGCATCGCCTACGCCGCCTCTGGTGAGAGCCTGACTCGTGTCAGCCGCCTGAAACTGATCGTCTTTCTGGTGCCGGATCAGCCGAACAAAGTTCTCATGGCGGAGTATGAGCGGCTGGCGACTGTCCTCTTGACGCGGATCGGGCTCAACGTTTCGGACGACCTGCGGAAGGCAATCCGGAATATGCTGCCGTGGCGCCGGGCGCTGCGCGGCGCAAACATCACCTTCGACCCGGGGCCCAAACCATCTAGCCTTCTCGTGTTGACCGTGCGCGATCCGCGAATCCGCGTCGAAACGATTCCCAGAGTGCGAGATTGACGGTCTCGGCTGCCCTCAGGTCGATAGCAGAGCCTCCGCCGAGGTTTCTGAAGTCTACGGCCAAAAACGGAATGGAGGCTAACGCGGATGTTCTCTGTGGTGAATCGGACTGTGGCACTTCACCCTGATGGTGCTCAATGCCCACGGGTTCTTCGGCGCCTGTATAGGCGAACACTATTTCTTCTTCGTCGCGGGTGGCAGTCCAGCCGGTTTCGCCGGGGCTGCCGGCGGCGGCGCCGCGGCGGGCGCGGACGGGGCGGCGCTCGGCGCGTTCTTGTCGTACAGCGCGACGATGTCGTTGGTGATGTCGATCGTGTTGGAGGCGTACAGCACCGGGGTCTGCGGCGAACTCACGTCCACGATCAACGCGTAGCCGTTGTCGCGCGCGTACTTGTCGATCACCACCATCATCCGCTGCCCCAGTTCCTGAAGCACGCGGTCGCGGTCCTGCTCGAAGTCCGCCTGCGCATCCTCGGAAGCGCGGTTGGCCGAGCGGGTCTTCTGGTCGATCTCGCGGATGAGCGTCTGCTTAGCTTCGTCGCTCATCGTGTTGCTGCCCCGGTTCAACTGGTCCCGCAACGCCTGGATCTCTGTCTGCCTTTTCTCGATCTCTTTACGGCGGGGATCGAAGCGGGCCTGAAGTTCGCCGGCTATTTTCTGCCCGTCCTTCGTGCTGATGATCGCGTTCTGGACGTGGATAATTCCCACCTTCGTCTGAGCCTGCTGCCCGTGCGCAAGGACGGCCGCGAAGGCCAGACAAGGCAATACATACACTCTGCTATGCACTGTGGACACTCCTGAAAGAAACACTCGATAGTACCATATCACGTCAGAACGTCCGGCCGATGGTGAACCGCCATGTCCGTCTCTTCTCGAAGAATGGGATTGGGCTGCCGTACTTCTGTACTGCGTACAGGAACGTCTCCTCGTTCGGGAAGGCGGACCGGTCGAGAACGATCGGCGGTTGCAGGAACTGCTGCACCAGCGTGGGATTGTAGGCCCAGTACAGCCGGAATGGCGCGTTGACGACCGGCATCAGTACCTGGAACTCGATGCCCGCTGACGTCCGAATCTTCTGGGTTCCGGGCGCGATCACCGCCCGCTCGTTGAAGCCCGCCTGCGGAAACTTCGAGTTCAGTTCGGTCACCCGGCCCGGATTGAGCGCCAACTGCGCCGGACGCGAAATCTTGTTCAGCCCCGTGTCGAAGAACGCCGCCAGCGTTACCGGACCGACGATCGGAATCCGGTACTCTACGTTGCTGACCGCCTGCGTGTCGCCGCCCGGAAAAATCAACTGGTAGATCGGAATCGACTGCGTGACGGTCGTGTACACTTCCTTGCCGTCCTGGATGACCTTTTGCGTACGCGCGGACCCGTCGTTGTTCAACACCGTGATGCCCGCCTCGCTCGGCACGAAACCCATCGGGCTGACGCCCCAGATGTCGAAGCCGCGGATGTCCTGCTCGCCGCCCATGTAGTACCGGCTAAATGGGGGCGCGAGCTTTCCGCCGTACCCCGTCAGGAAGCTGCCGAGCACGCGCATGCCGAGGACGTGCCCCTTGAACAGGGCCGGACGGAAATAGGTGGCGGTGATCGTCGGACGGATCAGGTTCACATTGCCGCCCATAAAGCTGCCCGCGAATTCCGTGGCGATGTACAGGCTCCGGCCGCCCGTGGGCGTGATCGGGTGGTTCACCGTGTTGTAGGAGTACGACGGGATCAATTTGCTCGTGACGATTCCGGTGAGCGAGTTCGGGCCGCCGAGGCCCTGGAAGTTGTAGTACCGGAAGTACGACGAGGAGGTATCGTTCAGCGTGGTGATGTTCGACTTGTCGTAACCGTAGGTGAGCCCGACACGCGCGAACGAGCGCTTCAGCGGGTAGCTCGAATAAACCGTGAAGCCGTGGCCGTTCGAAATGTAGTTCAGAAGGTTGCCGGTTCCCACCGCTTCGAATAGCGGAATCAGGTTTCGTCCGGACAGCAGCGAGACCTCGCGCGCCTGGTCGAAGTTGAATCGCTGCGTGTAAACCGTGAAGCCCACCTGCATCGGCCGGTCCAGGAAGTATGGCTCGGTGAAGCCGAAAGTCACCGCTCGCAACCGGTCGCCGAGCTGCGCGTCCAGGCTCAGTGTTTCGCCCAGGCCGAGGAAGTTGTTGGTCGCATAGTTGAATCCGACGAAGCTTCCGGCGATGCCCGACACGCCGCCCTGAAGACCGACCGAGTTCTTGCCGCGCTCCTTCACCTTCAGCGTGATGTCCACCGTGTTCGTCCTGGTGTCGCGCTTGATGTCGGCGGCCTCGTTTTCCTTCAGCACCTCGAAGTACCCGAGCTGGTTGAGCCGCAGAATGCTCAGCTCCCACAATCTCGTGCTGAACATGTCGCCCTCGTCAACCAGCAACTCCCGGCGGATCACCTTGTCGCGGGTGGTTGTGTTCCCGGAAAAGTCGATGCGGCGGATAAAGAACTGCTTGCCCTCGTCGATGTTCAGCGTGAGGGTGATTTTGTCCGAGTTGGGGAGGATGTTGAAGTCGGGCTCGGGCACGAAATCGATGTAGCCGAACTGGCCGTAAAGCTTGCGCATCTCCTCCAGGCCCTTCCGCAGCTTTCCGGTGGAGAAGACGTCGCCCACTTTCATCTGGAACAGTTGCTGCGCCAGCAGGTCCGGCGTGCGGAACAGTTTCATGCCGACGAAATTGATCTTGTTCAGTTTGTACTGCGGGCCTTCTTCGACCGGAATCCTCAGGTCGGCGCGCTTACCCGGTTTGTTCGGGTAGAACAGCGGAATCCGGAACCACCCGCCGCCGACGTCGCGGATCTTTACCTCATGCTCAAGAGCCTTCGCGGTAAAGTACCCGCGCTCCTGATAGTAGTTCCGGATCATCTCCTTGTCCTGCTCGAGCTTGCTCAGGTCATAGGCCTTCGAAAAGAGACTCTCAAACAGGATCGATTTCGGGATGCCGATGGGGCGCAGGTTTTTCATGGCGCGCCGCACGGCGCGGTCGCCCATCACGTTGTTGCCCGTAATCTCGATCTCGCCCACCTTGACCTTGGGGCCTTCCTTGACGTTGAAGGTGACTTCGAGCGA
>DATIFQ010000228.1:0-2823 GCA_035455185.1 Bryobacteraceae bacterium | reverse complement strand
CACCGTGGCGTCCACTCGCGACGCGGGCGCTTCCCCGACCGCCCACCGCGCGCCCACGCGCCGGAGTGTCCAGGTGCCCCCCGCGGGACCCGCAATCTCGATCAGGACGGACGTGCCGTTCTGCGCAGCGACGTCGCGGTACGCGTGCGGCAGCGCGTGCAGCGATATCTCGATCACTGCGCGCAACCACGCCGGTTCTGGATAAAGACCCGCCCCGACCGCTTCGCGGGCCTGGGCACCATGGTGCCAGATCTCCGTGAACTCCCGGCCGATATCGAACCACCCGGCTGAGTCCTCCTCGCCTGCCCACGACACCGGGAACAGGGCGGGCGCATCGTCGGGCAGGCCCTCGACAAACGCGCAGAGTTGAGCGCTGATGTTGGCGTACAGGTCGGTGAGGACCCTGGGGCTGAGCCGCTCGGCCGCGGCAACCCACGTTCGGTTGAGTTCGTTCACCCACGCGACCAGGTCGCGGTCGCTGCCGATCGGACGTGATGGCGAGGCGGGGCGCTGCTGATCGCGTTGATACGAGAGCCGCCGGAGGGCCGTGTCCAGCATGTGTGCGGCAAGATCGCGCACCCGCCACCGGCCGGCAACCGTCGGTCGCTCCCATTGATCCGCGGAAAGCGAGCGGAACAGCGACACGATGTCAGCGCAGAGCGGACGGAAGAGCGGGCGGGTGTCGGTCATCTTCATTCGAGTCCTCCAGTACGCCTCCCGGGAGTAGACTAGCTCAGCGTTACAGAATCTTCCCGGGAGGATTTATGAAGCGGCTTCTTCCCTTCCTGGTTCTCGCCGCCTGCGTGTCCCTCACAGGTTTACTGGTCGCCGGAAGCGCTCCACCGCAGGGGACGCCGGCACTGCGAGCCAATCCCGCGTTACCCCCGGTCGCCATTCCAGCGGACAACCCGCACACCGATGTCAAGGTGCAGCTCGGAAAAATGCTGTACTTCGAACCTCGACTCTCTGCCGACAACACCATCAGCTGCGCGACGTGCCACGACCCTGAGATGGCGTGGGCCAATCACGGCGCGACCGACGTGGGGATCGGCGGCAAGAGGGGCAATCGTAACTCCGGAACCATCCTGGACGCGGCGTACATGGAATTCCAGTTCTGGGATGGTCGCGCCAAGTCACTCGAGGAGCAGGCCGTCGGTCCCATCCACAATCCCGTGGAAATGGGGGAAACGCTCGAGAACGTCGTCAAGAAGTTGAATGCAATTGAAGGGTATCGAACGAAGTTCCAGGCGGTGTTCGGAACGGATGCGACGGCCGACGGCATCGGCAAAGCGATCGCGGCGTTCGAGCGCACGGTGCTCTCAGGGCCGTCGCCCTACGATCGTTACATGGGCGGAGACAAGACAGCGATGTCGCCCGCGGCCATTCGGGGCCTGGCCGTGTTCAATACGAAGGGACACTGCGCGGTGTGCCATAACGGTCCGATGTTCTCGAACCAGTGGTTCCACAACCTCGGGCTCGGGATGGACCGGCCCGACCCGGATGTCGGCCGGGAGGCCGTGACGAAGAACCCGGCCGATCGCGGCAAGTTCAAAACACCCGGACTGCGGAACGTGGCGCTCACATATCCGTACATGCACGACGGATCGATGAAGACGCTGAAGGATGTGATCGAGTTTTACAACAAGGGTGGCGTGGCGAACCCGAATCTCGATCCGGCGGTGAAGCCGCTCGACCTGTCCGAGCCGGAGCAGGCGGACCTGATCGAGTTCCTCAAGGCGCTGACCGGCACGCTGCCGAAAATCGAGCGGCCGACGCTGCCTTAAGGGTCAACCGAACAAGATGAAGAATGAGAGATGAAGATCCTTTCATTCTTCATCTTTCATTCGTGATCCTGTATCTGGCTACGCTCCAGCCGCCGCTTTGACGACGGTCCTCACATCGAACCGCGGCGGGTTCTCGATGTGCTTCTTAACCGCGCACTGGTTGGCGGACCGCACCAGCGCATCGTAGTATTTCGCCGGGAACTCCGGCGGCACCTCGATATCGAGATCGATCACGTCGATCATTTTTGTCTCGGGGTTCTTGTGCAGTCGCTGGACGATTCGGATTCCGTCGGTCGAAATACCACGCTGGCTGCAGAAGCCCAGGACGTAGTATCCCGCGCAGGTACCGATCGAAGCCAGGAACAATGAAAATGGAGCGGGCGCGGAGTCTTGTCCTCCGGCATAGGCCGGCTGATCGCTCTTGATGACGTGGCCGCCAATTTCAGTGTCTACCCTCGTGCCGCCCGGGAAAGAAACAATGATTTCCATGTTGGTGAGATTCAGAATACGCCCAAACGGTGACACGCATAAAAGCCTTTCACCGCGGAACACGCGGAACGGGAGGAACTGACTTACACCTTCTGCGGTTTCCGCGCCTTCGGCGTTGAGAGGCTTTTGCTGGCAGTTACGCCGTGCTTGCGGCAGGCGTCACTGCGTGTCTCACCGCAGAGCACGCAGGGGCACGCGGAGAAAAACTGGGATTTGCCCTGCGTGCTCTGCGTGCTCCGCGGTGAAACAAGCTCTAACGATTCCGGATTAGGGGGATCTCCACGTAGCTCGCCTGCCCGGCCGAGAGGTAGATCCGCTGGGTCGCCTTCTTGTAGTCCGCCGGTTTGGCCCAGAAGATGTTCGGCACAAACGTCTGCGGGTTCCGGTCGTACAGTGGAAACCAGCTCGATTGCACCTGGATCATCATGCGGTGCCCGGGCAGAAACACGTGGTTGGTCGTGGGCAGCGGGAACCGATAGACCAGCGGTTGGTTCGCGGCGATGGCTTTCGGCACTTCAAGACTCTCGCGGTAGCGGCCCCGGAAGATGTC
>DATIFQ010000227.1:0-2149 GCA_035455185.1 Bryobacteraceae bacterium | reverse complement strand
ACATCAAGAAGTACTCGGACGATCGGGCATGGCGCCTCGTCAGAGTCCCCTGGAAGCCGGCGTTGCGCATCGAAGCCGAGGACGCGTACCTGAATTTCCGGTCGCCCGGCTACGTCGTCGCCCGGTTCATCGAGGCCACGGTACCCAAAGGCGAGAAAGTCCTCGCGCTGAGCCCGGTTTTCGAGGCGTACACCACACGAGACATCCTGATCGGCTACCAGGCAGCGTCTAACCGCACTTTGATCGATGTGCTCTGGACGGCGATGATTGAAGACTTTCGACCGACCTGGCGACTCAAGTTTCACTTTCCAGCCCGGCAACTGCGCAAGGTCCGTGTGATACAGACGGCGACAGCGGAGGCCGACATCTGGAGCGTGAGCGAGTTTCGCGCTCTGCATGACGGCCGGGAATTCCCGCGCTCCCCGCATTGGAAGATCCAGGCGCATCCATATCCTTGGGACGCATGGATGGCCGTCGACGGCAACCCAGTCACACGCTGGCGAAGCTGGCAGAACCTGGAGCCCGGAATGTTTCTCGAGGTTGACTTCGGCCAAGCCGAGTTGGCGGATTCCGTGTGGCTTGACTGCTCACGCGACCAGTACAAGATCCGGCTGAGTCTTGAGGGACAACTGGCCTCGGGCGAGTGGACGAGGCTCCCCGCGGAACCGGATAACGAAAATGTTACGACTCTCCCGGATCTCAGACCGACGGCGGTTGCGGAACTGAAGCGGCGCGGGGTCAACTACCTGTTGTTGTGGGACCACGATTACGGGGCTGGGGAGTTTCGGACAAACCACGCCGCCTGGGGGATGACCCCGCTGGGTGAGCGCGCCGGCGCAAGGCTTTACCGCCTGGACTGACCGGCAGCCCGCAGCGTCACAACCGTTGCGCCCCATCCGCCGGCCTCGGCCGGTGCGTCGCCGTACGTCTCGACGAACCCGCAACCGCTGAGCACCGCCCGCACGATCTCACGCCGTACGCCGATTCCCCGCCCGTGGATGATTCGGACACAGGGGAACCCGAGCGTGGCCACCTCTTCCAGGTACGCCTCGACGATCGCCCGCACGTCGCGGTCGGGAACGCTGTGCAAGTCAAACACGTCTGTAATCGGAGTGCGGACAGGCTCGTCTTCGTGCTCTGGAACGCCAGATTCCATTCGATTCTGATCGTATCAAGGCAGACCGCGCAATCGGGTATCCTGAGAGGAAGCGCAATTCCCAGAAAGTACGAATGAAAAAACTCCTTGCCGGTCTTCTTGTTGTTCTGTCGGGGGTCGGAGCCGCCCATTTGCGAGCCGCGTCTCAGGTGGTGCGGCTAGGAGGAGGGTCCAACGAACTCTTCAACCAAATCGAGCAGGTGCTCGCCGGCCTGACCGAGATTACCGGGATGAAACCGGTGAAAAAGGTCGCCTACGACACGATCGACAAGGCGCGCGTCAACCAGTTTCTCAACGAACGGATCAAGGAGTTCATCAAGCCTGAAGAGATCCGCGCCGAGGAGCTGGCGCTCAAGAAGTTCGGCTTCGTGCCGCAGGACTTCGACCTCAAGAAGACCAGCGTAGAGCTCATGACCGAGCAAGCGGCGGCGTTCTACGACTTTCGCAAGAAGAAGTTGTTCATTCTCGAGTCGGCTCCGGAAGCGGTCCAGCAGGTCGCTCTCGTGCACGAACTGGCCCACGCTCTCGCGGACCAGCACTTCAACCTCGAGCAGTTCATCGACCTCGCCAACAAGAGCGACGACAGCGCCACCGCGCGGATGGCCGTAATGGAGGGCCAGGCGACGTGGCTGATGTCGGAATACCTCGCCCGCCGGACCGGACAGTCGTTGAAGACGTCGCCGGCGATTGTGCAGTTGATGAGCCGGGCCGCGCAGATGTCGCAGGGACAGTTTCCGGTATTTGACGCCGCGCCGTTGTACATGCGGGAAACGCTGCTGTTCCCCTACTCCCAGGGGATGCTGTTTCAGCACGCGCTGGTGGAGAAATTCGGGCAGGAAGCCTTCGCGAGGATCTTCCGTGAGCCGCCCGTGAGTTCCCAGCAGATCCTGCATCCCGAGAAATACTTTCGGGAGGTGAAACCTACCGAGCCGGAACTCCCGTCCGTCTCATCAGAGGAGGATTACGAGGAACTTACGGAGGGCTACATCGGCG
>DATIFQ010000226.1:0-4746 GCA_035455185.1 Bryobacteraceae bacterium | reverse complement strand
GGTGCCGCCGCAGCTCCGGATATTGTAGCGATGAGCGACAAAGCCCGCCGCCAGGGCTGCCTGCGCAGCGCTACGCATGTAGCCGCCCTCACTCGATCCTTCGAGGCCATGCACGAAGATGATTTCTCCGCGCGACGCTCCTTCGGGACGCTGCGTGCGGATGAGTACCCGCACGCCTGGCTCGGTCTCGAACAAGGTATCCTCCACCGGAAATCGCACCTCATCGAGGCGTCGAGGCCAGAAGTTGGCCGCGATGGTGAGAAGGTGTGGATTGGCGAAGAGCGGTCGAAACGGCGGCAAACCATCATTGTAACCGCCTCTGGCTCGCCTAACCCGAGAGTGTTGACTGAACAAAGCCAATCCCGGAATCGGACACCTGGTGAAGAGAAAACATTGGGAAAACCTCGGGTCTGGAAAGTTTGGGGAAGGAAGCGGGAGCCACCGTTTCCCTACCGACATCATGTTACGGGGCGGGATCGTAATCCTGGGGGATGGAGTGGCGTGATTCGGATGTAAGTCACTCCAAAAGAATGAGTTAATGACTTTGGGATGATTGTGACCGGGAGTTGCGGGGGTTGAGGGAAATTGTTTTCGTCCCGGATCGACGGCCGACTACCTGAACGCCTATCGCAATCCGACGGCGAAGCTCAAAGATGGCACGTCGTCGGCCGGCAAGAAGCGATGAAACCAATCAATTCACACCCAGCCCCGCAAGACACGGAAACGGAAATTGAGTGTGTTGTCCCGGCTTTTCCCCCTGTCTTATCTGCGAGGCGCCCTCACGCTGTGGGAGTCTTTCGGCCTGACCGGCGAGCTGCCTCCGCACGCATCTCCTTCCTCAGTGCCATCAATCCAAATATCACGGATTTCCTTGGCGCGCCTATTTGTAAGAGAGGCAAGAATACTGCACTTGCACATTGGGTTCGCAGTTCCGTATGCTTGCGGAGCTCGATCTGGATAGATCGCCCTGACGTGAGCATCCCGGAAAACCACCCATGCACGCTGCGCGGCCCTCAGGGCCTCGACGAACGCTGCGTCGTCATGTCTTGCTTCCAGAGCCCGCCTGTATACCCGGTTCAGTTCCGCATCGGCCTTCTTGTAGGCACCGCAGGCTTGCTCGTTCAGTTCTGCTTGCGACTGCGGCCATGCGGGAGTAGACCCGATCGTGAGCAGCAGCACACAAAGAAGAATTATGACGAGACGCATGCCAAGTATCTTACTCCAACAGGCCGAATCAGTTGGAGTTTCGGGGACATGCAACGCAATCGCCAGCCTTCCGGCTCCGCATGGTTCTTACCTCGCCCGCGTCGTTGCGACCGGCGTCTCGCATCATATCACTCAACGTGGCAACACTCGCCGCGATGCCTTCCCCTACGACGTCCTGCAACGCTCGGCAGGCCTTCCGCTTCTGACCGAACCGTGACGACTGAGTCCGGTCGGGGTGAGAGAGAATGGTCCGTTCCCGGCTGCCCGAGCACACGCGCTACTGGAACCGAAGTGAGTTGCTCTCGATAATTGTGCCCCAACGCACGATTGCATCATAAGGGCTATGTTGGCAGCGGCTTGACATAAAGCGCTTCGCCTCTGCAACCACGCTATACGGGTCCGAGCCCACCGCGATGCGGAGCGAGACTTGTTTACCTTCCAAGCCTTTTATCTCAGGGTCGGAAAAATCTCCCGTAATGGTTCGCCGTGGCCCCACGACTAGCAGCAGAACAGGCGGGAACCTGTTGGGTGGGCAGGACCGTTGCTCTATAACGGGACTTGTATCTATCCTCACTCGATCCCCAACCCGCACGAGGCTGTACGCTGGCCCCCACAGGTAGAAATCGTAAACGTACACCGCAACGTCGAGGGAGTTTGTTATCTTCCAGTGGAGCTGAGCATCGCTCTGGGTCACGTCCCTGCTTATCTCAAGGCTCACTACTCGCGCGAGTACTGAAGGTGGCTGGGCATAGCCGCCGCGTCCGGCCCCCAGCAACAGAATACTAACAATGATCGCTTTTGCTCGCACGAGTGCTCTCTTGGGGAACGTCCTCAGGAGTTTCGGGGCATGCGAAACTGCCCGCCTTCGCGCTCCGCATAGCTATGGCTCGCCTCGCCCGCGTCGTTGCGACCGGCGTCCCGCATCATATCACCCAACGTGGCAACACTCGCCGCGATGCCTTTCCTCTACGACGCCGGGCAATGCTCGGCAGTTAATCCATTCGCACCCGCAACCCGGACACGGAAAACCCGGTACAGACACCATTTCGCAACGGCGGCGAAATGGAGTCAGTCCCGGGTTTTCGCCGTCTCAACATCCCGTTCTTTGCCGGTGGTATCTGTTGCGAGCTTCACCACGAAGGGCCCAGCCAGAGAAGAACGATATCTATCCTCGGACCCGAACACACTTGTCAACCGCCCTCGCCTAGCCCGGAGGCTGACCTCCGTTGGCGTCCTGGTCCCCGGCCTTGCGCGCCATCTCTTCGGCCAGAATGACCGCCTCACCGAGGTCCTGCATCGGCCGGCGCAGCCGCCGGCTCTCGTTTCTCATCCGCAGATAGGCTTCCTCCTCGCTGATTCCGTAGCGGGTTTGGAGTAGGCCCTTTGCCCGCTCCACGAGCTTCCGTATCTCGAGCTGGCGTTTCATCTCGAGCGTCTCTTCGAGCAGACGGGCGTTTTCCTCCGCCAGCCGCGACTTGGCGATGGCTCCCCCCATCTGCTCTCCGATGAACGCAAGCAGAGTGATCTCCGCGGCTGCGTGCGCGCGCGGCTCCTTGTGATGGACGTTGAGGACGCCGGTCACCTCGCCCCCACTCACCAGCGGCACCGACAGGAACGCTTCGTACGGATCCTCCACCATGCCCGCCAGGCGCTTAAAGCGCGGGTCGGCGGAGGCGTTGGATCCCAGAGCTACCACCGAATTGTGCTCCGCCACCCAGCCCGTGACGCCCTCTCCGAACTTCAGGCGCAGCGTGCCCAGTTCCGCGGCATGAGGGACTTGGGATGCCCGCAAGCAGATAAACGGGGCAGGCGTCGCACTCCGTCACTTGCACGGTGAGTCCCACGAGTTCCCCGAGCATTTCGTCGAGCGAGCGCTCGGAGCTCACGATGGTGCCTACGCGGTGCAATAGCGCCACGTGGGACGCGGGCGAGTCCGGCTCAGACATGGGCCAAGACTCCAGCCTAGCGGGCGCCTGCGCTTCCGGTCCAATCGAAAGTTTCTATTGGCCTTATACTGGGGCCAGAGAATCGTGTTCCACCGGTTGATCGTTCTGTTTCTGTTGCTTGCAGCGGTGGCCGCCGCTGGATGGGTGCGCCTGGAAAGCCCGCATTTCGAACTTCTCACGAACGCCGGCGAGGCCACCGGACGCACCTTGCTCGATCGGCTGGAGGAGATCCACGGCGTGTTTCGCAGCCTGCCTGGCAACCGGCCGTCGCCGCCTGTGCCAACCCGCGTGTTGTTGTTTCGATCGGAGTCCGACTTCCGACCGTTTCGACTATCGGAGACCACGACGGGCTACTTCCAGGCGGGGCCGGAACGCAACTACATCGTGATGAGAGACTCCGGGCGCGGCAACTCCCGGATTGCCTGTCATGAGTATGTGCACCTTGTTTTGAACCACTCGTCGGCGCGCCTGCCGCAATGGCTCGAGGAGGGCGTCGCCGAATTCTATTCGACACTGGATCGGGATGGCGACCGCCTGACCGTTGGGCGGCCGATCCCGGAACACGTCCGCACACTGTCAAAAGGGGGACTTCTCGGTGCGGATGCCCTTGCGTCGATCACGCAAAAATCGCCACATTACAACGATCCCACCAAGACTCACATCTTCTATGCCCAAAGCTGGGCATTGGTGCACATGCTAAACCTTTCGCCGGAATACCGGGACAAGATGGCCGATTTCGTCTCGCTGATCGAGGAGGGTGTGCCATCTAGAGCCGCATTCGAGCGCGCCTTCGGAAAACCTTTGCAGCAGGCCTTACAAGACCTCGAAGCGTGGCTGCGCCAGGGGATCGGGACGGTCGCCGTTACCGGCATCGATGCGCCTGTTTCCGTCGAAAATTTCGCTCTTCGTGACCTCTCCGAGGGCGACGCAAACCTCGCACAAGCGGAACTGCTGGTCCAGATCGGACGGACGGAGACCGCAGAAAGGATCTACCGCCGCATTGAACGGGAAGACCCGCGAAGTCCGGACGCCCAGACCGGGCTCGGAGCGCTGGCACTCGAGCGCAGCCGTTACAAAGTGGCGCGTGAGCACCTGTTGCGGGCGATGGAACTCGGCGCCAACGACGCGCGCACGCATTTTGAGTACGCCATGCTTCTGAGGGAGACCGGCGCAAGCAGCGACGAGGTCATGGCCTCCTTGAAGAAGGCGATCACCGCGGCCCCCAGCTTCGCGGAGGCTCATTTCGTTCTGGGAATGATGCTGTCCGCCACCGAAGACTATGCCGAAGCGGCAAATCACCTTGCGCGGGCCGCGTCGATCCTTCCCCGGCAGGCATACTTCTGGCATGCGCTGGCGCTCGCCTACCAGCACCTTGGCCAACTGGAGGAGGCAAGGCGGGCCGCCTACCGGGCTGCGCAGGCAGCCGTGACGGAACAAGAGATCGAAATGGCCCGTGCAGCCATCCGACTGGCGGACCAACCGGCGGCCGCGGACAAGACGAGACGCCCTCCCGTCAGCACGCCGGACAGTTGGAAGGAAAAGCGGGGCGACACTCGCATCGAGGGCACGCTCCGGCAGATCGACTGCCTCGGTT
>DATIFQ010000225.1:0-7916 GCA_035455185.1 Bryobacteraceae bacterium | reverse complement strand
CTTTGGCTGTGTCACACGATCTTACTCAGGTGCCCCACGTCGGTAGATTTATTCACGGCAGAAGCCATCGGACGGTGACGGTTCACCTTGACCCATGGATCAAGAGGGCTCGGCGCTCATTATCGGTCATCCGAAGGTACGAGAGTCCCAGCACACCTCCTCCCTTAATTCTGAACAGGCATTGCGGTGAGTGTGAGTTCCAGGAGCGATGTCGGAAACTCGCAGTTGACCATGACGACCTTAGTCTCCTCGCCAACTTGAGCGATAAAGAATGGAGGAAACAGCACGACAAGGGGATCTTCACAGTCACGCAGCTCTCCTTTACTTTTCGACCTCGACGACGCGTCTCCCCACTACCAGTCCATCACCAATATGCGCTAAAGGCACTCGCCATTCGAACAAAGAAGATCCACGTCTTAGGTTCCGCACCACCAGATAGCGCGCCAGTCACGCCTGTGTACATTGATGTCGAGGGCGATCCCGACAGGAACTTCTACTACCTCATCGGGCTGCGTTTATCCCGCGACGGCTCGCCCATACAGCACTCATTCTGGGCGGATGACCCCGCATCTGAAAGAACGATCTGGACCGACTGCCTTCGCATCCTGTCCTCCATCGACAACCCAACGCTGGTGCATTATGGCAGCTATGAGACTGCTTTTTTCAAGCACATGCGAGATCGCTATAGCGATTGCGTCCCGGCCTTCGTTGACAAGCTGATTGCGGAAGCGATTAACCTTGTGTCGATCATCTGTGCACACGTATATTTTCCAACATACTCCAACAGCCTTAAAGAAATTGGAGCCTACGTTGGATTCCGATGGTCTGCTGCCTCAGCATCAGGCCTAAACACCCTGATTTGGAGGTCTCAGTTCGAGCAATCCCAAAACGCAGCTTTGAAACAGAAACTGATCACTTATAATGCCGAAGACTGCCAGGCCCTTCAGATGGTTGCGCAAACAGTGTGGAGAGTGCTGGACCAAACTCAAGCGGCCCAGAACGCGACAGTGGACGTGAGCACTCTCAAGCGGGAGTTCCCGCAGCGTTTCGGCAGTGTGGATTTTCTTCTGCCCGAGTTCAAGGCGATCAATGAAGCCGCCTATTGGGATTACCAACGAAACCGCGTCTACATTCGCACCGAGGGCAGTCGTTCGAAGCTGTACCGCCGGAAGGGTGCTAAAAAGAGCCAAGTTCGCCCGAATAGAGTGGTGGATGTTGAAGACCTTCGACCCGATCGTTGTCCTCGCTGCGAAGCCACTTTGATTTACAAGTGGGGTACCCTGAGCCAGACCGTGTATGACCTTAGGTTCACCAACACGGGCATCAAGCGCTGGGTCGTTCGATTCGTCTTTCAACGATTCATCTGTTGGCGGTGCAAGCGACCATTTCAATTTTACGCGCAGAAGCCCAAGTACGGCACTGCTCTTTTTGCGTACGTTCTCTATCAGCTCTTTGAAATGGGCGTGTCACAGAACGCCATTGCAGCCAGTCTATCGCGGCTGTTTGGTTTGCCGTTCTCGCGTGGTGGCGTTAATCATCTGAAGGAGGCCGCTGCGAGGAAATATCGAGCAACCTATGAAGACATCTTGCGCCGGATCGCGAGCGGTAGAGTCATCCACGCAGACGAAACAAAAGCTAAAGTCGAGGGAAGGGACGGCTACGTATGGGCGTTCACCAGCCTGGAAGAGGTTGCTTTTGTTTACCGGGCCACACGAGAGGCTGAATTCGTGCACGAAATGCTAGGAACGTTCAGGGGTGTCCTCGTTTCAGATTTCTTTTCTGGATACGACTCTATTCCATGCGCCCAGCAGAAGTGCCTGATCCACCTCATGAGGGATATAAATGAAGACCTTAGGAAGCATCCATTTAATCAGGAGATGAGGCAGATAGCGGAAGCGTTCGCCTGCTTGCTTCGGCCGATGGTCGCAACAGTGGACCGCTTCGGATTGAAGGCGCGGCATCTCCGAAAACATCGGCCAGCAGTTGAGAAGTTCTTCTACGCTCTGGAGAAGAGTGATTATCAGACCGACGTTGCGGTGGCACATAGGAGACGGTTTGAAAAGAATAGAAACAAGTTGTTCACGTTCTTAGATTGTGACGGCGTACCATGGAACAACAACAACGCCGAGCACGCGATCAAAGCTTTCGCGAGGCTACGCCGTAGCATCGGCGGTACCAGCACTGTCAAAGGCATGGAAGACTATCTTGTTTTGTTGAGTATTTCAGAGACGTGCAAGACGAAAGGCGCTGACACGCTCGACTTGTTTTTGGCTGACGATGCCGGATCGTTCGCGGCGCGTACCTAACCGACCCAATTCGCACCGCCCCTCCCTTCGTGCTGTTCCCTAGTCCTGCGCGCACAGCCCGTCGGGAGGACCCCAAAGCGCGCGCGAGCGGACGCCTCGCTTGCACCTGCCTGCACCGCCCCTCAGAAGAGGGGGCATAGGTGCAGCAATATCGGATGTGAATGTCCGAAATGTAGCAGTTTTCCCGCTCGTATAGCTCTCCCCGCAGCCTTACTCTTTGTGCCTTCGTGGTGAACTTCCCGGCAAAACCAGCGGGATAAGCGCGGCGGAGCCACATGGGTGAATCGAGCCGTTCAGTCCCGCGCGGACTGAGGCACCGTTGTCGGCGCTGGGGAGTTCCCGGAGACGGCGCCCCTTACGATGCGGGAAACCCATCTGACCTGGTTTTCTGAGAGAGACGCGTACACGGGTAATTGCACGGCTTCGGCTGCATAGTCGGCTTCCGGGGCCGGTGACCAGAAAGGCTGAAACATCGGCAGCCGGGTGCAAACGTCAACGTGCAACGTCTCGATGTCCAGGCCGCGGCGAATACACGACCTCACCACCCGATCGCGGTCGCCCACGCGCAGAGCGTACTGGTAGAAGACGTGCGTTCGGTCGGCGGGGCAGACGGGTAGTTGAACACCTGGAACCCCGGTCATCGTTTGTGCGAGCAGTTCCGCATTCCGGCGTGTCGCCGCGGTCCAGCCGGCGAGGTGGCGCAGCGCCTCGAGGCCGATGACAGCTTGGACATTGCTATAACGGCGGCGGTAGTCAGGCGGAAGCGGATCGAGCGGACGAATGGCTTCCCAGAGATAGACGTCGGGTCGAGCTCGCACAAACGATGCCGCCCAGAGAATTGGAAAGAGCGTCCAGCGAAACACCGAGGGTCTGGTCAGAATGCGCTGCACCCTCCCGATGTTGAGTTTCTTGCGAACTTCGGCCTCGGTGGGAAGGGGCTCGGAATGCGCCAACCCGCGGACAGCGCTTGCGAGGGAGGCGTCTCGGACTACGGCCATCCCGCCCCCGTACGTGTTCAGCGGTTTCAGCGTTTGAAAGCTGAAGAAGGCCGCCTCGCCAAACGTGCCGACAGGTCTGCCGCGATATAACGCTCCGAGCGAATGCGCGCAGTCCTCGATTACCGCAAGATTATGCTTCGTCGCGATATCGAGGATCTCGTCCATATCGCACGGAAGCCCGTACAGGTGCGTCGGAACGATTGCCCGAGTCTTCGCAGTGACAGCACGATCGACAGCACTGGGATTCATGTTGAACGTTTTCCGATCGACGTCTACGAAAACGGGCCTTAGACCCAGGACTCGTGCGATCTCGGGGACCACCCAGAAAGTCAAGGCAGGAAAGATGACCTCCGATCCCGCGGGTAGGTTGAGCGCCTTCAAGATGTAGTAGAACGCCATCCGCCCATAGGACGCGGCGACCGCAGACCGATTTTCGTGCCGTTGCGAAAAAGCTTCTTCGAACTCCTCAATCGCTGGCCCTTCGACAAGTTCCCCCCAACCCACGCAATCGGCGATCAACTGCTGGGTGTCGGGCAGCACTCTGGCCCCGTATCTGGAAATTGCCGTCAGCATTCCGCGGCCCTCGATACCAACGAGATTTCTTTCTCGGCGTGCCACTGAAGCACCTTCCGGTCCATCCTGTGCAGCAAGGCGTTGGAGAGGAACTCACGCAGATTCCAGTAGTTCACAAGCCATCCCGGTCTCGCGTAGAATCGCGCATAAGCAGCCCCAAGAAGGAATTGCAGATCCTCGGCCGTGACATTCGGGTGATGGAAGGTTGGAGTGTACCCGTTGAACTGCTGCCAGTCTCCTTCAAAGACCAACGGCGCGAACTGCTTCCACATCGGGGTACCCGGATAGGGTGTGAGCACCTTGAATTGCGCAAAAGTCGTGCCGAGAGCGATCGAGTACTCGATCGTTGCGGATATCGTGCTCCAGTCGTCCTGCAGGAATCCGAAAACGTAGTAGCCCACCGTCATGATGTCCAAACGGTGACAGGCATCAACGACCGCCCTTTGATGCGGTTCGGGTATGGGTCTCCTCGCGACCCGGCGAAGAGTTTCGGGAGCGACCGTCTCGACTCCGAAACTTACTGCCCTCATTCCAGCTCGCCGCAGCACCACGAGCAAGTCATCATCCAGCCCATCCAGGCGGGTTTCGCAGTCGAAACTAAGGCTGAGGCCGCGTGAGAGGATTTCGTCGCACAAGCTGAGGCAGCGATCTCGATCGTGGGTGAAAAGAGGGTCCCGGAACACGATGTGTGGCCTGGGATAGCGCTCGCTAAGCTGCTCTAGCTCGTCGGCAACGTTACGCACGGAGCGTGAGCGGTAGCCGGCCAGGATCCGATGCGGGCAGTAGGTGCAAAATTCCGTGCAACCCCGGCTTGCCAGGACCGGAAAACGCCGCCTTCGCGCATGGCGCCACTTTCCTCCAGCCTCATGCGGCAGTTCCCATTTCGGGAATGGCAAGGAATCTAGGTCAGCCACCGGGGGACTGGGGATCTGCCCGGTCAAGCGCTCGCCGCAAGCCAACCGGGACGCCGCGGCTTCCGGCTCTCCCATGATCAGAAAGTCGGCATGATCCAGGAATAGTTCCGGCATTTTCGAGCAGGCAAGGCCTACGAAGCCGACCCGGATCCCACGGTGCCGTGCTTCATCCGCCCACTCATTCTCGCGCCGGTAGTCGACCAGGGAGGAGAGGACCAACGCCACATCGCCCGCCGGGATGGCGTCTCGGGTAAAGACCACATCGTGTCCGTGTCCGGAAAGAATCGCGGCCAGATAGCCCATTTGGATGCTGGGCAGGTCGAGTCGTCTCTGTTTGAAGTAGCAGTAGACGCTGGTCACTTTGGAGAAGGGAACGAACCGCGATCCGTAACCCCCTGCCACCGTATCTTTCGCAATCACACACCCTGAGGCCTTCAGATCCGCCAGAATCGCTCGCATGCGCTATGCCCAATCCACCCCTACGGCCGTACAGATGAGCCTCCGGTGTGCCAGTCGGAGATGTGATACTAGACCAGCGTAAGATCCGGTACGGTCACCGGATACCCCGCATTGACGCTAAGCTCCGGACCGATTTTACGGGGGGTATTTGGCGGTGTGAGCCTAGAGGGTGTACGCTCGGTTGCAGGTGCTGCCAATCGCGTTGGCTGCTGCCCTCTGGGGCTCTCCAGTTGAGGCGGCGGTCTCCCCCACGGAACAAATCGTAGCGCGGATGATGGAGTTGGATGGACTCCTGACTCCGCGGCTCAGGGATTATAGCTCTGTTCGCCGGTACGTCTTGGAAAACAAACGGTTTGGCCAGAGAGCCGAGATGACCGTGCGGCTCAAATTTCGATACCCCGGCCACAAGGAGTTTGAAGTAATCAGCGAGCAAGGTTCGGGGGCGATCCGCAAACGGGTTTTCCGAAAGATGCTCGATTCCGAAATAGAGGCATCACGAGACGATCTGCGGGACACGACCCAGATCACGCCCAGGAACTACACGTTCCGGTTGGTCGGTTCAGAAGAACTCGCCGGGCGCAAATCGTTTGTGCTCGAAGTAACACCAAAGACCAAGAACAAGTACCTGTTCAAGGGAAAGGTTTGGGTAGACGCCGAAGACTACGGTATCGCCCGGATCGAAGGAACGCCAGCGCAGAACCCATCGGTCTGGGTCCGTAAGACATCCTTTGTCCATCAGTACGGAAAAATGGGCCCCTTCTGGCTGGCGGTCTCCACCACATCCTCTACGGATGTCTGGGTGGTCGGCCGGACGGACTTGCTCATCGAGTATTCCGGCTACCGGATTAATGAACAGTCAGGCGGAAAGCCGTCCGAAACGGGGTCTAACGAGTGACATCTCGCTTGTCCGCTGCCGATGCGTCCGCCCGCCAAGAAATCGCGCGCGTGTAAAACGGCGCTACACTATTCCTTTGTTCGGCTTTCTGTTTTCGGGCCTTGGCCTGGGCCTCGCCGCGGGTCTCTCGCCTGGGCCGCTCTTGGCTCTGCTTGTCGCTCAGACTGTGCGGCACGGCACGCGCGAAGGGCTCAAGGTCGCGGTCACGCCCCTGCTCACGGACCTGCCAGTCATAGCGGTATCTCTGCTTGTGCTCGCGCGACTCTCGAGCCGTGAGCCGCTGCTGGGCGCCGTCGCGATGGCCGGCGCCGCGTACCTGATCTGGCTGGCGTGGGGATCTCTGCGGTTCCGCTCCGGCGACTGGCGGCCTTCGGACGTATCGCCCGGGTCCGTTCGAAAGGCCCTCGTGACGAACCTGTTCAACCCGCACGTCTACCTGTTCTGGATCGCAGTGGGCAGCACGATGGTGCTCAACGCCTGGACGCAGCACCCGTCCTGGGCGGTGGCGTTTCTAGCCGGATTCTATAGCTGTCTGGTTGGTTCGAAGCTCATGCTGGCGGTGCTGATCGGCCGGTCGCGGCAGTTCCTCAGCGGAAGGGGGTACGCCGTGGCCATTCGAGTGTCAGGAGTGTTCCTCGCCGGGATGGCCGTCTGGCTCGTTCGAGACGGGGTCCGGCTGCTTTTCGGGTGATGATATCGTGAAAACTATGGCATTTTGTGGTCGTTTTTTGCTCGTTTTTGCGCTGTTTTGTGCACATTTTGACGCCAAAACGCCCATCTCACACGAGACGATGTGGCTCATGAAGCGCGTCGGGTCTCCCGTTCCAAGCCCGGACGGGAAATGGGTAGTCTTCTCCGTGACCGAGCCGTCTTACGACCCAACCAAACAAGTTTCCGACCTCTGGATCGTTCCGGCCGACGGCAGCGCCAAACCACGCCGCCTCACTTTCACGAAAGGCTCAGAAAGCGGCGTCGCCTGGAGCCCGGACAGCCGCAGGATCGCGTTTTCGGCAAAGCGCGAAGGCGACGACGTTGCGCAGGTTTACGTTCTGGACCTCGGTGGAGGCGAAGCGATTCGGATGACTTCGCTCGAAACCGGCGCCGAGTCGCCGCGCTGGAGCCCCGACGGCAAGTCAATTCTTTTCAACAGCCTGGTGTACCCAGCGGATGGCGTTGACCGAAAGGCCCGCAAGTATAACGCACTTGTTTACAATGACTTCCCAATCCGGCACTGGGACCGCTGGCTCGACGAACGGCACGCCCATCCATTCGTTCAGGCCGCCGAGCCGGGGGCCAAACCGCGGGACCTGTTTTCGGGCACAAAAGTAGCATTTCAGGCCGGTTTCGGCGCCGAATTGGGCAATACCGGCGAGGAATTGGACGCAATCTGGACGCCGGACGGCGCATCGATCGTTTTCGCCGCGACCTTGAACCGGAACGCCGCGGCCTACGATGAGGTCGTGTTCCACCTTTTCCGGACCAAAGTGGATGGCGGTGAGCCCGAGAAACTGACCGGCGGCGAGGGTAGTTACGGTAAGCCCGCCTTCAGCCCGGACGGCAAAAACCTCTACGCCGTCTTCAATCCAAGCACGGATAAGATATACAATCTAAACCGGATCGCTCGGTTTGTGTGGCCGGCGATGGGCAAACTCGCCGTGATCACAGCGAGTTTTGACCGCTCCGCCGACTCTTTCGAGGTTTCGCCGGACGGCCGGACCGTTTATGTCCTCGCCGAGGAGCACGGGCACGACAAAATCTTCGCCGTCCCCGC
>DATIFQ010000224.1:0-4948 GCA_035455185.1 Bryobacteraceae bacterium | reverse complement strand
CGACATGGCCGCCTTCTTCCATGGGCAGGCCCAGGGAGGCTGAGCTCGGCGAAACGAATCTGCGTCCCCCTCCTGCTGAAGCGCCCCTGCGATGAGTGCAGCACGTAGGACGGCGGCGGATGATCGGCTGGCGCGATACGAATGCACCTGCTCTGCGAAAAAGCCATAAGTGATCGAGCGACATCAGGAGGTCTGAGACAATACAAGCCATGATCTTCTTGTAAGGTACCGCAGCGATGACTCGAGATCGACCAAACCGGGGACATGTCGCGGTGGTCTTCGGCTCGACCGGCACCGCCGGAATGGGTGTGGTCCATGCATGCCTTGCTGACCCAGGTGTGTCGGAGGTGCGGGCAATCACGCGTCGCCCATTATCGATATCGCACGCCAGGCTCCACCAAGTCCAGTGCTCGGACTTCGTCAATCTCGAAGGTCTTGCGCAACAGTTCGAAGCGGTCGACTGCTGCCTGTTTTGCCTTGGCACGTCGGTGAGGAACGTGAACGGGGAGGATGAGTACCGCGAGATCCACGAGACCTACGCCCTCGCTGCCGCTCGCACACTGCTCGCAAAGAGCCCTGACGCGAGCTTTGTTTATCTGTCTGGCGCGGGCGCGAAGCGCACCTCCCGAATGATGTGGGCGCGAGTGAAGGCAGAAGCGGAGGATCGATTGGCGGAGTTGAAGCTGACCCGTCACGTCAACGTGCGTCCGCGTGCCATTCTCCCGATGCATCCGACGGGCGTAAACCGCTGGCTGCTTGCGCCGCTGCTGAACCTGATTCCCGCGCTGGGGATTAAATCCGTTGACCTTGGCCGGGCGATGCTGCGGGTGGGCTTGGACGGAAACTGGCACGGGAGCCGCACGCTCGAGAACAAGGACCTCAAAGCGCTTCTCGGACATGAGCAGCATCGGTAGGCGGTTCGGTCCATCCGAACCCGCACGGCACCACCGGTGGAGTTCAGCCCTACCGTCTTCGTCGTATCCGACGAGCACGAGTGGCCTGCCGACGATTGCCACGATTGCGTCCTGGTCTCTCTCTAGTAGGGGCACCCGGTGGCGTTGCGCGACGGCTTGCACGGTCCCGACGAGCCATCCTGCATCGGGCAGGAACAGCATGGGATCGGATGGCCGAACCACCTTGCCCCGTTACCGACCCTCATTGGCTTCCGCTCCGACGGTCTTTCCGCCATTCATTTGAAGCGGTTCGCGACGCTGGTGCCGCAGCCCCTCACAATCAGGTTGTCGTTAGCGTCGAAGACTTCAAGAGCAACTGTATCCATGAACGTGTCGCCGTCGTCAACGATATCGATGACCCGCGTGATCCTGTGTTTCTGTATCCACACTCCCGCGGGGCTAAAAACGAAGGTCTCGAAGACCGCGCTGTAACTCTGGCCCTCAGTGTGCCGCCACACGCCCAAACCGGTAGTGCTTAGCGAGGGGGACTGGCCTGCGGTTGTCACTGCTAGCGTACCTCCTTTCGAGAAGGCCGCCAGGGCCGGGAAATGCCGCATCTCCTCGCCTGTCTGACAATCGCGCACCGTGACCACCAGGTGCCATGTCCCTTCAAGGCGGTTTCGAGACCCAGGGTCCTCCACCTGAGCCCTGGCGGTTCTTCCCGACCCCAGAAGCAGCATGCTGGCCAGAACCAATGCCGCCGTCCTATCGGAAACCGCAAAGCGCTCGGAATTAAGCGACATCATCGGGAGTTCTCCTTCTTGTTCTGAGTTCCGCTGAGATGGTTCCACTCTGCGAAATAGTGACATTGGCCTGCATCGATGACCATGGAGACCGCCTGTATTTAATCTGGAGTATTTCTGAAGCGGCGGATATCATCGGCCGTTCGCCAATACCCGGGCCCAGAGCACCTGTTCCAGGTGTCTTAGGAAATCGTGGGGCGCAGGAGCCTATGTCGCGTCCTGATTCAGACTGGACGTTTCGATTTGGTGAGTTCGAGCTCGATATATCGGCCTACGAGCTGCGCCGGGGCGGGCAAAGGGTCCACCTTGAGCGCCAACCTATGGACCTCCTCATCCTTTTAATAGAACGCAATCGGCAGCTTGTTTCCCGGGCCGACATCGTACGGCGGTTGTGGGGTCCGGGTGTCTTCGTGAACGTCGAAATGGGAGTCAATACAGCGATCCGTAAGCTGCGGAAAGCTCTGCAGGATTCGCGAGAGTCGCCGGCGTTCGTTGAAACGATTTCGGGCAAGGGATACCGCTTTATCGCTCCCGTCAACGCGGTCTTTTTGGGGCGCCACCAGGAGGCCATCGAGTCGGTAGCGGTGCTCCCCTTCGCCAATGACAGCGCCGATCCCGACGCGGAATACTTGAGCGACGGCATCGCCGAAAGCCTGATCAACAATCTCTCGCAAATCCGGAACCTGCGTGTGGTGGCACGCAGCACGGTGTTCCGCTTTAAAGGAAGGGACGTCGATCCCCAAAAGGCAGGAAACGAGCTACGCGTTCGCGCCGTAGTCTTGGGGAGATTGCTGCAGCGCGACAGTACGCTGATCGTTCGGGCGGAACTGATGGATGTTGCAACGGGTGCGCAGCTCTGGGGTGGCCAACATAGACGCAAGGTTGAGGATGTTTTTGCCCTCCAAGACGATCTTTCCAAAGAAATTTCTGAGAAGTTGCGGCTGAAGTTGACCAGCAATGAAAGGCAACGCCTGACAAGACGCTACACCGAAGACGCCGAAGCGTATCGGCTTTATCTGAAGGGACGGTATCACTGGAACAAACGGAACGCAGAAGGTTTGCAGAAAGCCGTTGAATACTTTGAGCAGGCTCTCGACAAAGACCCATCCTATTCCCTGGCTTATGCAGGTTTGGCTGACACCTACGCCTATTTCGCGTTTTTCAATGTGGTTGCTCCGTGGGAGGCCATGCCGAAAGCAAAGATCGCCGCGGTGAAGGCACTGGAGATAGACAAAGACCTCGCGGAAGCTCACGTTGCACTCGGATACGTCAGTTTCACCTACGATGGGGACTGGGCGGCCGCCGGAAAGCATTTTGAGCAAGCCCTCGCATTCAATCCAGCGTATTGCAGAGCTCACACGTTCTATCCTCTCTATCTCAGTTCTCTCGGACGATCAGAGGAAGCCCTGGAGGTAGCGAAACGCGCCTTAGATCTCGATCCTGCTTCCCCTGCTGGCAGCCATAGCTTGGCGGTACAGTTGTACCTTGCACGAGAGTTCGACCGAGCTATTGAGCAGGCCCATTACACGCTGGAGATGGATGCGAATTTTGCGATTTCATACGTGGTGCTGGGAGAGGTGTATCTCTCGAAAGGAATGTATCGAGAATGTCTGTCCGCGCTTGAAAAATATTCCACGCTAAGCCGTGGAGGCGCCACCCTTCTCGCCCTTCTTGGATACTCGTATGCTCGATTAGGCGAGCGAAACGAGGCACTACAGATGATCCATGAGCTTGAGGCGGCTACGAAGCAGGGTTTTGCACCTGCCCTTTTCGTTGCGCTGGTTTACGCCGGGCTGGAAGATAAAGATCAGGCCTTCATTTGGCTAGAAAAAGCATCCGAGCAGCGGTTCACTCGCCTCGCTTACCTGAAAGTAGACGCACTCTGGGACCCCGTTCGCACCGATCCCCGGTTCGGCGACCTGCTTCGACGCGTCGGCATCCCGGCGTAAGCTCGTTTGGCCGAGTCGTCGGCGATCCAGAGGCTGACCGCCGAAAGCCCCGGCTGCGTGCCGACAATATTGAGGAAATAGGCATTTTTCAAACCTTACCTGCCAAGGACGCGCGTCACGCTGAATGCGTTTTGAGCTCGACGCGGAGCCGAGGGTCGTTCTCGAACCGAATGAGGGCTTAAACCGGGGACGCGCCGAGGCGTTCGCTCAAACGCCGGGCGTTCTGCCCACCGCAGGTGGACGAGGCCTCCGCCAGCTTAATGCGTCAAGATCTCGTCTGTAAGCACCTTCAGGTTTCGCCTGGCTGGCGATCCGGTCGAACACGTGCGTGCGCCCTCACCCCGCTTCAAATCGGCATGGGCCGGCCCTCCCGCAACGCCAGCCAGCCGCGGAGGATGCGATACACGAACCAGAGCGCCACGATGGCGAGCGGCAGCCACGCGATCAGAATTCCGATCCCGAGCGTCATGATCACGAAGAGGATGCACAGGCTGACCCACAGCAGCCCGTACCAGAAGGTGCGGATCTGCCATCGGAAATGCGACTCCAGCCAGGTGCCACGCACGTCGCTGCGCTTCACGTAGTTCAGGACCACGGCGATGAGCGACGGCCATCCGGTCAGGAAGGCGCCGACCACCGTGGCGGCGCCAAGGATTCCCGTGAGCAGGCTAAACGCATGCAGTGCGTAGATGAACTGCGTCCAGTTGAAGAGGGAGCCGGAAGTGGGATTCGCATTCATTGCGCTATTCGACCTCGCCTCCGGCGCCGCGTCAATACGGGGAGCGCGGGGCGGCGGACTCAGCTACAGTTGTAGGTAATCCGTAGTCCCAGGAGGATCGATGACATCCGCACGTATCCCGGTTGCGCTGGGCGCAGCGGTCGTGGCCATTCTCGGCATCTCCGCCTCGCCGAGGAAAGCGGTGATCATCGGCTACTTGTTTCCACGCAACGAGCTGATCGTGCCGTCCGAAATCGCGGCCGACAAGCTGACGCACATCAACTACGCGTTCGCCGACGTCCGGAACGGCCGCATTGTCGAAGGCTTTGCCCGCGACACGGAGAATTTCCAGCAGCTCGCGGATCTGCGGCGCGAGCATCCACACCTGCAGATCCTCATCTCGGTCGGCGGCTGGACCTGGTCCAACAACTTCTCCGACGCGGCTCTCACGCCTGAGAGCCGCCGACGTTTCACCGACAGCGCCATAGAGTTCGTACGGCGGCACGATATCGACGGCATCGACATCGACTGGGAGTACCCCGGTCTACCCGGCAACAATAACGTGCATCGTCCGGAGGACAAGGA
>DATIFQ010000223.1:0-5682 GCA_035455185.1 Bryobacteraceae bacterium | reverse complement strand
GAAGCCGGACGTTCACCAGAGGTTCCTGCGCGCAGAAACCGAAGCAGCCGGTGCGGGTCAGTTCGGCGTCGAGGCCGCGGAAGTCGATGGCCGAGGCGAATGCCTGGTAAACGGACTCGGCGCCGTTGCCCGTTCCGCAGGTGCCCATGCCCACGGCGATGCGTGGGCGCAAGGGCATCAGCTTAGCCATGCCGGCAGCTTTCGCTTCGCTGAAGCTGGCGATGTCGGTGATCCGTCTCACTTTGCGCCCTCCTGATTCAAAGCCTGGAGCTCACGGTGGAGAGTCTGCTCGTTCATGTGACCGTAAATCGCGTGATCGATCTCGACCACCGGGGCGAGGGCGCACTGTCCGAAACAGGCGACGGTCCGCAACGTGAAGCGGCGGTCCGGCGTGGTTAGAGAAAGTTTGTCTGCCTCGTGCTGATCGTCCTTTTTGTTGACGCCCAGTTCAAGGCGGAGCCGTTCGAGCAGGCTGCGCGAGCCGCGCGTATGACAGGCGGTGCCGCGGCAGATACAGACGGTATGCTGGCCTTGGGGCTCGAGGTTGAACAGCGCGTAGAAGGTCACGACGCTCCAGACCTGAGCCACGGGGATGTCGGTCCGGGCGGCGACATATTCCAGCGTCTCCATCGGCAGGTACTTGTTCGGGTGGCGTTCTTGAAGACGCTCCAGGACGGTGAGCAGGGCGCCCGGGCGGTCGCCCTGTTCTTTGATGATACGGTCGATAAAGTCCTGGTCTTCGGTTCTCGCTGGTGGAGGTTCTAGCAGGCTCTTCATGGACGCAAGGATCTCCTCGGCGCGACGGGATTCAATACGACCCCTGAGACTCTAGCGCCGGCGGGCGCCGGTATTCACACTAGAGGGTCTTAAACTCTTAACCCGCAGTATACATGATGGAGCGGCGAAACAAAAGGGGGCTCCCCGCTGCCCCTAGATCTCCTTCACGACTTCGAAGCCCATCATCCTGCCCATGCGCTCGACCGTCTTCACGTGGTCGCCGTAAAAGATGACCCGGTGCAGGCCGGCGCTGTAGGCCTCGAGCATCTTCTGAGCATCGGTGACCTGCGTGCGGATCTGGCTGCGGCATCCGCGGTCGGAGTCCACGTTGCCGGTAACGACGGCCGTGGAGACGAGGAACTTCTTCGGAGTAGCGAAGCGTCCGCAGGTGATCGTCTCGCCGGATGGCATCAGCACCTGCAACACCGCGCCTTCATTCGTTTCCAGGTGGTTACGGATGATGTACGGCGAGGAGGAGCCGCCGATGCCCTTCATCTTCGTCGCGGCGACGCAGTGCGCGTGGATGATCTCGTTGCGGCTCAGATCGATCACAGGATCCGAGACGAAACCCGGCATGCCGGAGTAGGAAGTCACCAGCATCTGGCTCATCGTCGATTCGATGTCGCCTTCGCAGACGCCGTACAGTCCCTGGTCATTCAGCTTCGACCAGGTGATGCATGGATACGCCGGCAGTTTGTGCGCCAGAAGCCCACCGAAGCAGTCCACGGTGACAGCGTTGGCCTTCTCGCGCTTCATCATGCCGGCAATGCCGAAGTAGAAGCGGAGCGCGTCCTGGATTTCCTTGGGCTTCGGTTCAACGACACGCAGCGCGCCGCGGGTGAACTCCTCGGCTGCCTGCCGGGCCTTGCGTTCGTCGCCATCCGCAAACGCAGCATTGAGGTCGTCGTAAGTGAGGAAACGGAAGTCCGTGCCGAAGTACTCCGAGTAAGCTTTGGCCTGAGCGTCCCGGCCTCGGGGGCTGTTTGCCACGACGAGCATTCGGCTCTTCCGCAGATGGTGGATGGTTCGGAAAATGCCCGCGTAGGCGTCAAGGTCTCCGTAGCTGGATGAGGCTACGGCGTCCACGCGCTTCCCGCTCTTGCGGTAGCCTGCGATGGATGCCCAGGAGTGCCCGGCGTACGGGCGCGAGAAGTAGAGCGCAGGGACCTTGATCGCGTCCAACACCTGCCCCAGCGGTCCGAGCGGCTGGGCGAGCGGCAGAATCAGGACAGCGTCGGCATCCGCGATACTCTGTGCCCACGGTGCGACGTCCTCCTCTTTCCGCAACAACTGACCGCCGGTGAAGCGTACGTCGTTCGGGTGCTTGCGCTCGAACTCGGCAAGCCTCGCCTCGATTTCGGCGATGTCCTTCTGGACGTCGAGGTCGGGCTTCGGCCAGTGAATGGTGGCGCCAGCGAGGTACACCTTGGCGACGCTGGCCGGTCCGGCCCACGGCATCGCTCCAAAGTCCTCGGCTGCCAGCGCATAGGAAAGAGGCACTCCGCACAGAGTCAATCCGAACCGGCGGCGAGTCATGCAAGACGGCGTGTGGCGCACTACTTCCTCCAGGGCCATGGTTTGGCCTCACCGATTCTACATCAGGTTTCGGAGGAGGAGATCTGAAATCTGACCGTTTCGTTGCCGTTCGGTCCTTACCCACTTCTGCTCGGATGCTCAGCAGCGATCTATCAGGGAACACCCACTGGAAAAGTTGTGACGGTGTTGGTATCCCCGACCTGAATCGAGATCCCCAATTGCGCGAGCGGTGCGTTTGCGGGCAGGCGGATATCCACCTGGTAGATGCCGACCATACCTGGCGCAAGCCCGGCGAATAAAACCTCGGGGCCCGAAGGCGGAGGAGCAGGCAGCACCGAACCAGCCCAATAAACAGATACCCGGTCTGTTACGGTTGAGAGCGGAGCCATCGGCGCCGCGTCTCCGGTCGCGACGGGGGAATCGACAGCCCCGAGGCCGGTGAGGTATAGATGCAGCACTTCACCGGGCCTTGCCGGATCGTTCGGCGTGACCAACCCATGGAAGTCATCATGCGCAATCGCCGGCTGTCCATCTGCCGTGTTCAGGAGCTCCACGGATGTATCGACAACCTGCAGTTGCCTTGTGAGTTGATCTTCAAAGGGTGATCGGGTGGGCGCCAGCGTGAGAGTGTGTCTGCCTCGCATCTCCCAAGGAACCTGAAATCCGATCTCCTTTGGAGAGACAAAGAGCAGCGGGAGAGGTGCCCCATCGGCGAGTAGCCGCACTCCTGATAGTTCTGTGGCCAGAGGGAGACCGGAATTCACCTGTTGAGAAGACAAGCCTCGGCCGGTCAACTGCGCGAGGGATCCTGGTGCAGCCCGGATCGGGAAATTGAGAGGATCCGAATCGACCGCTGTGGTCCAAGGAATGATCTCGCGCACGACGGAGGTATCGACCCGGATCCACAAGAGACGGCCTGCGAACGTACTGGCCCACACTGCATTTCCATCTCCGGAGAGCGTCGCTTCCTCAATACCTGCGGGGTCATTCGTGACCATCTGGATGGCGCCGGAATCCGTACTGACAATCCAGGCCTGCTGCAGCCCGCGCGTGTTGCTGCCGGAAAAGTTGGCTTGTGAAAGAAAGAGGACCCGCTTCCCGTCCGCCGACATCACTGGATTTGTGCAGCCTTCTTCAGCGGAAACGAGGGTCCGTAGTGAGGAACTATCGTCCGGCCTCACGATGCCCAAGCCCGGCGTCCCAGCCATCGTCTGAAACACCACAATGCTCGCGGAGTCGTCCATTGTGGCGCTCAGTGCCGCGGGAAACCACTGCTGCGGATCCGATGATGGACCGAAGTTCCAGGTCGGCACAAACTGGAAGCTGCCATCGAACCGGATGAGCCAAAGTCCGTTCGCGTAAACCAGAGCCGATCCATTCGAAGCGACTTGGCGTCCTCCGCTGATAGGCAGAAAGTTCGCTACGGGGATCTGGTGGCGCGTACCGGTCTGCAGGTCGATCATCTCCACCTGGTCCGTCGGACCCAAGTAACGATAGCTGTCCCGCATGATGTATCTGCCATTTCGGCTCAGATGGATGCTGCCAGTAACCTCAATATCGGGTTGGCCTGGAACAGTGATTACGCCGTGGGAGCCGACGGCCACCCTGCACGTGACCTGCGGCGGACAGTAATACCGCGCGAGATAGGCGAGTGTGCGACCGTCACCAGAAACCTCGGGGCGGTTCAGAAGATGATACGGATTGTCGGGCGGTCGCTGGAGCAGGAGCGTGACATGTCCATTGGCATCTGCGGTGAAGAGCTTGTCGTACAGCTCCTGGTCGGTCCCGCGAAGCCGGAGCAACGAAGAAAACCAAACGCGGCTGCCGGTGTCATCGGTGGACAGATCCTCGAATTGCGCTGCCGATGGAATGGAGATCAGAACAGCTAACGAGAGCCATTTCAGAAAAAACATGGCATTTCCATGCTATTCTCCATTTCGGGCCAAGACAGGGGCGCTACCCCGTTCACTTGCTCAGGGCGTGGACCGATGTGAACGAAAAACGAGGATTGAACCGGATTCCCAGTGCGGAGACTCCTAGATCGGCTGTGCTAAATGCAATCACGCCGTTCTTTTCGATAGAGGCTGGGAATCGCTCAGCGGTCGAGAAGGCACGATGTTCGCGTGGTTGAAGTGTAATTGTATCCAGCAGGATTCGCTGGCCCGTCACATCTCTGAACTCCACGAATACCGAAACCGCAGTGTACGAAGACGGATTCACGATTGCCATCGAGGTGACGAATCCGCTTCGATTGTCAAACGGAATAAGAAAGTCATCATCATATTCGCTCGCAAACGGAACGACGGCTTCTGTGTCCTGAAGGCCTCCGGGGGAAAATCGAAAGACAGCCATGCCCCCGATGCGATCGTAGGTCTCAAGCTGCGCCCAACCTACGGACGTGGGACCGGGTGGGTTTGTGGTCTCGAAGAATGCAGACCCTCCAATAGGGATGGTTCCGGAGATTGTGGTTATTGCACCGAATCCGGCAATGTTCAATTGCCACGGTTGACCCGTCGGGCTGGAACGGAACGTCAAAGTGTACTGAACGATCTTTGAATCCATGTTGGCCAATGTGATTAGCGTCTTCCATCCGTTTCCGTCGGCAATGTGTGGGAGTACGGAATCGCTGAACCCGACATAGATTCCTTTTCGTCGATCGGTAGCTGAAAGCGGAAGCAAGAGGAGCATGGCGAGCATCGCCGCCAGCTTCACAGAGTGCGTATGCGATCGCATGATGAAGTCTCCTTAACGGAGAATTATGACTTGTATCGCAGCCCGTCGCAAAGGATTACCGGAGGTGATTGTCGCTGAATCTACAGTCGCTTGCCGCCCTGCCGCATCGCCTTGTGGATGCGTTTCCACCTCCGTTTCTCTTCCGCGGCTGCCCTCTCGTCCTGCCGGCGGACGAGGTGCGCCAGCTCGCGCTGGAGCTTACGGTAGCTTCCGAGCCGCGCCTCGTCCAGATCGCCGCCGGAGACGGCTTCCGTTACGGCGCATCCGGGTTCGCCTTCATGGCGGCAGTCGCGGAAGCGGCACATGGCTGCAAAGCTCGCCACGTCCTCAAATGTCCGGTCCAAGCCGTCCTCGCCAGCCCAGAGTTGCAGCTCGCGCAGGCCCGGAGTATCCATGAGCAGCCACCCGCCCGGCATCGGGATCAACTCGCGGCTTGTGGTCGTGTGGCGACCCCTCCCGTCGTGCTCCCGCACCTCGTGGGTCGGCTGCGAGTCTCTCCCGAGCAACCAGTTCACGATGGTCGACTTCCCTACCCCGGAAGAGCCCACGAGCGCTGCGGTCTCGCCGTGCCTCACGTGGCGGATGAGTTCCGCGGCGCCTTGCTCCGCCAACGCGCTGACCACCGTCACGGGTACG
>DATIFQ010000222.1:0-4215 GCA_035455185.1 Bryobacteraceae bacterium | reverse complement strand
AACCGAGGCGCCCCCGGTCTCGTAATGGCGAACAAAGAGGAAGAACTCCACCCCGATCCAGACGTTCAGAGCAAAGAATGCAAGCTGCACGACGCGCCGCAGTGTCTGGGAGTGATCGGCGATCCGCCGTTTCAACAGCTTCTTGCGCGGCGCCGGTTTTCGCTCTGCTGTAGCCTCGGGGGGCATTGCGTTGACGGTCGTTGCCATCGCCGTTCCTGATACCACCTTATGCCGTGAGCCGCCGCCCGGCAGTGACCGGTGTCACAGCGACGAGAGAAGACGCCAGGTTTCCACGACTAAGATGAGCCGCTTCTTATGCTTACGTGCGGTTCGGCGGCGATCCCTTCTTCGCGGCGAGCATCTGCTGAAACGCCACCAGAAGCTGGCCCCGCGCCTCTTGGGTCAACGGGCCGGGGACGGAGCTTGCCTCGTAGCCGCGGCAGAGTTCCACGGTGCGGCGCAGGCTGTTCACGAATTCCACGCAGGGAGCACAGCCCGAGAGATGCTCGTCGATCTCCTGACAGGCATCCGGCGGCAGGTCGGCGTCGAGGTACGCGGACAGCTCCGCGAAGATCTCTTTGCAGCTCCCAAAGTGTTTGCCCGTCTGCTCTGCCATGGGCTTCTCCTAGTTCACGCGCACCTTCAGATACTGGTCGAGCTTCTGCCGCACCGCAAGGCGCGCGCGGTGCAGCCGAGTCTTGACGACGTCCTCGCTCACATCCAACACCTGTGCGGCCTCTTCGGTGGACAGCTCCTCCACATCTCGGAGCAGCAGCACGGACTTGTAGATCTCCGGCAGCTCCGAGATCGCTTCTTGTAAGACATTCCGAAGCTCCGAGCGCAGCGCCTGGGCATCCGGAAGCGCCGACCAGTCGGCGATCTCCAGCTTTCTCTCGCCACCGTGGTGGTCCATCGACGGGATGAACTCATCGAGCGACAATTCGCGGACGGGAGCGAACACGCTTTTCCGACGCTTCATCAAGCAGGCATTCTTGGCGATCCGGAATACCCACGAGCGAACATGCTCCGGCTCACGAAGCTGGTCAAGATTCTCAAAGACCTTGAGCAGGGTTTCCTGGGAGACCTCCTCGGCGTCCTCGCGCTGTCCGCACATGAGCAGGCTGTACTGGAAGAGCCTTGTGCGGAAACTCTCCACGAAACGGTCGAACACCTCAAGGTTGCCAGCCAGGAGGTCCCGCGCCAGCTCGACTTCCTGTTCTCTCTCCAAAGATGCCATCCGGGCGGGGAAGTGACAGAAATCCCCTTCTCAGGTGATTGTAGCGGGAAAGGAACGAAGGACGCGGGGGCGCGATTCTCAAGAGAGGCTCGAACAGATAGAATGTTTTCCGGAGTTCCGTGTCCCGAGCCTGGGGATGCAGGCCCGGCTGGACGGTGATCGGAGTTCCTTGTCTGTTACCTCCGGCCGACGCCTGCATCCTGACCAATAACAGAGACAACTAAGATATGCGAAATGGAATCGTATGAAGACCGGTCTTGTTTTGCTCTTGAGCGTCCCCCTGTTCTCCCAGACGCCGCTCTCGCTAAAAGATGCAGTCCGCACGGCCATCGAGAAGCACCCGTCCGTCGAGGCGGCCGGCGCACAGGTGAGTGCGGCTGAGACAAGGCTGCGCCAAGCGCGCAGCGGCCACCTGCCCAAGCTGAACTACACCGAGTCCTGGCAGCGCAGCAATAACCCGGTGTTCGTCTTCAGTTCTCTGCTGACACAGCATCAGTTCGGGGAGCACAACTTCGCCGTCGGACCACTGAACCGGCCGGATTTCCTGAACAATTTCCAGTCGCAGGTTACGGTTGATCAGATGATCTGGGACTTCGGGCAGACTAAAACCCAGATTCGTTCCGCCGAGCTCGGCCAGAGCATCGCCGGCGAGGACAAGCGCCGCACGCAGATGGAGGTGATCGCGAACGTCGTCCGGACTTACTACGGGGCACTGCTCGCTCAAGAGAGCCTGAATGTGGCCCGTGAGGCGGTGCGTTCGGCGGAGGCGGACGAGCAACGGGCCGACGCCGTGCGGTCGGCGGGCATGGCAACGGACGCCGACGTGCTCGCGATTCGCGTTCATCTCGCAGCAATGCGCGAGCAGGCGATCCGGAGGTCCTACGACGTGGAGATCGCCCGCGCAGCGCTGAACGAAGCCCTGGGCCTGCCGCTCGATACAAAACACGACTTGAGCACGCCGCTCAGCGAGTTCACCGGCGAATCTACGCCGCTCGACCAGCGCGAGCAGAACGCCAGCGAGAGCCGTCCCGAAGCCCGTCAGGTGAGGCTTTCGGCGTCCATCGCCGAGACACAGACTCAGGCGGCTCGGTCGGCGTTGCTCCCGCAGTTCTCCGTCCGTGTCGCCTTCGAGGCGGACCGGCAGGAATTCATCAATAAGGGCGGCGCCAATTGGTTCGCAGGCGCCTCCATGCGCTGGAACCTGTTCAACGGTTTTGCCGACAAGGCGCGCATCGACGAAGCGAGCCAGTCCCTGGCCCGCGCACGCGCCCAGCAGCGCCAGATCGATTCGGCCGTGCGTCTCCAGGTTCGGAGCGCCTACCTGGACCTCCAGGCCGCTCAGGAGCGCCTCAAGGTGACTGAGGCGGCCGTGACCCAAGCCGAGGAAAACCTGCGGATTGTCAAAAACCGTTACGAGAACGGTCTGAACAACGTTACCGAATTGCTGCGCAGTGAAACGGCGCTGCTGGAAACGAGGGTCCGGCGGTTGGCCGCGGTCCACGGACAGCGCCTGGCGGCGGTCGCTCTCGACCTTGCCGCCGGCACGCTCACCCTGGATTCGGAAGTTCTCAATTAGGAGCGTCCTGAGATGCGAAAAAGACTATTCCCCCTGATCGTTGTGGTGCTTCTCGGCGTGCTGACCGCTTGCGGCGAGAAGCCGCGCCGCTCCGAAGCCGCGTCATCCGCCACGCCGGTTGCTGTTCAGACCGTGACTGTGAAATCCACCGAATGGCCTCAGACCTATGAAGCCGTCGGCACCGTGCGCGCGCGCACGTCAACCGTCATCTCGGCGAAGGTGATGGGCTACGTGCGTGAAGTCCGCTTCCAGACCGGCGACGCCGTCCGGCAGGGCCAGTTGCTGGTTGCGCTCGACTCGCGCGACCTGGACGCTCACTATCGCCAGGCCGAGGCGGCAGTGGGTGAAGCAGAAAGCGCTATGCCCGAGGTCGAAAGTGCGATGGCCGCCGCCAAGGCGAACCTCGACCTCGCCCAAGTCACTTTCCATCGCATGAAGGAACTCTTCGACAAGAAGTCGATTTCCAATCAGGAATATGACGAATCGTCGGCCCGGCTCAAAGAGGCACAGGCGAATTACGCCATGGCGACAGCGAAGCGTGAACAACTCACGTCGAAGATAGCTCAGGCCCAGGAAGGCTTCCAGTCCGCGGGCGTTATGCGCGGCTACTCTCAGATCGTTGCGCCGTTTGATGGGGTGGTAGTGGAGAAACAGGTCGAGCTTGGTAACCTTGCCGCGCCGGGCGCTCCGCTGGCAACCATAGAACGTGCCGGCGCTCTCCGCCTCGAGGCATCGGTCTCCGAGTCTTGGATCGCCCTGATCCGGGCGGGGCACAAGGCGACAGTGACGCTCGACGCACTCGACAAGACGGTCGAATCGCGTGTCTCCGAGATCGTCCCGTCGGTCGATCCCGCCGCGCGAGCCTACACCGTGAAGATCGAGCTGCCTCCGATGTCCCAAGTCCGCAGCGGCATGTTCGGGCGGGCAGCGTTCCAACTCGGCTCGAAACAAACTCTGGTGGCGCCCGCCGGCGCGGTAATCGAACGCGGCCAGCTCCAGTCGGTGATGGTCGCCGACGAGGGTGTCGCACGCACACGGCTCGTCACTATGGGTCAATCGCTTCAGGACCAGCGCCAGGTGCTTTCCGGCCTGAACCCCGGCGAAAAAGTGATCTACCCGGTGCCGGCAGGCCTGGTGGATGGCGCCAGGGTGGAGGTCCGCCCGTGACCGACCGTCCCTCTTACGGAACAGCCGGCAAGCTGGCTGCGAATTTCATTCAGTCCAAGCTCACGCCGCTGTTCATCGTTGCTTCGCTCGCGCTCGGCGCCTTCGCAGTCATCAAACTGCCGCGAGAAGAGGAACCGCAGATCATCGTTCCGATGATCGACGTGTTTGTGCAGATGCCGGGCGCATCGGCGAAAGAAGTGGAGGAGCGCGTCACCAGGCCGATGGAGAAGCTCCT
>DATIFQ010000221.1:5000-10006 GCA_035455185.1 Bryobacteraceae bacterium | reverse complement strand
AGCGCCCGCGGGAGGCGCAGCTCCCAGACGATCGTGCGCATCAACGGGTCGCCCGCCGCGAGCCGCTCCCAGGGCGCGTCGATGCCGGAACTGCCGAGGGCGAGCGAAGCCGCGATCGCGACGATGGACGCAGCGATCAGCAGCAGGACCAGGGTCGTCGCGCGCATCCTCCCCATGCGCGCACTCTAGCCGATTAAAATCGCGCCCATGGACCGGGAGACCGACTACATCGACGCCGATGGCTACCGCGCGAACGTCGGCATCATCCTGATGAACGACGACCGCCAGGTGTTCATCGGCGGGCGCGTGGGCGCGCGCGGCTGGCAGTTCCCGCAGGGTGGCATCCGCCGCGGCGAGCGGCCCGAGCAGGCGCTCTACCGCGAGCTCACGGAGGAGGTGGGGCTCCGCCCCGATCAAGTCGAGGAGCTCGCACGCACGCGCAGCTGGCTGCGCTACCGGTTGCCGCAGCAGTTCGTGCGCCGCGATTCGAGCCCGCCCTGCATCGGCCAGAAACAGCGCTGGTATCTCCTGAAGCTCGGGGTCGGGGACTCGGCGCTGCGCTTCGACGCGACCGAGCAGCCGCCGGAATTCGATCGCTGGCGCTGGGTCGACTGGTGGGACGCCGTGCACGACGTCATCTACTTCAAGCGCCGCGTGTACTCGCGCGCGCTGCACGAGCTCGGCAGGTTCGCGTTCCCGGAGGGGCTGCCGCCCTATCCGCCGTGGTGGTCGGAGCGCATGGGCGCCCGCACCGCGGGGCCCGAAACCTAGAACGGCCGCGCGACCGCGAGCAGCACGATGCCGATCAAGAGCAGCGAGGGGATCTCGTTGAACCAGCGGTACCAGCGCTCGCCGTGCCGGTTTCGGTCTGCCGCGAAGTCCTGCACGAGCTTCCAGAGCCAGGCATGGTAGCCGATGAGCAGGAGGACGAGCGTGAGCTTGGCCCGCAGCCAGCCGGTCTGGAGCAGGAGCGGGTCTTTCGCCAGGAGCCACATGCCGAAGACCGCCGTCAGCACCGCGCCGATCGTCATGATCGCGAACAGGCGGCGCTCCATCACGCAGAACCGCGCGAGCCCCGCGCTGTCCTTCGTCGTGGCGTGGTATACGAACAACCGCGGCAGGTAGAAGAGGCCCGCGAACCAGGTCACCATGAAGACGACGTGCCAGGCCTTGATCCAGTGCATTCGTCCGTGCCCCCGTTCCCGCCGCGATTCTAGCGACGACGTCCGGCCTTGAGCGAGAACAGCCGCATCGCCCGCTGGAAGATCGCCCTGCTGCTCCTCGGGGTCCTCGCCCTGGCCTGGGGCGCCTTCGAGCTCGGGCGCGCGAGCGCGGGCTACTTCGTCGTGAGCTCGATGCTGGAGCGGCTGGACCTGCGCAAGCGCGCGCAGGCGCTCGAGGGGGAGAACGAGGCGCTCCGCCACCGCGTGACGGTCGCCGAGCTCGGCCAGAAGGTGGATCGCCAGGCGCAGTCGGACGCGCAGCAGATGATGGGCGAACTGCAGGCCGAGACGGCGCGCCAGAAGCAGGAACTCCAGTTCTACCGTGGCCTGGTCGTGCGCCAGTACGGCTCCGGGACGCTGCGCGTGCAGGAACTGCGCGTGCGCGCGGAAGAGGAGGACCGGCGCTACCGCGTGCTCATCACGCTGGTCCAGGCCGCGACCCGCGACACGATCGCGAACGGCACCGTCACCTTCTCGGTCGAGGGCCACCGGGGCAAGTCGCCCGCGACGCTGGCGCTGCCCGAGATCGAGATCGACAAGCGCAAGCAGTTCCCGTTCTCGTTGCGCTTCTTCCAGCAGATCGAGGTGCCGATCGAGCTGCCGGTGGATTTTGAGCCGGAGCGCCTCCATGTCGAGTATCGGCTCGGCCGCAACCCCGAGCCGGCCAAGCAGACTTTCGACTGGCGAGTCGAGGGTGGCGCGGATCTGCCGCCGCTTTGACCCCCCGCCGGCGAGGTCCTAAGATGAAACGCTGATCATCCGGACGGTGGAAAGGAATTCGTGAGCGAAACGACGCACAGGAACGATGGCCTCATCTTCACGGACGCGGCCGCGCGCAAGGTCGGCGAGCTCATCCGCGAGGAGGGCAACCCGAAGCTGAAGCTGCGCGTGTTCGTCTCCGGCGGCGGCTGCTCGGGCTTCCAGTACGGATTCACTTTCGATGAGAAGATCGAGGATGGCGACGCGGAATTCCCCAACCAGGGCGTGACGCTGCTCGTCGATCCGCTCTCGTTCCAGTACCTCGCGGGCGCGGAGATCGACTATCGCGAGGACCTCGAGGGTGCGCAGTTCGTCATCCGCAACCCGAACGCCACCACGACCTGCGGCTGCGGGTCGTCGTTCTCGACTGGAGAAAAAGAGAAAAAGGGGACGCTCCCCGATTTCCGCGGCGGAAATCGGGGAGCGTCCCCTCTTTGCTCTAGCGGCCGGCGCTGTCGCCGGTGCTCTGCGTCGCGCTCGCGACCTGTACGGCCGGCGTCGACTGCGCGTCTAGGCGCGCGAGGAGCGGGGTGGTCTGCGCCTTGAAGTCCGCCATCAGGCTGGCCGGGATCGGGTCGGCCTTCGGCACTGTCACGCGCGCCGGGTTCTTGTGTACGCCGTTCACGCGGTACTCGTAATGCACATGCGGGCCGGTCGCGAGGCCCGTCATGCCGACGTAGCCGATGACCTGCCCCTGGGCGACGTGGTCGCCGACCGAAAGTCCTTTCGCGAAGCGCGACATGTGGCCGTAGAGCGTCGTGACGCCCTTGCTGTGCGCGAGCACGACGACGTTGCCATAGCCGCCGTTGCGGCCCCGGCTGACGACGCGGCCCGCGCCCGCCGCCTTGATCGGCGTGCCCGAGGGCGCCGCGAAATCGATGCCCTTGTGCGCGCGCACGCGGTTCAGCACCGGGTGCCGTCGCGCCAGGTTGAAGCCCGAGCTGATGCGGGCGTAGTCGACCGGGTAACGCAGGAAGGCCTTGCGCACCGGGCGGCCGTCCGGCGTGTAGTAGTCCGCGCGCCCGTTCGGGCCGACGTAGCGCACCGCGCGGTAGGTCTTGCCGGAATTCACGAATTCGGCCGCGAGGATGTCGCCGTCGCGCACGAACGCACCGTCCTGGTACTGCTGCTCGTGCGCCACGATGAAGTGGTCGCCCGGCTGCACCTGGTTGACGAAATCGATGTCGTACTTGAACACGTCCGCGAGCTCGACCGCGAGGCGGTCGGTGCCGCCCGCCGCGTTGACCGCCACGTAGAGCGAGCTGTCCACCGTGCCGCGGAGCGTCGTTTCCTCGGTCTCGAGCGGGTTCTCGACGATGCTGGCGCTGAAGACGCCGTCGGGGCGCGTCACGGAGAGCGTCGCGGTCTCGTTGATGCGGCGGGTGAGCGACTTGATCTCGCCGTTCAGGTGTGTCATCTGGATGACGTCGCCCGGGCGGATCATGTCGAGGCTCTTGCGGACGTCCGGGAGGCTCCGAAGCTCGGCGAGGTCGGAGAGCTTCAGCTGCAGCCCGCGGAAGACCTGGTCGAGCGTGTCATTGCGGCCGATCGTGACCGCGATGAACTCGAAAGGCGTCGCCGGGGCCGCGCTGTCTGCAGCCGCCGACTGTACGACCGCCGGCAGGAGGTTGCCCGCCTCCGGGTCGAGCAGGGGGTTCCGCAGCTGGGCGCCCGCGGCCGAGAGAATCGCGCCCGAAACGACGCAGGAGGCAATAAGGCCGAGCCGCCGCGGCTCGGCGACGGCGACAACTTCAGCGGTGGCCTTCGTCAGGAAGGGTCGTGTCACCAGCGGGTATCCCCGGGAGGTAGAAGCGGGACGGTAAATCAATGCAGGAAGTCAGGTCAACCTGTTGATTGGGTGGCCTTTGTACTCCGTCACATATATAGGCCGCGCGGCCGGGTCCGGCGATTGCCAAGGCCATGCCCGCCTCACAGAATTGCAGGCCTGCCGCAGTAGGCTGCCGGCAAGGGGGGATGATGCTGGCGCCGGGACAACAACTGGAAGAACTCCGCCGCGGCGCCGCCGAGCTCCTGACCGAGGCCGACCTTAAGAGGAAGCTCGCGCGCGGCAAGCCGCTCCGGGTCAAGGCGGGCTTCGACCCCACAGCTCCCGACCTGCACCTCGGCCATACGGTGCTCATCAACAAGATGCGCCAGTTCCAGCAGCTGGGGCATACGGCGATCTTCCTGATCGGCGACTTCACCGGGATGATCGGCGACCCCTCGGGCAAGAACGCGACCCGCCCGCGGCTGACGCCGGGGGAGGTACAGGCGAACGCCCGCACCTACCAGGAGCAGATCTTCAAGATCCTGGACCCCGAGAAGACCGTGATCGACTTCAACTCGCGCTGGTTCGGGGCCATGAGCGCGGCCGGCATGATCGAGCTCGCCGCGAAATACACGGTCGCGCGCATGCTCGAGCGCGACGACTTCGCCAAGCGCTACAGATCGAACCAGCCGATCGCGGTGCACGAGTTCCTCTACCCGCTGGTCCAGGGCTACGACTCGGTGGCGCTCAAGGCCGACGTCGAGCTCGGCGGCACGGACCAGAAATTCAACCTGCTGGTCGGGCGGGCGCTGCAGGCCGACTACGGCCAGGAGCCGCAGGTCGTGCTCACCATGCCGCTCCTTGAGGGGACGGACGGCGTCCAGAAGATGTCGAAGTCCCTCAACAACTACATCGGCATCCACGAACCGGCCGGGGACATGTTCGGCAAGCTCATGTCCATTTCCGACGAGCTCATGTGGCGGTACTTCGATCTGCTGTCAGCCCGGACGGCTATGGACATCCGGAAGCTACGGAAGTCCGTGCAAGAGGGCCGAAATCCCCGGGACGTCAAGTTCGAGCTCGCCGTCGAGATCGTGGACACCTATCACGGCCGCGGTGCCGGCGCGGCAGAGCGGGAGACATTCATCGCCCGCTTCCGCGACGGGGCGCTGCCGGAGGCCATTCCGGAGAAGACGCTCGCCTGCAAGGACGGCTCGATGAAGCTGGCGAACGCGCTCAAGGGCGCGGGCCTCGCG
>DATIFQ010000221.1:0-2500 GCA_035455185.1 Bryobacteraceae bacterium | reverse complement strand
CATGGTGGATGCCTTGGCGGCAGAAGGCGATGAAGGACGTGGTAGCCTGCGATAAGCCTCGGGGAGCCGGCAAACTGGCTTTGATCCGGGGATTTCCGAATGGGGAAACCCACCGCATAGGCGGTATCGCGCGCTGAATAAATAGGCGCGCGAAGCAAACCCGGTGAATTGAAACATCTCAGTAACCGGAGGAACAGAAATCAACCGAGATTCCGCAAGTAGTGGCGAGCGAACGCGGATCAGCCCTGTCACGATCAGTCGGATGACCCTAGCAGAACGGGATGGAAAGCCCGGCCATAGACGGTGATAGCCCGGTACGCGAAAGGGAAGTCCGATGAGTGACGACGAGTAGGGCGGGACACGTGTAATCCTGTCTGAACATGGGGGGACCATCCTCCAAGGCTAAATACTCTCTGCCGACCGATAGTGAACTAGTACCGTGAGGGAAAGGCGAAAAGAACCCCGGAGAGGGGAGTGAAATAGAACCTGAAACCGTGTGCGTACAAGCAGTCGGAGCCCCGCAAGGGGTGACGGCGTACCTTTTGTATAATGGGTCAGCGAGTTACTTTCAGTGGCGAGCCTAACCGCATAGGGGAGGCGTAGGGAAACCGAGTCCTAAATGGGCGCCAAGTCGCTGGGAGTAGACCCGAAGCCAGTCGATCTATCCATGTCCAGGGTGAAGGTAGGGTAATACCTGCTGGAGGCCCGAACGAACTACTGTTGCAAAAGTAGTCGATGAGGTGTGGATAGGAGTGAAAGGCTAATCAAGGCTGGCGATAGCTGGTTCTCCTCGAAAGATATTTAGGTATCGCCTCGAGTATCACTTCCGGGGGTAGAGCTCTGTTCAGGCTAGGGGGACATCCCGTCCTACCGATCCTGTGCAAACTGCGAATACCGGAAAGTGGAAGCTCGGGAGGCACACGGCGGGTGCTAACGTCCGTCGTGAAGAGGGAAATAACCCAGACCACCAGCTAAGGTCCCAAAGTTACGGCTAAGTGGGAAAGGATGTGGGAAGTCATAGACAGCCAGGAGGTTGGCTTAGAAGCAGCCATCCTTTAAAGAAAGCGTAATAGCTCACTGGTCTAGTCGGCCTGCGCCGAAGATTTCGCGGGGCTCAAGCCGTGCACCGAAGCTGTGGATTTGGCCGCAAGGCCAAGTGGTAGAGGAGCGTTCCGTAAGCCTGCGAAGGTGTGTCGCGAGGCACGCTGGAGGTATCGGAAGTGCGAATGCTGACATGAGTAACGTTAAAACGGGTGAAAAACCCGTTCGCCGAAAACCCAAGGTTTCCTGCTCAACGTTAATCGGAGCAGGGTGAGTCGGCACCTAAGGCGAGGCCGAAAGGCGTAGTCGATGGAAAGCAGGTCAACATTCCTGCACCGGGTGCTGCTGCGATGGGGTGACGGAGAAGGCTAGATCAGCCGGGATCGGATTGCCCGGTTCAAGCGTGTAGGAAGGATCTCCTGGAAAATCCGGAGGTCCGTTAATTCCGAGGCGTGACGACGAGGTCCTACTGGACCGAAGTGATTGATGCCCCGCTTCCGGGAAAAGCCTCTAAGCTTCAGGCAGCAAACGGCCGTACCGTAAACCGACACTGGTGGGTGAGGAGAAAATCCTAAGGCGCTTGAGAGAACTCGGGTTAAGGAACTCTGCAAGTTGACACCGTAACTTCGGGAGAAGGTGTGCCTCTTGTGGTGAGTGGACTTGCTCCACGAGCTGCGAGAGGTCGCAGGTAATCGGGGGCTGCGACTGTTTATCAAAAACACAGGACTCTGCGAACACGCAAGTGGATGTATAGGGTCTGACGCCTGCCCGGTGCCGGAAGGTTAAGTGATGAGGTCAGCGCAAGCGAAGCTTCTGATCGAAGCCCCGGTAAACGGCGGCCGTAACTATAACGGTCCTAAGGTAGCGAAATTCCTTGTCGGGTAAGTTCCGACCTGCACGAATGGCGTAACGCTGGCCCCACTGTCTCGACCCGAGACTCAGTGAAGTTGAAATCGCTGTGAAGATGCGGCGTTCCCGCGGAAAGACGGAAAGACCCCGTGAACCTTTACTGTAGCTTTACGCTGAACTTTGAACTTGCCTGTGTAGCATAGCTGGGAGCCTTTGAAGCCTGGGCGCTAGCCCGGGTGGAGGCAACGGTGAAATACCAGCCTGGTGCGTTCGGAGTTCTAACCTAGGCCCGTTATCCGGGCCGGGAACAGCGTATGGTGGGCAGTTTGACTGGGGCGGTCTCCTCCTAAAGAGTAACGGAGGAGTGCAAAGGTACCCTCAGCGCGGTCGGTCATCGCGCACAGAGTGCAATGGCACAAGGGTGCTTGACTGTGAGACTAACAAGTCGAGCAGGTGCGAAAGCAGGTCATAGTGATCCGGTGGTTCTGTATGGAAGGGCCATCGCTTAACGGATAAAAGGTACTCCGGGGATAACAGGCTTATTCCTCCCAAGAGTCCACATCGACGGAGGAGTTTGGCACCTCGATGTCGGCTCATCACATCCTGGGGC
>DATIFQ010000220.1:0-4585 GCA_035455185.1 Bryobacteraceae bacterium | reverse complement strand
CGCGGAGCGCGGGGCTTCATCGACGAACAGCCCGTTACCCTCGTTGTGGTACAGCCCGAGCATCTGATTCGAGAAGTTGCCGACGAGCAGGTGCGGCCGTCCCGAGCGGTCATAGTCGGCGGCGTCGACTCCCATCGCCCCTCGGGCCGCCCCATCTTCGCCAAACGCCACGCCCGCCGCCATCCCCTCCTCGGTAAAGGTACCGTTCCGGTTGTTCCGGTACAGCTTGTTGGGCTGCGTATCGTTGGCGACGAAAAGATCCGGCCAGCCGTCCCCGTCATAATCGAGCACGGCGACGCCGAGCGACTTGCTCGTCGGGTTCGCGACGCCCGCTCGCGCGCTCGCATCTTCGAACCGCCCGCCGCCGAGGTTCCGGTAGAGCTTCGACGATGTGCCCTTATACGATTCCGGCGTGCAGTACGACTTCGTCGCGCCGTCCAGCGAGCACCACAGGTCGCCTTTGGACGTCCACTTGACGTAGTTGGCGACAAAGAGATCCAGCTTCCCATCGCGATCGTAATCGAGCCAAGCCGCGCTGGTGCCGAAATCGGCGTTGCGGATTCCAGACTGCGCCGTCGCGTCCTGAAACTTGAACCCGCCGAGATTGCGGAACAGCCGGTCTCCCTCGAGCGCAGTGATGTAAAGATCATCCCGGCCGTCGTTGTCGTAGTCGCCGGCGGCAACGCCCATGCCGTACATCTCGATCGCGAGCCCGCTGGCCGCGGTTACATCCGTAAAAGTTCCGTTCCGGTTGTTCCGGTAAAGCGCAAGGAGCGGCTTCCGCCCGCGAGGCGTCCAGTCCCTGCCGTTGATCAGGATGATGTCCAGCCAGCCGTCGCCGTCCGCGTCGAAAAACGCGCAGCCGGAACCCATCGTCTCCGGCAGCCACTTCTTCCCCGCCCTGCCGCTGTTGTGGATGAACTTGATGCCGGCTTCGGCGGTCACGTCAGTGAATTGCACCCCGGGTGCGGCGGCGAGCGGCGCAAACACACCGGCAATCAGAATTGCGGAAAGCGGCTTGATCATGTCAGTCCAGTGGAACGGTCTCGTGGTCGTGGATGGCCTGCCTCTCGTTGTTGTCCTCGGGACTGAGCAGGCGCGGCTTCGCGGTAATCTCCTGCGCCGCCTCATCCGCCTTGAACCGCCGGAAGAGCTTCTCCGCCCGGGCCGCCTTTTCGTTCTCCCCCGCGCCCCGGTAGCTCAACATCAGGTTGTATTGCGCCTGTACGTCCTCCGGATCCACCGTCAGGACCCTTTCGAGGGTCTCTACCGCCCCGCGGAAGTCACGCTTGAGAAACAGGACCCGGCCGATCTGGTTCAACACCACGCGGTCGCGCGGGTACATCGAGGCCGCCGTGCGCAGCGAGGCCAGTGCGCCGTCGTAGTCACCGTCCGCTTTCTGTGCCAGAGCCTTGAAGTAGTAGATCCGGCCCAGCTTCGGGTTGATCTTCAGTGCACGCTCAATGTACGGTTTCGCCGCTTCGGTTTCGCCCTCCTGGATGAGCGCCCGCGCGACGTTGAGCCAGCCGTCCGCGTAGCCGGGCTCCGCCTCGGTAACCCGCTGGAAGGCGTATTCGGCGCCCTTGAGGTCGCCCTGGAGTAGCAGCCCGATGCCCCAGTCGTTCCAGCGCTCCCGGTCTTCCTTGCGAACAACCGGCCGCCACTCAGTCTCGGCGGCAGGGTCGCCGAGCTCCAGCTTCGCCTCCGCCCGCGCCAGCGCGATGATCGGCAGGTCCGGAATCCGGTCCTTGATCTTGCCTGACACGTTCCTCGGGATGTTCGACGGGCTGAAGAAGTACGCCCGGCTGTCGTGGTTCGCATTCACAAGCTCCGGAGGTTGGCCCGGCTCCGGCTGTCCCGCGTAAACGAACTGCGTGTAATAGTGGGAGAACTTCCGGTAGTTGAGCTTCGCTTCCAGCGTGATCGGACCTCGAGCTTTCTTCGGGATCGCGACGCGGAAGTGGGCGGTATCAGCGGCGCCCGGCGGAATCAGGCGGACGTACAGCACGCTCCGCGCCTGCCAGGCATTTCGCTTATTGATCTGGTTGCCCGCGCCGTCGATCATGTACGAACGGTAGAAATGAGCGCCCTTCTCCACCGGCCCTTTGCCGCCGTCTTCTACCCGTCCGCTCCAAAAAATCACCCGGCCGTCCGCGTCCTTGCCCCGTAGTTCCACCCACACGTCGAACGCGTCCACCGTCCCGCCAGGGAAGAAATGGCCGATGGCCCGCGTACGCACCACCACATCCACGCGGACCGTCGATCCCGGCCGGAATCTCGCTCCCGCCTGGTCGATTGGCGCCGCGAGCTTTCCGACCTCGCGCAGAAACACCTGCCCCGCCTGCTCCGCTTCCTCGCCGACAGCGAACGTGGACATGAGCTGCGGCCCCTCCCCGGAGCGGCGCCACATCGGCGATTGCCCCGGCTGCTCATCCACCGGTGAGGCGGCGAAGATGTCCACCGTGATGAAGCCCGACTTCAGGAACTGTTCGGTCAACCTCATCTGCTCCTGATCCTGGTTCGCATGCGCCACCGCCATGTTGGCCGCCGGAAAGGCGTGCGAGTGGACCTTGCCGTCGTCGTGGTGGCCCGGGTCCTTCGAGGGCACCAGCGGCATGTGGCAGTCCACGCACGTTTTCGACTCCGCCGGGTAGTAGAACGAGCGGGCGCCTTGCCCGGAGACCCCGCTCGCCTGCCAATTGTCGTAGTCGTTGAAACCGCGCAGCCAGCGGTAGTTGTTCACCGGCACGTCGAGATGAACCTTGTGGCAAGTGGAGCAGAACTCCGGCGAGTTCTGCCGCATGAAGGGCTTCAGGAAGGTTCTCCGGTGCGGTTCCGGATTCAGGTACGTGAGAAAACGGTCCAGCATCCGGATGTAGCGGTTCTGGCTGCTCGCCAGGTGGTGCAACGGCGGGTACGCGATCACGAAGCCGCCGTTACCCATCGAGCTATTCACGTGAACGATCGAATGGCAGGAGACGCAAGCCAGTCCCGCCTGGGCTTCGGGCGTGTCGATCTGTTCGATCGCCGGACGGTCGAAACGCCCGTTGAAGAACATCGCGTGGTCATGGCACCCGGCGCACCAGCGGCTCGGCTTCGTGCCGATCACGCTCTGCATGTGCTCGATCGACTTCCGGTAGAACTGGTTGTTGAATGACGAAAACCGGTGCATCGAGCCGAGCCACTGCTTGTAGATGTCCTTATGACACTCGCCGCAGAGCTTCGAATCGAGGAAGAAATTCGCCGGGATCAAACCGTTGACGTTAGTGTTGGCTGAAGAGGGCCAGAACGGGGACTTCGGGCCTGCGCCTTCTTCCGCCATCGTGGTCGGCACGACCATGGGGTTCCGAACACGATCCATCGGGTTGGGGAACAACTTCCGGTATGCAGCCGTCGACGCGGGCAGCAACACGAGCAGCGCCAGACAGATTTGCAGAGCCTTCCGGAAGCGCAGCCATCCGCCTCCCTGGGCCGCCGCCCGCCTACTGATCCATGGGATGAGCAGGATAACGCCGAGGATCGCCGTGGCGATGTGCGCCCACAAGATCGGGCGATTCGCTCTGGTCGCCCCCGCGTACACGAGATCGAGTCCGGGTAGCGCCGAAATCGCCAGATAGAGGCCGAGTAACGCCGAAACTCCCAGCAGGCCGGCGGCGGTTGTTGGGAGCAATCGAACCAGAACCAGGGCTCCAATCGCGACCGCAATGCCGAGGACCACGTGCATCAGCACGCTGCTCATGTAGAACACGGTGGGCGACGCGAACGCCCAAACGTACGCGGTATTCAACAGGAGCAGCAGAAAAGCTGCCGCCACGCAAATGGTGAGTCTCCGACCCCTCATGTCGTGTAAGTTCGCCCCTCTGATGGTGAACCGTTCTGCCCATCTATCGTATCGCGACCGCTTCCCAGGTGCCAATCATATGAATCCATTACTGACGCTCGTTGCCGTCCACATTTTTGGGCCCGTCTGCGATATAAAACCAGGGTGACCCGCAAAAACATACTCGCCTTTGTGGTTTTCGTGGCCATCGCTGCCCCCGGACAGCGCCATGATGCCTGGGAGGTCATCGGCCCGGGTGGCGGAGGCACGATGATGTTTCCGTCCGTGAGCCGCGGAAATCCGCACGACATTCTGTTCGCTTCTGACATGTCCGGCGCCTATATCTCCCACGACAGTGGCTCCTCGTGGCGCATGTACAACCTGGGCGGCGTTGTCAGGTCCGTTATTTTTGACCCGAATGATGCGCGAACGTACTACGCGCGCACCTCTGGGGGGTATCTTGGCAAGGGTCGTGCGCTTTGGCGCAGCGTCGATGCCGGTGACACCTGGAAGCTTGTTTATCCTGATCCGGCGATCGTCACCGGGGTCTTTCAAAACGACGATCACGCTTCGAACAACATTGCCACTTCCGCGTCTTTGCCGGGCACCATTGAGGCGCTCGCCGTCGAACCCGGCGATGCCCACGTGCTCTACGCTGTAATGCAGCAGGGCAAAACCTCGCAGTTCTTCGTCTCCCAGGATTGGGGCAAATCGTGGAAAGCTACCGCCAACCTGCCCGGCGGCGGCCGCTCCATTTACGTCGAT
>DATIFQ010000219.1:0-2830 GCA_035455185.1 Bryobacteraceae bacterium | reverse complement strand
CTGTGAGTCGAACGTTGCGACGGAGGCTGTTGTCTTGGCGGCCACAAGGTTTCAACGACTTCCCAATGCGGGGACTCTAGCCGCGCCCCCATTTTTTGTGCCAATACAGAGAATCGACCGTGCGCGTTAAAGTCGCAACAGGCGGCTGGCTTCTGACCATCTCCTGTAGGCGGACCGAATCACACCAAAGCATTCCGCCGACACGGATCAGGGGCAACTCATGCTTGTGCCGATATACCCAACACGTTGAGCACTGCAAGAATTCAGCAACTTGAGGCACGGTCCAGAGCATCACTCGAATTATAAGCAGAGGGTGACACTCAGAACTGAACAGAAAGGGTTTCGTCCGCCGTTGTGGAGACAATTGGAAGTATAGTCGGCTATCCGGAGAGCGCCGGGATAAACCGGCATGTTGTAGGGGATGAAAGAGCCCTACAGGAAAGGAGAACAGCGACTCCATCCTGGCCTCGAGTCTTGCAGGCGGCAGTGCGAGCTGTCGCTTGAAGCGTAGACCAGAGGTACCAGTGGGCCGGGCTATTGAGCTTCGAAAAGCCGATGGATCGGGATGCCGACTCCGTTCCGAGAAGGAGGAAGGCAACACGGCAGCCACGTTATCGCGAGTGGTTGTTTCGGTCCTGCGTAGTCTAAGAACCCGCGCACGCTGAGAAACAACATGCACGAGAACCGGGAGATCTCCAGCGCGCCTTGGTCCGGTGATCAAGGCCGGTCCGCGAAGGCCATAAACCGATCGGCGGACGCGCACGTGCTGGAGAAGTCGGACTGTGCCGCAGTACCGGTGAACCAGCCGAACAAGGAAGGGAAACCTTCTGCGGAGGCTGGGGAGGGAAGGGCACAGGCGAAGGAGAACATCGTTCAGTCGCGCATGCCCCCGACACAGAGCGGGAATCGCATGTCCCAGGGACTGTGCGGTGTGCGGACAGCAGCAAGGGAAAGGAAGCAGGAACGGTTCAACTCTTTGCTCCACCATCTCAGCCTCGGCCTCCTCCGGGACAGCTTTTACGCCCTCAAGCGTCAGGCTGTGCCGGGCGTCGATGGTATGCGATGGCAGGAGTATGAAACTGGACTCGAGGATCGACTTGTCGATCTGCACAGCCGGGTTCACCGTGGAACGTATCGGGCGCAACCTTCAAGAAGGGTCTATATACCGAAGGCTGATGGGCGGCAACGCCCGTTGGGCGTCGCGGCGCTGGAAGACAAAATCGTCCAACAGGCCGTGGTGACGATCCTCAATGAGATTTACGAGATCGACTTCAGGGGCTTTTCTTACGGGTTCCGTCCCAATCGTAGCCCGCATCAGGCGCTGGACGCGCTGACGGTAGGCATTCAATGGAAGAAGGTGAACTGGGTGCTCGACGCAGACATTCGGGGCTTCTTCGATAATTTGAGCCACGAATGGGCCATAAAGTTCATCGAGCACCGGGTCGCCGATCCTCGGATAATTCGCCTCATCCGAAAATGGCTGAAGGCGGGAGTGTCGGAAGACGGTCAGTGGTCGGAAACGAAGTTGGGTACGCCGCAGGGAGCAGTGGTTTCACCGCTGATCGCTAACGTGTATCTGCATTACGTGTTCGACCTGTGGGCTGATGTCTGGCGCAGGAAAGGGGCGAAAGGCGACATGATTGTCGTCCGGTATGCCGACGATCTTGTGGTGGGCTTTCAGCACCGGACGGAGGCCGAACGGTTCCTCGTGAGTTTCGGGACCGGCTGGCCCTCCGATCACGCGGCTTGGCCTGGGTGTTACTTAGCCGCAGGCAGAAATATGGAGAATGTGCTGCCGCTGTGGCCCGGTTTCGTGCTGCTGCGGATGCGGAGCACCCCGCGGTGCTTCCGCACAACATCTTGCACCAATGAAAGTCCCAAACCATTGCCTCCAGGGCCCTTCGTGGTAAAGAACGGTTCCAATACTTTGGAGAGCTTTTCGGCAACCGGACCCGGCAATGCTGCCGCCGGCAATGGACCCGGAAGCGGGGTCGCCGATATCGGACCGGGCGCCGCGCCGGGCCGCGGAAATTCTCCCAGCCCCGGAAACGGCGGCGCCGGCAAGAACAGCACCGCTGCGACCGCCGGCGGCGTATGGGTTGGCGGCAACGCTCCCGCCGGATCGGTCAGCATTCCCAGCTTCGCTACCTCTGGTAACGCGCCAACGCCCGGCCATTCCCCCAACCAATCGCCACGCCGTCATCCCGCGGTGACCGTCGTTGGGACCTCGCGCTCCGGCGGCGCCCTCAACCACTACGGCGCACTGCCGGGCTCGCGTGTCTACACCGTGTACATCGATACCAAAGGCGGCACGGCGGTGCTGGAATATTCGGCCGTTGATCCGTCGGGCCGCGAATTCTCGCAGGACCTGGTCGCTCCTGAGGCGGTCAGCGCCGAAGTTCCCGCCGAACTCCGAAGCGCCAGCTTTGTCGTCTCCTGCGTGATGGACCGCTCCGGGTTGCTGCGTAATGTGCGCGTGCTGCGCAACAGCGCGCCGCTGGCGGCCACTCAACTGGTGGCCGTGCTGCAGGATTGGCGCTTCCGCCCGGTGCTACTCGGCGATGCCGCCATCGAGGTACACGCCATTCTCGGTTTCAACGTAGATACGCGTTAGACACTCGATCCAGCGGCTGTGAGACAAAAACGGCGCTGCCCGCGAGCTGCGGACAGCGCCAAAGTTTTTATTTCGGGCTCATCCGCAGCTCCAGCCGCCGCAGTGAATTTGAAACCCCACTCCAGCGTTCAACATCCAACGGGCACGCGCTAAGTACCGCAAGCGTTCGGCTCTCAATCCATCCGCTTGGAATAAATTCAAACGATGCAGTCTGTT
>DATIFQ010000218.1:0-14986 GCA_035455185.1 Bryobacteraceae bacterium | reverse complement strand
GGCGGCAACTTCCTGCTCAATGTCGGCCCGACGCCCGAGGGAACGATTCAGCCCGAATTCGAGGAGCGCCTCCTCGCCATTGGCGAGTGGCTCAAGGTGAACGGTGAGGCGATCTACGGCACCACCTACGGACCGCTCCAGAACCTCACGTTCGGGCGCACAACGGTGAAAGGCAACACGATCTATGTGCACGTGTTTGACTGGCCCGCCGGCGTGCTCGAGCTGAACGGCCTGCGCGCGAAAGTGTCAGCGGTGCGCCTGCTGGCCGGCAATCGCAAGCTCACGTTCCGCCAGTCCGGCGATAAGGTGACCATCGACATCCCGGCCCAGTCCCCCAGCCCGCATGCCGGAGTCGTCGCCATCGAGACCCGGTAGAGGAATACGCCGGCCAGCGCCCCTCGGGTTCGTAGACCCGGGACAATCACGAGCAGCTCTCGTTTTTCTTCTGCCTGCTCTCAACCACTTACGGGTGGCCGCCCACGAGAACTGTAGACACGGCCCCTTACACTGAAATCGAGGAGGCGGTTGAGGAAACCGCCTCGACGTACAGGTGGCCACCGTACGTTTCATCGAAGTGGACTCTGACCGCGGCGCTCGTGAGGGCTTGTGGTGGTGGTCAACGTGCCGCCATTGACGCGCCAGGGTGGGATCGGTCCCCTCGTGAAGCCGACACTTCCTTGCCCGGCGGGCCGGGGTAGGACCCCGGTCCGCCGATGACGAACGAACGAAAGATAGTCCGGGGGACTGGCGTGAGTGTCCCAAGCGCGGTCTGCGCGTGGACCCTGGCGCCTCTCCTCCGTTCCACGCCAATATCGCTTCCGCGCCTCCGCCGGAGACGGCCTTCCCTCGCATTCTGAGCCTTCGTGTGCCCCGCGACCTCGCGTTATACTGGCTCACTTACGCGATGAAATCCGTTCAACTTGTGGCCCCGCGCACGCTGGAAGTGCGCGAGGTCCCCTCGCCCCCGGAACCGGGACCTAGTGAAGTGCTCGTTCGCCCTAAGGCGGTGGGCGTCTGCGGAAGCGACCTCCACTGGTACCGGGAGGGCCGCATCGGTTGGACCCCGGCCGCCTATCCACAGGTGCTCGGCCACGAGCCGGTCGCCGAAGTTGCCGCCGCCGGAAAGGGCGCCGGCGGCTTCCACCCAGGGCAAAGAGTCACCATCGAACCCGCGATCGTCTGTGGGCGCTGCGAGTTCTGTCTCGACGGCCAGCCCAACAACTGCGTCCGTTCGCGGTTCATGGGCGGACCGGACCAGCCCGGCCTGTTTCGCGAGCTCGCGGCGGTTCCCGCCGGCAATGTCGTCCCAATTCCGGATTCCCTGAGCCTGGTCCAGGCCGCGCTCATCGAACCCCTGGCGGTGATTCTGCACCTGATGGAGCTGACGCCCATTCGCGTCGGAGACACGGTGGCGGTACTTGGGTGCGGCTCCATCGGAATGCTGTGCGCGTCGGTGGCGCGCCTCCGCGGCGCGTCCTGGGTGATTGCCGCCGACAAGGTGGAACACCGGCTGCCACTTGCGAAAAGGATGGGGGCAGACGTTACGGTGCTCATGCCGCGTGAGTCCCTGAGGGACGCCGTGATGGATCACACGCGGGGGCGGGGCGTGGATGTCGTACTGGACGCCGCGGGCGCCACCGAGACGATCAACGCCGGCATCGGCATCGCCCGCCGCGCCGGTGTGTTCACGCTGGTCGGCCTGCCGGACGAGATGCAGCTCGATGTCGACCTGCACACGGCCATGGCGAAAGAACTGCGGCTCCAGATGATGCGGCGTTCGTGCCACAACTCACACCGGGCGATCGATCTCCTTGCCGCCGGCCGAATCCCCGACGCGCTGGTCACCCACCGTCCCGGCCTGGAGCAGACTCCCGCGGCGTTCGCCATGTTGGACGAATACGCCGGCGGCGTCGGCAAAGTTGTTGTCGAGATCCCATGAAGACCCACTACCTCGCTTTCGACCTCGGCGCGGAAAGCGGCCGCGCGATTCTCGGCTCCTTTGAGGATTCCAAGCTGGCGCTGGAGGAACTGCACCGGTTTCCGAACACGCCCGTCCGGACCCCGGACGCCCTCTACTGGGACACTTTCCGGCTCTTTCACGAGATCCAGCAGGGACTGGCGCTGGCCGGGCGGGAGCGCAAGGTCGAGGTCCAGGGAATCGGTGTGGACACCTGGGGCGTGGACTACGGACTGCTCGGCCGCGACGGCTCGCTGGTGGCCAACCCGGTGCACTACCGCGATTCACGGACCGACGGCATACTCGACAAGATGTTCGCCGCCGTGCCGAAGTACGAAATCTTCGCCCACACTGGTATACAGTTCATGCAGCTCAACACGCTGTGCCAGCTTTATGCCATGAAGCTGGCCGGCTCGCCCGGGCTCGCCGCCGCCGAAACGCTGCTGTTCATGCCGGACCTGTTCAATTACTGGCTCACCGGCGTGAAGCGCGCGGAGCTGACTATCGCCAGCACATCGCAGTTTTACGATCCGGCCGGAATGCGCTGGGCGTCCGAACTGCTTGAGCGGTTTGGGTTGCCGGCGTCGATCCTGCCGGAAATCGTGCGTCCGGGAGCGATGCTCGGACCTCTGCTGCCGCACCTGGCGGACATCTCCGGGCTCGGCCCCGTTCCGGTGTACGCGACGGCCTGCCACGATACGGCGTCGGCCGTGGCTGCAGTGCCCGCGGAAGGCGAGGACTGGTGCTACATCAGCTCCGGCACGTGGTCCTTGATGGGAGCGGAGCTTGACGCGCCGGTGATCAACGAGCGGTCGCTCGCGATGAATCTGACCAACGAGATCGGCGCCGCCTCAAAGATCCGGCTGCTCAAGAATATCGCCGGGTTGTGGTTGTTGCAGGAGTGCCGGCGCGCCTGGGCGCTCGAAGGAACCGAATACAGCTACGACGAGCTCACGCGGCTGGCAGCCTCGAGCCGGCCGTTCGGCCCGATCCTCAACCCGGATGTCTTTCTCCACCCCGGCCAGATGCCCGCGAAGATTGCCGAATACTGCCGCGGAACCGGGCAGCCTTCTCCGGAAGGACCGGTGGAGATCTGCCGGACGATTCTGGAGAGCCTGGCGCTGCGCTACCGGCAGGTGCTCGAGAGCATCGAGTCGCTGCTTGGCCGGGAACTGTCGGTGATCCACATCGTGGGTGGTGGTTCCCGCAACCGGGTGCTCAATCAACTGGTGGCCGACGCCACCGGCCGGACGGTCGTCGCGGGTCCGTCGGAGGCGACCGCCGCCGGAAATATTCTCGTTCAGGCGATCGGCTCAGGGATGGTGTCGGGACTGGATGAGGCGCGTGCGGTCGTCCGGCGTTCCTTCCCCCCCACCGTCGTCGAGCCGAAGTCACAGGCGGGCTGGGACGCCGCGTACGAGCGGTTCTCGAAACTCACCGTTCCGGCACGGTGACCGAATCGTCTCAGAACCCCGGGGTGCGGGCTTACAATTGCGCGACCGGCGCCAATTCGCGGCTGGAGATCACGCGGTCGATCATGCCGTAGTCCACCGCCTGCTGCGGATCCATGATGTAGTCCCGGTCCACGTCCCGAGCCACCTTCTCGATCGACTGCCCGGTGGCATCGGCGAGCATCTGATTCAGGTTCTCCCGCATCCGCAGGATTTCCTTCGCGTAGATGTCAATGTCGGCGGCCTGCCCCGCCAGCCCGCTCATCGACGGCTGGTGGATGAGGATGCGCGAGTGCGGAAGGCTGTACCTCTTACCCTTCGTGCCACAGGTGAGCAGCACGGCGGCCATTGAGGCCGCCTGCCCGACGCAGATAGTCACGATGTCCGGTTCGACAAACCGCATCGTGTCCAGGATCGCGAGTCCGGCGGTGATCGATCCGCCCGGCGAGTTGATGTAAAGCGAGATGTCCTTTTCGGGGTCCTCGGCCGCCAGGAAAAGCATCTGTGCAATCACGAGGTTAGCGACCGTATCCTCGATCGGCGTGCCGAGAAAGATGATGTTCTCTTTGAGAAGGCGCGAGTAAATATCGTAGGCGCGTTCGCCCCGGGAAGTCTGTTCGACCACCATGGGAACCAGCACGGAACTCTGCATCCCTTGTTCCTCCGTCGGCCCCCATCCGGCGAGGGCGCTTACTTCTTCTTTGCCGCGGAGCGCTTGCCCTTCTTCGCTTTCTCCAACTGGCGGCGCTTCTCATCGAGCGCGCTCGCCACGTCTGCGATCGAAGTATGCTCCAGATATTCCATGATACGCGAACGCAGAGCCTTCCAGGAGTCGTGCATGCCGCACGCCTGCTCGTCATTGCATTCCGCGAGGCCGCTCGCGCATTTCTGGTAGTCCGCAAGCCCGTCCAACGCTTCGACGATGTTCAGCAGAGAGATGTCGCCAGGCGCCTGGCGAAGGCTGAAACCGCCGGTCGGACCTTTGCTGGAACGAAGGAGACCCTTGCGCGCCAGTTGTTGCAGGATTTTGGCCAGAAAGTGAGACGGGATCTCCTCTCGCTCGGCGATTTGCTTGACCATGGCAAATCTCCCGTCTGGCACCTGTGCCAGGTGCACAAAAGCCCGAATCGCATACTCGGCGGAACGCGAATAAATCATCCTTTGCCCCCAAGATACGGAGATTTCAGTACTCCAATATCTTAATGAGTTTATGGGACTTCGCGCAAGAGGGCAGCGCAAATTTCACGTTTTACAGAGCCCAGCCCACCGCCCGAACACCGCCCGGGAGAGCTCTTCAAGACGGGCGCCGTTGTAAAACGGATCCGGCCGCACCGTAAGCTCCCGCACATCGGAACAGTTCTCATCCTCCGTGAGCCAATCCCCGATCATTTCCGGCGTCACTTCGAGGTGAAACTGGATGCCGTAAACATTCCGCCCCCACCGAAAAGCCTGATTTCGGCAGGCGTCCGACGACGCCAGCAGCCGGGCGCCCTCCGGCAGATCAAACGTCTCGCCGTGCCAGTGAAAGACGGTCTCCGGCCCGTTGAATCCGTCGAAGAGACTGTCACCGGCGCACTCCTTGGTAAAGTGGACCGGAAACCAGCCGATCTCTTTGGCTTCGTTCCGATATACACGCGCGCCCAACGCTCGCGCGATCAACTGCGCCCCGAGGCACACCCCAAGCACGGGCTTGCCTGCCGCCACGGCACGCTCGATCAGCCGAAGCTCCGCCTCAAGGAACGGCAGATTGTCGTTCACCGACATCGGGCCGCCCATGAAGATCAGGCCGGCGGCCGAATCGAGGTCCAGCGGGATGGAGGCATCACGAAAAAGATCGACGTACTCGAACGCGACACCGTGCGCCCCCAGCGCCGGGACGATCAGGCCGAGGTGCTCGAACGGTACGTGCCGGAACGCCAACACGCGCATACCGGAGGCTCGATTCAGCGGACCTTTCCGCTTGTTTCGGACTTCTTTTCCGCGACCTGAAAATGGCTTAGGGACGACGCGTATTCCGCCACGCCTTTGTACAATCCCTGAGCGACCTTCTGGCGGTAGTCGGCACGCCTCAACAGCCGCTCCTCGCGCGGGTTGCTGAGAAAGGCGATTTCCGCGAGCACCGACGGCATCTGCGCGCCGATCAGCACCACGAACGGCGCCTTCCGCACTCCGCGGTCCTTCAGGCTCCTTGTTTTCCCCAGCGCAAGGTGCAACGCGGACTGAACGTCCGCAGCGAACTCCCGCGATTCATCCACCTTTTCCTTCAAGGCAATCTTCTCGATCAGACTCTGCAACTCGTGGATTGTTTTTTCGGAGCTGGCGTTCTCCCGCGAGGCGACGTCCAGGTCGCCCGGCGACGCGGAGAAGTTCAGATAGTAGGTCTCCGGGCCGGCCGCCGACCGGTTGCCGGAATTCGCGTGGACGGAGAGAAACAGATCGGCTTTCTTTTCATTCGCCAGCGCCGTGCGATCCTCGAGCGCTACGAAAGTGTCGTCCGAACGCGTATAGACGACTTCCGCGCCGAGTTCTTCCTCGATGAGCTTGCCGAGGCGCAAGGCCACATCGAGCACGAGGTCTTTTTCGAGAAGCCCGCCACGGCCGATCGACCCGGTATCGTGGCCGCCATGTCCGGGATCGATCACGACGCGCCCCAGTTTGAGACCGAGGGCGCGAACCAAGGTGCGGTTTCCGGCGTTAGTCCGCTTGGCCGGCCGAGCGACTTTGTCCTCGGCCGGCTTGGCAATCTCGACTACCTGGGGTTGGAGGACCGGCTCCGTTTTGGCAGGCGCCGACGTTTTGGCCGGCGGAGCGGGATCCGCGGCCGGTTGCGCCTTCGGCACCGGCCCAGCTTGAACCGGCGGCTTTACGGGCAGCGGCTCGGTTTTGGCCGGCGGCGTCGTTTGCGGAGCCACGGTTTCCACCGGGAGCTTGGGCGCGGCCGGCCTCAGCTCGATCATGAGGCGGTCGGGGTTGGCAAGTTGGGCAGCGCTGAACTCGGCCGGCGCGGACAGATCCAGCACGATTCGCGTGATATTCGGCTGCGTCTCGGCTACCCGAATGCGCGTCAGCAACGAGTCGCCCACGGAGATCTCGTGAATGCGAGCACCCGTGCGCCAGTGCGCGCCCTGTACGTCGAAGAAGATGCGCTCGGGGTTTCTCAACCGGTCGTAGCGGTATTCGAAGTCCCCGCTCGTCTCCACGGCGACACGGGTCACCTCCCCGAGTGACCAGAAGCGAACATCCTTGACTTCGAGCGCGGGCGGTTGCTGCGCGTGGAGCGCGAGGGGCGCAGCCAGGCAAAAGAGGAAAGTGCCCGCCAGTTCCAGGGTCCGGATCAAACCGCGGCTGGGGGCAAGGGTCATGAGCGGCTAACGGGTACGGATGTGCAGCCTCCCCTGCGCATCCACGAATTCCTCGATCGGCCGGTACGTTACGGCGTCGGGCTGTTCCGAAGAATCCGCCTTCGCGACTTCGGGCGCCTCGGTCCGTTTGGCCTCGCGGTACCGGTCGCCGACCAGGCGAACGTAGTTCTGCGTCTCGCGATACGGCGGCACCCCACCGTAGCGGATCACCGCCTCCTCGCCAGCGTTGTACGCAGCCACGGCGAGCTTCTCGTTCTGGAAAAGGTCCATCAAGAACCGCAGGTAGCGGACGCCGCCGGAAATGTTGTCCCGAACGTCGTAACTGTTGCTCACGCCGAACCGGCGGGCCGTCGCCGGGATCAGTTGCATGATGCCCTGCGCTCCCTTGGGCGAAGTGGCGTAGGCGTTATAGTTGCTCTCCACTTGGATCATCGAGTGGATCAGCAGCGGGTCCAGGTCGTGCTCCTTTGCCTTCTCCACGATAATCTCGTGCACCTCGGCGGGCGGCTTGCCGGAGTTCTCCCGCACCGCCGGCGGGGCGACTATGATTCGAACCAGCCGGCCCGTTCTGGCGTCGATCCGCACAACGGACGAAACTCGCCCGTTTTGACGCTCCGCCGTCACGGCCGGAGCGCTGTCTGCCCCGACAACTGCCACTCCCAGAATTATCAAACAAAACCGCATGACTTTGTTCTAAATTATAGCCTTAATCTCCGTCCCAGCGAATCGGTTTTTCACCGGACCGGATGTTATCATTTTTGCATGAACAGGGCCGGCTTCGTCCTTACCGGGGGCCGAAGTTCCCGGATGGGGCGGGACAAGCCGTTGCTTCCGTTCCGCGGAAAGACGCTGGTGGAGCACATCGGCGCCGAAGTTCGCGAGGCGGCGGGCTCGGTCACACTGGTCGGGGGAGCGGAGCGATTTCGCTCGCTCAATCTGCCCGCGATTGCGGATATCAAGCCGGACTGCGGACCGCTCGGAGGAATCGTCACGGCGTTGGAGTTCTCGACGGCTGAATGGAACCTCGTCGTGGCTTGCGACATGCCGGCCGTTTCCGCGAGTTTTCTCCGGTCCCTGCTCGATGACGCCGAACGTACGGGTTGCGAATGCCTCGTGCCGGTGTCGCCAGCAGGCCGCATCGAGCCTTTGTGCGCGGTCTATCGCCGGACGTGCCTGCCGGAATTGCGGCGCGTTCTCGACACGGGAACCCGGAAAATGACCGACGTCCTGGCGGCTCTGAATGCCGTGAAACGCTCCGTGCAGAAGTCCGGATTCTTCAAGAATCTCAACACCCCGGAGGAGTGGGTCACGCACGAACACTCCTCCGGGAGCGAGTCTCAAGGAGTCCATGGCTGAGCAGTTTCCGCACTACATCGAGTTCCGCAACGTCTATAAGACGTTCGACAACCCCGTTTTGGACGACGTGAGTTTCCATATCGACGCGGGGGAGACCGTCGCGATCATCGGCCGTAGCGGCGTCGGAAAGTCCGTAACCCTAGCTCACATAATGGGTTTCCTGAAACCGGACAGTGGCAGGGTGATCGTGGCGCACGAAGATATCACCGAATATTTGGAGGCGGAACTGCGGCGGGTGCGCCGGAAAGTCACCATGGTTTTCCAGTCCGGGGCTTTGTTCGACTCCCTGACCGTGGCCGAGAACATCCTCTTCTCGCTTGAGCTGCGTGAGGACTACAACGAAGCCAACAAGGAAGATGTCGTGAACGGCCTGCTCGGCATGGTGGATCTGCTGGAGTACCGGGATGCGTATCCGACCGATCTTTCGACCGGCTACAAGCGGGCCGTCGCGATCGCGAGGGCGCTTGCCGCTCAGCCGCAGTGCATCTTGTACGATGAGCCGACCACCATGGTGGATCCGATCATGTCGGACATCCTCACCAGCCTGATGTTGCGCCTGAAACGCCAGCTCAAGCTGACGTCGGTGGTGGTGACGCACGATCTCGACCTGATGCGCCGGGTGGCGGACCGCGTCGTGGTCCTTCACGAGAGCCGCGTGATTTACTTCGGTCCCGTAAACGAGCTGGAGCGGTCCAACCACGAGCACATTCAGGAGTTTCTGGCGATGGACAAGGTGACACTGGGAGGCGGGTGAGCGTCTCGCCGGTCACCGGTCAGCCAACGGCATGTCTGGGGAACAACGGCACAGGGTAGTCATCGTCGGCGGCGGCTTTGGAGGGTTGCAGGCCGCCAAGGCGTTAAGGAACGCGCCGGTCGAAGTCACACTCATCGACCGCCGCAACTTCCACCTCTTCCAGCCTCTGCTCTACCAGGTGGCGACAAGCGGGCTCTCTCCCGGTGACATTGCAGCCCCGCTACGCCGTATCCTGCGGCGGCAGCGGAACACCCGCGTGATCATGGATGAGGTCACCGGCGTGGACGTCGGACGCCGTATGGTGATTCTGAAGAATCGGGAAGTGCCGTACGACACGCTGGTGGTCGCGGCAGGAGCCAGCCACAGCTACTTCGGCAACCAGCAGTGGGAAGAGGTCGCGCCGGGCCTGAAGACTTTGGAGCAAGCGACGGAGATTCGCCGCCGGGTGCTTCTGGCTTTCGAAGCCGCCGAAATAGCCACGGATCAGGCTGCCCGGCGCGCCTTGCTGACCTTTGTCATCGTCGGTGCGGGCCCAACGGGCGTGGAACTCGCCGGGACCCTCGGTGAGGTGGCAAACGATACCCTGCGAGGCGATTTCCGCACCATCGATCCCGCCGAAGCGCAGATCATCGTCGTGGATCGCTCGCCGAGGGTTCTGCCCGGTTTTCCGGAAGACCTGTCGGCGGCCGCCGAAAGGTCGTTGATCAAGCTTGGCGTCCGTGCGCGAACGGGCGTGGGTGTGACGCACATCGATCGGGAAGGGGTCACTCTGGAGACGCCGAACGGCTCCGAGCGGATCGCCGCGCGGACGGTGATCTGGGCAGCCGGCGTCGAAGCGAGCCCGCTCGGGCGCGCGATCGCGGAACAGACGGGGGCGACGGCCGACCGCGCCGGCCGAGTCTCCGTCGCGCCTGATTGCAGCGTTCCCGGCCATCCCGAGATCTTCATCATCGGCGATCTGGCGAACTACACCCATCAAAACGGAAAGAGCCTACCCGGGCTCTGCCCGGTGGCGATGCAGCAGGGGCGGTATGTCGGACATCTGATCCGCGCACGGCTCGGCGGTAGTGCGTGCGGGCCTTTCCACTATATCGACAAGGGCAACCTGGCCACCATCGGGCGGAAGCAAGCGGTGGGGATACTGGCGGGACTGCACTTCAGCGGCGTGGTGGCTTGGCTGCTGTGGCTTTTCGTCCACCTGATGTACCTGATCGGCTTCCAGAACCGCCTGCTGGTGGCGACACAATGGGCGTTCCACTACTTCACTTACAACCGCGGTGCCCGCCTGATCACCGGCGGGAAGAAGCCTGACTAGAGGCGCGTTGCCAGGGCGCTCACACTCCCGAGCGTCAGACCTGGCTGCGGGGAGCGAGCAAACGCTCCAGTTCGTCGGAAGGGATGCCACTGCGCTCGCGGGCCACCTCCCGGATCGTGCGCCCGCTGGCGCGCGCTTCCTCGGCCAGTGCCGCGGCTTGCTCATAGCCGATGATCGGAACCAGCGCGGTGGCCAGGGCCAAGGACTGCTCGACGAACGCCTCGGCGCGTTCCCGGTTGGCTTCCAGCCCGCGCACCAGGCGCGTTTCGAAATTTCGGGTGCCTGAAGCCAGCAGCTCGATCGAATCCAACAGATCCCAGGCCATGATTGGCATCATGGCGTTTAATTCGAAGTTGCCTGCCGCGCCGCACCAGGCAATAGCGGCATCGTGGCCGATCACTTGCGCGCACACCATCAACAGGCTCTCGGCGATCACCGGATTGACCTTCCCGGGCATGATGCTCGAGCCGGGCTGCGTGGCGGGCAGTTGAAGTTCGCCGATGCCACAGCGCGGTCCCGAGCCGAGCCAGCGGATGTCGTTGGCAATCTTGATGAGGGCCAGCGCGTAGTTCCGCAGCGCGGCGGAGAGAAAGACCGCGGCGTCGCGCGCGCCCTGCGCTTCGAAATGGTTGGCCGCTTCGCGAAAGAAAAGGCCGGTGCGGGCGGCCAGCTCGGCGATGACCGAAGTTCCAAACCCCTCGGGGGCGTTGATCCCCGTACCCACCGCAGTGCCTCCCAGGGGCAGTTCGTACATGCCGGTTAGGGCCGCCTCCACGCGCTCGAGCGCCGCTTCGACCTGCCGTGCGTATCCCAAGAACTCCTGTCCCAGTCTCAGGGGAACGGCGTCCTGAAGGTGTGTCCGGCCGATTTTGATCACGTCGTCGAATTCCCGGGCTTTCGATTCCAGTGCGCCTTGCAGGCCGCGCATCGCGGGCCGCAGTTGGCCGCGAACCATTTCGACGGCCGCAATGTGCAAGGCCGCCGGAATTACGTCATTGCTGGATTGCCCGCGGTTGACCTCGTCGTTCGGATGCGCGTTCGACAGGCGGCCAATCACCTCGTTGGCGTTCATGTTGGTCGAGGTGCCGCTGCCGCTCTGAAAGACGTCCACAACGAACGCGTCGTCGTGGCGTCCCTCCGCAACTTCATTGGCGGCAGCTTCGATCGCAGCCGCCTTCGCCGGCGGCAGATGACCCATTCGACCGTTCACATGGGCGGCGGCGGCCTTGATGAGCCCGAGCGCCCGAAGGAACGGCCGCTGAAAACGCATCCGGCTGATGGGGAAGTTTTCCACGGCCCGGGCGGTCTGCGCTCCGTAGAGTGCATCCCGCGGCACGCGCATTTCACCCATGGTGTCGTGTTCGATCCGGGAGTCTTCGTTCATAGGCCTGCCCTCGGGCGCGGAGGTCAACCGAGAAAGGCCCGATCAATACCCGCTGAATTCTTCCGTGCGAATGTCGTCCTCGTCGATTCCGGCGCCGATGAGCATCGCACGTACTCCACTAACCATTCCAGGCGGGCCAGTGAGGTAGTAAATCGGGGTCGCGTCGGGGGACGCGGGCTTCAGATACTTTGTGAGCATGCCCGGGGTGAAATGGCCCGTTTCTCCCTGCCAGTGAGCCTGCGACTTTTCCATCTCCGTCATGGTGGGGATGAACCGGTAGTTGCGGTTCTCCTGCTGTAGGGCATCAAGCTCTTGCAGGAAGGCGGCATCTTCAGGGCGTCGGTTGGAATAGAAAAGGAAAATGCGGTGCGGCAGTTTCTGCTTCGCCGCATGAAGCACGATACTGCGGATAGGCGTGATTCCGATTCCACCCGCCAGGAACACGGCCGGCCGCGCCTGGTTCTTGTGCAGGCGCAAGTCGCCGAAGGGGCCCTCGATCCGAACTTCGGCTGACAAAGGCATGGTCCTCAGCGTCCTCTTGAAAGCCGTGTCCCGCAGTCTCGTCGTGACCATCAGGAACGACTCATGTGGAGCGCTGGCGATGGAAAATACCCTTGAGTTTCCTTCCGCGTCAGTTTCCGCGGGGTTCATCAGAGTGACCTCTACGAACTGACCGGGCGTAAAGGGGCTGTCCGCCGGTTTTTCGAATCGGAGCGCCAGAGTGCGGTTGGCCACCTCCTGGCGTTCCATGAGCTTTGCCATGAATGTCGGCCAAGTCGTCGTGGAACTCATGCTGACCTCGTTTGGATCCCAGATTTGGACATCAGGCTCAAACCCTTCTGCTTTCAACGTACCACCGTCCGTTCGGCCTCAGGTATTCTATGGGCGTGGAACTGAGTTGCGCTCGAACGTCGTCGAGGCAGCCATGCTCCGTTTCGAGGATGAACACCTACCCTTTGGGAGGAAGCCGAACCATTCGACGCATCACTCCCATCCAAGAACGCCGGCAGCATCGATGCTCGCCAGCGCTAGCTGGCGCGGCGGATTTCGTCTCGAATCACTCGCCGCAGGGTCATCTCCAGGGACTCCTGCTTCTGGTGCATGAAACTGTGCAACGCCTCGTTGATGAGCGTCTGGTAGTTCCCGCCTCCTGCGTCATCAACCTGCTGACGAAACCACTCCAGAACGTCATCGTCCAGCCGGATCGTGACCCGGGTCTTTCCCGGTGGCGGCTTTAAAACTGGTCCGCGCCGGCCTTTGCTGAAATCATACTTCTTGCTCATATTGCCGCGCCTCTCTGCGAGTCGCGGGGCGGGCTGAAATCAGCCGAACCCGCTCATCGCGCCAAGTGTAGACGACCACAAGAATGCGGCCCAGGGAATCCACGCCAATGGTAACCCAGCGCTCTTCGCCCGCCCCTTCGTCGCGAACGGTTATCGCCCTCGCATCTTCCAACACGGTCACCGCGTCGGCGAATCGGACATTGTGTTTGCGGAGATTCGCTTTTGCCTTGACGGGATCCCATTCGGCCTCCATCTTGTGTACTATTGTACACCGCTTCAACGGGTTCGCCAGAGACTAATTTCCCTGGTCCCCCACTTGGGCGCCTGGGGCCCACTCCGCACGAATGGAACACTCCGATCACCACGCCCGCGCTCAGCCTCCAATGCAGCCCGCGCATTCGCTCGACTGGATCGAGGCTTAACGAACCGTCCCGTATTCCCGTGCCGCGTCCTCACTGATACATCACGGCACGTACCTCTGGCTAACCACTACTCCCGGAGTGTGTCGCCTCAAACCAGTTCTACGAATAGGCGACTTGAACGAAGCCGCTGGCGCGGCGGACGCTGCGCGTGTGCTGTATTCCGATTTACTGCCGTTGAGATAGCGTGGGTCACATAGAAAGGAGGTCCATGTGACCCATCTACGAAAGTTGATGCTGGACGAACTCCAGCGTCGCAATTACGCTCAGAGTACTGCAGAAGCCTACGTGCACGCACTACGAAAGTTGGCGCAGCACTTCCATTTACCTCCAGATCGATTAGGCCCTGAACAGATACGTGACCATCAGCTTTACTTGATGCGAGAGAAGGGGCTTTCGCCCAGCACGGTCAAGCAGCACATGGCCGCGATGAAGTTCTTCTTTGTCCACACCCTCAAGAGATCCTTTCGCTGGGATCAGCTGCCGTACCCTAAAGTTCCGAAGCGATTGCCGATCATCCTCAGCAAGGAAGAGGTGAGATGGATGATCAATGCGGCAAGCGACCTCTTTCATCGCGCCATCCTGATGACGCTCTACTCCACAGGTATGCGCCGTGATGAGCTGGTCCGGCTCAAGGTCAGCAGTATCGACAGCGGGCGCATGATGATTCGTATCCAGCGTGGCAAGGGTGGGAAGGACCGCGACGTGCCCCTCAGCCCGAAGCTGCTCGAGACGCTGCGGGAGTATTGGCGCTGGATGAAACCGAACTCGTACCTGTTTCCAAGCCGATCCAGCCGTCGAAAGGGTCTGCCGATTTCGGGCAGGGGCGTGTTCGAGATCTGTCGATCGACCGCGAAGCGGGCCGGTATCCAGAAGAGGCTTGGTCCGCATACGCTGCGGCACTCCTATGCCACCCATCTTCTGGACGACGGAGCAGACCTGCGCACAATCCAGGTTCTGCTCGGGCACAGCAGCCTGAATCACACGACGATCTATCTGCATTTATCGCAGCGCCATCTGCAGGCAATTCCGAACCCGCTGGATGGCTTGGGCGTCTGTGATGTGGTCGAGGTGCGTCGCTCGAGGGAAACGCCCAAGCAGTGAACAGGCCGCCCATCGAGGTGGCCGATATAATCCGCTCGGCAGGCAAGGATTTCATCGACAGGAACCGGTCCTGGCTGACGGGGCTGCACCGTAAGGTGCTTTCCGCCATCCGACGTTGCCGCACGGCAGCACTCGGAGGCCACAAGGATCGTTGTTCCCGATGCGGTCATGTCGTTGCCATCTCGTACAATAGCTGCCGCAACCGGCATTGTCCGCGGTGTCGGAACAACGCCCGCAAGAAGTGGTTGTCCGCCCGTGAAAGGGAACTCCTTGCCGTTCCCTACGTGCATCTGGTTTTCACCGTTCCCCATGCGCTGGCTCCTCTGATCCTGCACAACAAGAAGCTTCTCTACGCGCTCCTGTTCCGAGCCAGCGCAGAAACTCTTCTGGAGATCGCCGCCGATCCGGAGCATCTGGGTGCGCACATAGGTTTCTTCAGCGTGCTCCATACCTGGGGCCAGAACCTGATGCATCATCCTCATGTCCACTGCGTGATTCCGTCCGGCGGCTTATCCCCCGATCACAAAGCCTGGGTCCATCCGAGGTATCGTTTCTTTCTCCCCCGTGGTGTGCTTAGAAAAGTGTTCCGTGGCAAGTTCGT
>DATIFQ010000217.1:0-3069 GCA_035455185.1 Bryobacteraceae bacterium | reverse complement strand
AGAGGCCAAGCAGCGAGTTCAGTGCCAGTCGCGGCTTGTACGGGGATTTGGCCGGCCTGGCCATGTCCACCACCCGGACGTTGCTCGCGCGCATCGCCGAGACGATGCTCGATTCCTTCACTCGCTGGAGCATGGACTCGTAGAGCTGCCGGTTCGAATCCACCTCGCGCTTGAGGATGTTGTACTGAATCGACTTCTCGGCCTGTTGCGTGACCAGGCGCGACTGGCTCGCGTAGGCGGCCCCGAGCAGCTTCTCCCGCTTCAACGCCTCCTCATAGTCGTTCCGGATGCGATTCAGCATGATGCCGCGCTGTTCGTTGAGAGTCTTCTCGAGGCTGGCGATCTGAGCGCGAACCCTTTTCACGCTGCTGTGTTCCGTCGTGAAGGTGGTCGTCAGCTCCGCTTCCTGGCGCCTCAAGTCGGCGAGCCTCGTCACCAGGAAGTTGAGCGAGCCGTCCGGCACGGCGTCCGACAGCGTGTCGGCGGAGACCGTCCGCATGATCTCGTACCTCGACTGCTTGGCCACCCGGTCGGCCTGCGCGGCCGAGAGCGCCGCCTGCAACTGGCGAAGTTTCTCGTCGGATACGTTCTCTTTCTCGGAGGTGAACAACAGGCCCGACTGGCGGGCGTAATTCTGTAAGCCGTCCTCGGAGCGCTCCAGCCTGACCCTCATCTCCGCGAGCTGGCGCGAAAGCCACTCGCCGGTCCTCTCGCTCATCGTCCAGCGCGCCTCCATGTTCTGGTCGATGTACTCGCTTACCATCGTGTTGCAGAAGGCCGCCGCCAGATTCCGGTCGGTGGAGTCGCACAGAACCTCGACAATCCTTGTCTGTCCGGAGGGCTTTACCTGAACCTCTTTCCTGATGTTTTCCACCTCGAGCTCGTAAGGCGTCATCGGGCTCGACTTCGGCAGGCGGAGCAGTTCCCTCCACGCGGCGAACCGGCCCCTCCGGGCGTTGAAGCTCGCCGGCTGCTTCTTCTTGAGAAGGTTCGCCGATCTCTCGCGCAGCGTTTCGCTCTGGATGATCTTGACCTGGGTCTGAATGTCCGTGAGGTGGCCCGTTGATGGCGCGTCCTGCACCGGCGTGACCTGCTTGATGTTAAGAAAGTCGTCGTTGATGTCCTGGATCTCGATGGCCGTGCGCGACTGAAAGATCGGGGTCTGCGGCACGGTGATCAGCACCGCGGCCGACAGCCCGAGGAACGAGACGAGGATGAGCGTGCCCTTGCGTCGGCGGAGAATCCGCGAGTACTCGACAAGACCGGGCGCATCAGCCTCTTCGGCGGGATAACCTTGGGCGTAGGTGTATCCTTGCGCCTCGATGTAGCCGAACTTGGATGGCTGGCCATGACCGTTGCTCGGCGTGATTTCGACGGGCTCACGGCCGGGGGGTAGCGAAGGGATTTGTTTCATCTTTGCTCGCTCTCGTTTGTCGGTTGGAGTTGAGACGCGCCGTGATCCTTATCGCCGCCAGATTGCGACTCCGGTCCCAACCTGGATGGCGGCCTCAATGCCGCGCAAGGTCGCCGATTTCGCCGCGCTTCCGGGGATGAACAGCACGTCGTTCGCCTGCATCCAGACGTCGCCTGTCTTTCCCTCGAGGATCTTCTTGACGTCGACGGCGATCTCGGAGCGGTCCTTGTTGTCGTTGCCGGACAGCCGGAGAATCTTGGCGTTTCGAGGAGCGGACGTGCGATCGAGTCCCTCGGCGAGCGACAGCGCCTGCAACACCGAGATCGTCTCCCGTTCGCCGAGCACGAAGCCGCCGGAGCGGCGCACCGATCCGATCACGTAGACCAGATCGGCCTTCGGCACGGTAATCACGTCATTGGGGAGGATGCTGATGTTGGCCTTTGGATTCTCGGCCGCCATGATCGACTTGACGCTTACGTCGGCGATCGTAAACTCCCCGCTGGCATCCGGCTTGACGTTGGGCAGTGGTATCTCGCCCCACTCCTTGCGCCGCGTAATGGTAACCGTGTTTCCGGCGTCGTTGCGGAGCCCGCCTGCCAGCGAGAGGACCTCGATGAGTCTCTTCGTTCCCTGAAGCTGGTGGATGCCGGGCTGGTTGACGGCGCCGATCACCGAGACCGGCTGGCTGCGAAACTCAGTCACCGAGATCGCGACTTGCGGATCACGTACGTAGACCCGCAGCCGGTCCGACAACTGTCTCTCGAGTTCGTCCACCGTCAGTCCGGCGGCGCGCAAACGCCCCACCATCGGAAGGCTGATCTGGCCGCTGGTACTGATTCTCAGTGGCTTGTCGGTGATCTCCGGGGCGTCGAGGGCCCGGATGGAAAGCTGGTCATCCGGACCCAGGACGTAGGAGGAGTGAATTGGATTTTGCCCTGCCGGTGAGTTATCCGGCTGCTGGGCGGCCGGCTGCTCCGCGGAGAGACAGCCGGCCGCCAGGAGGAGTGACCCTATGAAATATCGTGTCATGTCGCGTGCCATGGATTTGTTCTCAGCCTCGCTCGACAAGGTGGGCGATTCGCTGCACTTCCGAATTGAGACGGTCCAGTTCCTCGCAAAATTCGCGCAGCCGTCGGTCAAAGGCTTTCTGCGGGTCTGCCGGCACGCCTCTCTCGATGAGCTGGCGGAAGAACTCGGAAATACTTCGTGAGCCATGGCTCTCCGAGATCTGCTGGAGCCTCGTGTACTCATCACCGGAAAGCCGAAAGCTGACAATCCGTGTCCTGCGCTCGGGTTCGGCTAATCTTTTGCGCGGTATGCCCATGGATCACTTTCCTCGCCAAAGAAGCTGGATTGTGAACGCCCTGACAATCGCCTCGTGGAAGATTCGGAATTCGGACCGGAGGAGAACCACAATCAGAGCGATTGCAGAGCACGCCTGAAGTCCGAGATAGGTGGGAAGTTCGGGGGACGCTTCCGGAAGCCGGCGCAATCCGTTTAGCGACGCAAACACGCGCGTGCACCAGACCAGAGCCCAAAGCAGCACGTCTCCGATCCCAAGTTTCTTGACGAGATACACGAGAAGGACGGCGAAGACCGATCCTAGGCCGCCTTCCAGAATCAAAGCGGGTACGTTGTTACCCCACATCTCTGCT
>DATIFQ010000216.1:0-6167 GCA_035455185.1 Bryobacteraceae bacterium | reverse complement strand
CGGGGCTTCCGAACCCGCTTCCGGTTCCGTGGCCGCCTCAGTGTGGGGCAGGACCCCGGCCTGCGGCGGCCTCTCAGGCCGCCTGGCCGGAGTCGCCACTCAGAAGCCCGACCCTGCGCAGAATCCCCTCGAAACGGGGGTCGGACCGCAGCGAATCGTACAAGGGGAGGACGCGAAGCCACAACAGCCCGGAATCGCGCGCCCGAAAGGCTCTCTCCAGCCACTCGAAGGCCCGGTCGAAATCTCCAAGTCCCGTGTACAGAATCGCAAGGGTTCGGGGCGGGATGTGCTCCCGTTCGCTCCTCGCCAGCAACTCGCCGGTGAGCCGAATCGCGGCGTCCACGTGGCCGGCCCTCGCTTGGGCATGTCCCAGATACGATATCGAGATCGCGTCCGGAGAAATCGCGGCAGCCTTTTCGAAGACGGAGATCGCTTCTTCGTATCCGCCTCTACCCAGGACGGCCAGTCCCAGAGTGTAGTAGCCCTGTAGCGACTCCGGGAAAAGTTCTAGCGCCCCTCGCGCCTGTTCGATGGCTTCCGCATGGTTGTCCACGAACACGTGAACCCACGCCGCGCTGGTATTCACGTACTGCGATAGCGGTGCCAGATCCAGAGCCAGCTTCGCCTCGGCGGCGGCCTTGGCGTACTCCTCGCGCGCCGCCGCGAGGAACACTCCGTACAGCACATGGGCGCCCGCGTCGCTCGGGCTCAGAAGGATGGCTCGGACGGCCTCGGACTCGCAGGTGGCAAAGTCCCAGTCCCGGTGTTGACGATCCCCGGCAAACTCGTAAGGCCGGCGCTGAATCTCAACAGGCTCGACGGGTACTGCGGGTTGTAAATATTGAGTTGCCTGCCCGTGTACTCCGCGGACAGCTTGATAGTGTGTTTGCCACGGCGTACGGATAACGCATCGGTCCACGTATAGATGTTGCTCGCGCTCGTATTCGCGGGATACAGCCGGCCCATCGAGACATACGGCTGAAAGGAAATTACCGGAAAAAACGGAGCGCTGGCGCCCTTCAGCCCGATCCGATCCGGGTAACCCAGCCTGTCCTCCTTCTCGCCGGATCGCACGACGTCCCGCGTCACAGTGAAGTTGGCCGTGTTCACGGTATTCGGCGATAGAGTGAAGATGTGCTCCAGAACCGCCCTCCGGTCCTCGATATGCCTCACCGGCGCCGCCGAATCCCCAGCTGTGGAAAAGATTCGGGCCGGGCCGGCGAATCCGTTGGAACTTGCCAGCTCCAAACTGAATCGGTGCCGCTCCTTCACCGCCTGGTCCAGCTTGAGGATCATTCCATCCGGCGTGTTGCGGCTCGGCCGACGCAATTCCCGCCAAGCACGCAGCCGGCAACGCGGCTGCCGCGAGCCATCGGCGAATCATTCCCCCGCGCCTATTCACGATATGCTCTTTCAGCCAAGCGCCTTCAGCTCAGCTCGTGCGTAACACTATGGGCAGATTAGGGTCCGTCGGTCAGCCAAAGAAAAACCTTGACAGAATCAGAGTTCTCATGATAAACCATCCTTAACCTCAATCGCCCAAATGTGCACTGGGAATAGGGTGAATGCCGACGGTTGAGGTGTCTGGAACATCTGGGTAATAGAGGGACTTCTGAATTGAGGGGGTGCGGTATGGCTCAGGGGGTCAACGGGAGGAAGCCTTCCTTCCTTCCGAATGCGCTGTTCGTTTCACTGGCCACGCTGACTGTCTTGGCTGCGCCTGCTGAGGCGCAGGTTCTCTACGGATCGCTGGTAGGCAACGTCACCGATGAGTCCCAAGGGGCGATTCGCGGCGCCGAAGTGACCATCGCCAACCGAGAGACGAACCTGACTCGAAAGGCTTTGACCAACGAACTCGGTCTATACAGTTTCCCAAACGTCCCGTCGGGAACTTACTCGGTCAGAGTGACGATGCCGGGGTTCGCTGACTTTGTGAGAGCCGACGTGCCAGTGGCGGTAAATAGTGCCGTCCGCGTTGACGCTGTGCTCAAGGTCTCTGGTGTCGCCTCGGAAGTGACCGTGACCGCTGGCGCCGAAGTCGCTCCGCTTCAGACCGAGCGCGCCGATGTCAGGCACGAAATCTCGCGCAAGCAATTTGAAGATCTCCCGGCGCCGTTAGGCCGGAATTACCAGAACCTGCTCGTCGTTATCCCGGGTTTCGAGTTGGCCGGTTCCGTGCGCGAAGGCCGTCTCGCCGGCTGCAATCCCTCGCGCTCCAGGGCGTTCAACGTGAACGGTACCACCCGGTCCACCACTGTCACGAACGTCGACGGGGCATCGAACGCTCACATCTGGAACGTCGGGTCGAGCGTAATCATCCCCAATCTCGAAGCGATCGAGGATGTCAACGTGACCACCAACAGTTTCGACGCCGAGCAGGGACTGGCTGGTGGCGCGGTGATCAACGTTCAGACAAAGAGCGGGGGCAATCAGTTTCACGGGACCGCTTACGAGTACCATAGCAACCAGCATCTGAAAGCGCGCGACTACTTTCGCCCGGCCGGACAGGAAAAGGGCAAGTACATTACAAACCAGTTTGGCGGAACGCTGGGCGGTCCGATTAAGCGAGACAAGTTGTTCTTCTTTACTGCCCTTGAAGGCAGGGCCGAACGGGAGAACGCGAGCGCCACTTTCTCTCTGCCCTCACCGGCCGTCCGAAGCGGCGATTTTTCCGGTTTCAACACTGTGATCTATGACCCGTTGACCGGTAATCCCAACGGCTCCGGACGAACTCCCTTCGACGGTAACAGGATTCCCGAGGATCGAATCGACCCCATCTCCCGGAAAGTGATCGATCTGGTCCCACTTGGCAACCTTCCCGGACTGCTGGACACGGACAGCAACAACTATTTTGCCTCCAACCCTTTTAAAGGCAACCGCTGGTCCACGGACAACAAGGTGAACTGGCAGGCGAGCGACAATCTCAACACGTTCATCGGCTGGAGCTATTTCCATTACCGGGCGATCAATCCGACCGCCTACGGGGAGGGGTTCATCGACGGGCCGCGCGTGGGCGGAGGAAATGCCGGCGAGTCATGGGGGTACAACAATCGGATCAGCGCCGGGGCGACCTACATCTTCAGCCCGACCTTGCTGGTGGACGGTTTCTTCGGGTGGACCCGCCAGAACACGAACGTGGAACAGCCCGGCATCGGCACAAACTATGGTTCGGAGGAACTCGGAATCCCGGGCACGAACGGTCCGGAGAGATTCCAAAGCGGCTGGCCGCAGTTCAACGTGAGCGGTTACGCGGTGTTCGGAACCGAAGAGCCCTGGACTCCTTACTATCGGAACGACAACCAGTACTCCTTCCGGTCCAATTTCACGAAGACCCGCCAGAGCCACGAAATCCGCTGGGGGGTTGACGTCAACAGCGAGCAGATGAATCACAAGCAGCCCGAGTTTCAAGGAGGAGCCTCGATGGGCGCTCGCGGGCGGTTCAACTTCGGTACCGGTCCGACCAGCGCGTGCCTCACGGTCAGCGCGACGGGCGGTTGCAGCAGGGTGAGCCCCGTCATCACGCAGGCGAATGCATTCGCCTCTTTTCTGCTTGGGTTGCCGAATTCGCACGGCAAGAATTTGCTGGCTGTCTTCCCTTACTCAACTCGTGTTTGGCGTTACAGTCTCTATCTTCGGGACCGCTGGCAGGTCAACCAGAAACTGACGCTCTCGTACGGTGTGCGGTGGGAATACTTCCCGATGCCGACCCGGGCGGACCGCGGGTTCGAGCGCTATAACCCGGACGACAACATGATGTACATCGGCGGAGTCGGTGACGTGCCCAGGAACCTCGGAGTTGAAGTGAGCAAGAAACTGTTTGCGCCGCGCTTCGGGCTCGCCTATCGCGCCACCGACACTTTCGTGGTGCGCGCCGGGTACGGAATCAGCTATGACCCGTACTCGTTGTCCCGGCCTCTGAGAACGAATCACCCCATTCTGATTGAACTGGTTGTCCCGTCCGCAAACAGCCTGTCTTCTTCTGGGCAGCTGCAGAACGGAATTCCGCCCATCGTGCCGCCAAGCTTGGATGACGGCATCATCCCCATCCCCTCGAATGTTTCCGCGCAAACCCTTCCCCTGAAAGATCAGCGCGGCTATGTCCAGTCGTGGAACTTGATGTTACAGAAGAGACTTATGTGGGGCTTTGTGGGCGAGGCGGGTTACGTCGCCACCCGCCAGATTCGCCAGTTGAGTTACATGGAACTCAACTGGGCCCCCATCGGCGGGGGAACCGCGGGCCAGCAATTGAACAAGAAGTTCGGCCGCACTGCGAACACGCGTCAAGTGACGCCTGTCGGCGGGAGCCACTACGATTCCTTTCAGGCGACTCTCCAGCGGCGCTTCGCCGGCGGATACTCTTTCTACGCCGCCTACACTCTCGGCAAATCGATCAGCAATTCCGGGTTGGATACCAGCGACAGCACGTTGGCGATTCCCATTCCCGAGTACTATGGCCTCAACCGTTCCGTGAACGGTTTTGACCGGCGACACAACCTGCAAATCACCAACATCGCGGATCTCCCGTTCGGAAAGAGCCGCCGCTGGCTGAACGATCGCGGGGCTCTTTCGGCAATAGTTAGCGGTTGGCAGATCAACAGCATCATCAGTGTGATGAGCGGGCGGCCATTCTCGATTACGGCCTCCGGCTCTTCCCTGAACGCCCCCTTCAGCACACAGCGGGCCGACCAGGTGAAGCCGGAAGTCCAGATCCTTGGCGGAGTTGGCCGTGGCCAGCCCTATTTCGACCCGACCGCGTACGCCGCGGTGAGCGAGCCTCGGTTCGGCACGGCGGGCTTCAACTCACTCTACGGTCCGGGGAGGGTGAATTGGGATCTCGGGATCTTCCGCCAATTCCAGTTGACCGAAAAAATGAATCTGCAATTTCGTCTGGAGTCCTTCAACTTCACCAACACGCCGAAGTTCGGCAATCCCGGCAATAACGTCAGCAACTTGCAGTTTAATCAGGACAGCTCCATTCGGAACCTCAACGGCTTTGGCGAGATCACAAGCGCGTCGGAGGAGCGCCAGTTCAGCCTCGGACTCCGGCTGAGCTTCTGACATTCGCCGCGGGCGAACAACTGCAGGGTGAGGAAGCAGAAGAACCGCCCTCACATCTTCGCCAAGGTATCGTCGAGCGCTTTTTGAATCTCCTTGTCCGCGCGGCGCCACATTCTTCGCAGTTCGGTGTAAGTTTCGCGAGCTTTGGCCTTTTCACCCATCTGAGCATGGGCGCGAGCCAGGCCGAGCAGAGAAAGTGCCCTTCCCGGGGCCCGGATCAGGGCCATTTCGAATTGGGCACGGGCTGCATCCGGCCGTTCCAACTGAAGGAGGATTTCGCCGAACAACTCGTGGGAAGGCTTCGGAGGAACAGGCGGGCCGAACTCGAAGCTCATCTTGTCCTCCAGCGCTGTAGCCTCCACCATCAGTTGGACCGCATCCTTGCTCCTCCCGTCCGCCGTGAGGAGCAGCGCTTCGAGTTCCTTCTTCATGATCTCGACGGCTTGAACGTCTCCGGGGTAGATGTGATCGTGATGCGACATCTGAGTTTCCGAGGATCCTGGATGTAGCGCCCCCTTGAGCTTTCGCAGTTCGGAGAGTGAGCTTTCCGCGCCGGCCCGCTGCCCACGGTTGAGATTCGCCATTCCCGTCGCGAGCAGATTCGCGGCCACAGCCGGTAGATCCAGGCCGGAGGTGGTGATCCCGCTGGGCAACTCGCAGGGACGTCCGGTTTCTATCGAGTAGACGGCGCACATTTGCACCAGATGAAACCGGATCAGCGGGGAAGGGCTCGCTTTCGCGTCTTGCTCCACGATTCCGAGCGCACGTCGCGCATCTTCGAATCTGCCTTGCTGAAGGTAGCCGTATTGAAGCCACCAGAGCGAATGGTATCCCCGGTCCTCGAGAGGCAGGTTCTTTCGCTTCACTCGGGCCTCGGAGGCGGCCCATGAGTCTTCGTTCGACGCAATTACCTCATCCCACATTCCCATCGCCACGAAGATGTGGGAGGGCATGTGCAGCGCATGAGCGGCTTGCGGTGCGACTCGGGCATAGATGCGCGCCGACCTCAATCCCAAGGGCGCGTGAATCGGATCGTCATACGAATGGATCAGGTAATGCAGTGCGCCGGGATGCTCCGAATTCTTGAGAAACACCTCCTCAACAACGGT
>DATIFQ010000215.1:0-5639 GCA_035455185.1 Bryobacteraceae bacterium | reverse complement strand
CACAACCTGACGTCCCACGAGTTGCGACTGCTCCGGTTGCTAGTGGAAGGGCATAGTTACCGGACTGCGGCGGTCGGACTTGGCGTCACCGTCCATACAGTGTCGTTCCACCTGCGGCGGATCTACGACAAGCTTCACGTGCATTCGAAATCGGAGGCCGTAGTCAAGGCACTCAAAGATGGACTTGTTCGATGACGAGGGAGTTCGTTAGCGTCGGACCTTCGTGAGGGGAACTGTAAATTCCAACATTGTGCCCCGTTCGTTCGAGCCAGTGTCTACTCGCATGGTGCCCCCGAGGGATGTGATCCGTTCACGCATGTTGCGAAGTCCATGCCCGTAATCACCCTGGCCAGGCGGCAAACCGCGGCCGTTGTCGGCTATTCGCAATGTCAATCTATGAGCCTTGGTGGACAGCTCAACACGAACGCCGGTTGCACTTGAGTGCCGCACGACATTGTGAATGGCTTCCTTGAAAATCAGAAACATTTGATGCCGAACATTGGGATGGAGCACGATGTCCGAAGCGCTGTCGCCTGAGAAAGTAAGCTCCAGCCCTTGGGGTCCCAGTGTTTCCTCGCCAAAGCTGCGCATGCGCTCCATCATGTCGCTCACCTTGTCCTTTTGCGGATCGATCGCCCAGACAATATTGCTCATTGACTCCAACGCCTCACGACAGATGGAGCCAATCTTGCCAAGGCGCTCACGGCCCATGGCGCTCTGGACTTGCTCTTCCCGGTTCATGAGGTCACTCAGCAGCGCGGCATTGCAGAGGCTTGCGCCTACATCATCATGAAGATCCTTCGCAATTCGGTGTCGAATCCGCTCTACCGCCACCGCCTTGGCGACTTGAACTCGATGGAGGAAAATCACGGCTGCAAGGGTGATGGCAGCGACTCCCAACCGAAACCACCAGCTTGCCCAAAACGGCGGCTCGATTTGAAAGTGAACGGCTGCGGGGTGCAGGCTCCAGGTTCCCTCAACGTTCACCGCGCGCACCAGGAAGCGATAGCTGCCAGCTCCCAGGCCGGGATAGTCAACGTGCCGCCACTCCTTAGCCTCAGACCAGCTCTTGTCAACATTCTCCAATTGATACTGATAGCGCAACCTTTCTCCCACTCCCAAGAACTCCACATGCAAGGAGTTGTCCTTCCAGCTTAGCGGTGCGACTGAAACCCGTGGCTCACCAGCGGGCGCCAGCTCCTGTTCATAGCTTCCAATGCGAAGCCGCGAGATCTACACGTTTGGAGCCGGAGGGTGCTGTTCCTGTCTCGGATCGTACCGGCTGAGGCCCTCGGTGCTGGCGAACCAAAGATATCCCCGCCTGTCGCGATAGGCCACACGGATCTCACCACCCACCAAGCCATCGGCGGATCCGTAATGGTGAACACTTCCCGTAGCCGGATCGAGGCGGCTTACGCCATGGCCTGACCCAAGATAGATTCGACCCAGATGATCTTCAGCTATGGACAGAACGAAACTGCTTCTGAGCCCTTGCGCTACCCCATAATGGCGAAACACGGGCCGCTCAGCGGTGGGCTCGTCTACGCGTAGAAGACCCTTGCGGCCAGCGACCCAAAGACGCCCGACGGCATCGCGGTGGATCCAGCGCACGCCTTCGATTTCAGCATCCTGATGCGGGCGGACGGGAAGCAGCCGGCCGTCACGTATCCGGAAGAGCCCGCCTCGGTGAAATCCGATCCAAACTGTTCCGGAGGCATCTTCGGCGAAGGCGGAAGCCAGACTGCGGTCGTCTCCGGCCGGACCGGGCAGGCCGTCTTCCTGACGGAAATGTTGGATGCGTCCGGTTCGGCGCTCCAATCGCGCGAGTCCGTGCGAGCGGTCGTCTGACGTGCTGATCCAAAGGTCGCCCCGGCTATCTGCGAACACCCTAAAGACGTTGCCCGGTGGGAGTTCTCGGGACGTTCGGAGGAAAGCGCGGGGCTCTGAGAAAGCGAGTTGACCGGCAGATGCGTACGGGTAGCCTACCACCCCCTCGCGGGTTGCGATCCACCACTCGCCCGAAGGGCCCTGCACGGCCACCTGCGCCCAGCCCCAGCCAAACCCCGTCACACTCGGCGGGAACCGTGGCCGGATCGCCAAGAAGCGCTTGCCGTCGAACCAATTCAGAGAAAACTGGTATAGGCCCTTAGAGATCGCGACGAGCTCCCCGGCTCTGGTTTCCATAATGCCGGCGATCTCGACGGAAGCGAGGCCATCGTCAGTACCATAAGTGGTGAAGCCCTCTGTCGAGAGCCGCGAGGCTCCGCTATCCATGCTTCCGATCCATAGGCTGCCTTGCTGGTCTTCCGCCAGACTTTCAATGCTGCGATGGACGAGCCCATTTGCTAGCCCGAACAACTGCAAGTCGCGGTCGGCTGCCACCGGCAAACGAAGCAGACCGTCAACCGTTCCGACCCACAACCATTCACTTGTTGCATGCATGGCTGCCACCCAGTCGTCCGGCTTACCCGCGCTGAGTTTGTGTACACGGTCCACGACGGCGTGCCCGAGCTTCCGCGGCGTCAAGCGACAAAAACCTCCGTGAACTCCTACCCACAAAGCTCCGCTACTATCGAGCGCCAACGAAAGAACTGTGTTGCCGGGAAGGCCGTCCGCGATGGAATACCGCTCGACACTCTCCCCATCAACGACTCGAAAGAGGCCGCTGTCGCCGCCCGCCCAGATCTGTCCGAAGCCGTCTTCGACCAGCGCAAGGACGCGGTGCGAGGATTCTGGTTCCATCGGCGATGGCAATGGAACGTGTTGAAAGACTGGACCCTGCCCTGCCTCGACACTCATTCGGTAGAGGCCGCTATTAGTAGCAATCCAGATGCGTCCGTCATGAGCCACGAGCAGTCTGAGCGTCCATTGAGACGGTCTGTCCTCTCCCGGAAGGAAGTTCTTGAACGAGACGGCGGCGCCGGATGTCGTGCGCGGATTCATTCGTGAGACCCCGCGCGCGGTGGCGACCCAGTAAACTCCATTCGAGGTTTCGAGAAAATCGAAAACTTCCTGGTCGCCCAGCCCGTGCTCCGAGCCGAACGTCACAAAATTGTGACCGTCGAACCGCGACAGGCCGTCATTGGTGCAGAACCAGAGCAGGCCCCGTGAGTCGCGCACAATACTGTGCACGATGTTACCGGCCAAGCCTTCTTGCGTCGTGAAATGCCGAAAGGGTAGTTTCTCCGCCCGAGCGATGCCGCACGCGACGAGGGCACCCCACAGTAGAACCGCTAATCTCGACCCAGACGGATGACGCATCGCCTTCCGCCTCTTCCCAGGAGTATACGAGAAAAGACTACGCGTTTGTGTAGTGGGTCGGTGAGCAAGTGGGGGTATTCTCCAGGCAGGAGCCTAACACTGCTGGTGGCGGCACTAATCGGTCCACTAATCTCAGGCGACGGTTGTGGTATGCGGCGACGGGGGTTTGACGGGCATTTTCATCAAGATGCACGGGCTACCCGAGTTGGTTACCCAGCCCGCGCCCCATTAAGTCTACGAGGAGGACGCGATGAGCAACAGCAAAGGTTGTTTGGCAGTGAAGACAAGGCCAGTTGATTGGATCGAGCAAACCTCCCGCCGGACGGGAGGGGAAAAGCCGCCGTCGCCGAGGAAACGCCTCGGCGCTTTTCTCATCCTGATTGTTCTCGGGTCGTCGGTCACCGTCCGCGCTGCCCGAGGACAGGAGATATCCTTCCTGCGGGAAGTCTTCAATGACGAGCCTCGGGGTGTGGCGGTGGATGCCAGTGGCGTGTACGTGGTGGGCGGCGGTTTCGTGCGCAAGTTCAACGTCAACGGCAACAACCTGTGGAACCGATCCTGGCCTAACTCCGCGGGAATCGTGGCAGAAGCCGGCGGGGTGTACGTCGTTGGCGATGCTGGCTTGCTTCGCAAGTACGATACAAGAGGTAACCAACTGTGGACCCAACAGATCGACGCCTGGCCGAAGGCCGTGGCAGCCGATGTCACAGGCGTCTACGTGGGCGTCTACACTCCCGGCTCGGGCACCAACTTCGTGCGGAAGTACACCAGCAACGGCGTGGAACTGTGGAGCCGTCCGCTTGGGAAAGAAGGCTCCTGGCCTACCGGCATGGCCGTGGACGCTTCCGGCGTCTACGTGGTCGCCTACCATCCCGACCCGGGCGAAGACAACTTCGTGCGAAAGTACACTCGGGACGGCGCGGAACTGTGGACCCGTCCGTTTGGGCAAGAAGGCTCCTGGGCAGTCGCCGTGGCGGTGGAAGCGACGGGCATTTACTTGGTCGGCCACACCGCTACGGGACGCATTCTCCTGGGCAAGTATGACTCGGGAGGAAACGAACTTTGGATCCGCCAGTTTGACTCGTCAAACGCGGGCTTCACTGCGGCGAGCGGCGTGGCGGCGGATGCGACTGGCGCCTACGTAGTGGGAAGGACAAACGTCGCCCTCCCCGAACAGTGCAGGTCCGGTTCCCAAGACGCCTTTGTACGCAAATATGACGCCAATGGCGCGTCGCTTTGGACCCGCCAGTTTTCGGGCTCGTCGGACTCCGGTTGGGCGAACGGTGTGGCCGCGCACGCCACGGGTCTCTATGTCGCTGTCGGTTCACGCGGAAAAGGCCTGCTGGCCAAGCTCGAGAAAATGCAGCCGGTGATCGGCGAATCGGGGCCCTGGATCTCGCCGGGCTGCGTCGTCAACGCCGCCAGCTACCGGGGTGGCCGAATTTCCCCCGGTGAGATCGTGACGGTTTTCGGACGTCGGATCGGGCCACCGCAGGCGACGCCGCTTCGCCTTACGGAAGGCCGCCGGCTCGCAACCGAGCTGGCCGGCACCCGCCTCCAGTTCAACGGCATTGCAGCGCCGCTCCTCTTCGTGTCGGCCGACCAGATCAGCGCCGTCGTTCCGTACGCGGTGGCCGAGAAACTCACGGCGGACGTTGAGGTCGAATACCAGGGGGTGCGCTCGAATAAAGTGACGATGCCGGTGGCAGCTTCGCGTCCGGGCGTTTTCACCTGGGACCGGTCCGGTAGCGGACCTGCCGCAGCCCTGAACGAAGATGGGAGGATTAATTCGGATTCGAAGCCGGCACGAAGAGGCTCCGCCATTGTTCTGTACGCCACCGGCGAAGGGCTGACAAAGCCGGTCGTCGAGGATGGCTTGATTCTCGGTTCGGTGCTGCCGAAGCCGAATCTGCCGGTCTCAGTATCGTTTCTCACTCCTTTTTGCCAAGTCCTTAACGAGTACGATTGCCACGATGTGTATGTCAAGGGCGAGGTTCTATACGCCGGAGGGGCGCCCGAGTCGGTCGCCGGGCTGCTTCAGGTGAATGTGCGAGTGCCATCCGGAGTTTACGTCGACGGCAAGGGTAGGCTGTGGTTCAAGCTCTGTGTGGATCAAAGGTGCTCAGAGGAGCAAGTCAACCACGTGTTCTTCAAGCCCTGACGGCGATAGCGGGGGAGGCCGTGACTCACAAGCTTCGCGTCGCCGGGAATCAAGATGCGCGGGGGCCCGAGTTGGCCATCCAGCCTGCACCCCGCTAAGGCTGCGAGGAGGACAAGATGAGCAACAGCAAAGGTTGTTTGGCACTGAAGACCGGCCCAGTTGATTGGATCGAACAAATTTACCGCTGGACGGGCGGGGAAAAGCAACCGCTGCCGAG
>DATIFQ010000214.1:0-16726 GCA_035455185.1 Bryobacteraceae bacterium | reverse complement strand
TCTTCGCGGTCTCTCTTATCCTCGTTTGGTTCTTGCGTTCTCCCCCCAGGTCATCGGAAGCGGTGCTCGTTCCAGTGCCACTGACCAGCTACCCAGGAGAAGAGGGGTATCCCAGTTTTTCTCCCGATGGCACGCAGGTAGCCTTTCAACGGTGTCCCGAGGGTTTCTGGAGCGGGAAGAACTGCGACATCTACGTCAAGCAAATCGGCGTGGAGCCACCCTCCCCACTGACGGATACGCCAGCGCAGGAGTTCAGCCCCGCGTGGTCTCCCGACGGGCAGACCATCGCCTTCCTCCAGGGGCTCTCGCCGGATGCGAGCAGCTTCTCATTGGTCCTCATCCCGCAGCGAGGGGGGCGCGAACGGGTGTTGGCGGAGTTGGATTTCTCCGGATCGACGAACGCCCTTTCGGGCGGGCCGTACCTAGCCTGGACCCCGGACTCGAAATGGCTCGCCTGTCCTCTGCCCGAAGCGGGACAGTTGGCTTTGTACCTGTTCTCCGTCGAGACCGGAGAGAAGCGTAAGCTGACCAGCCCTCCCGCCGAGCCGTCAACCGACACTGCTCCTGCCTTCTCGCCGGACGGTCACACCCTGGCCTTTGCCCGGCTGTTCTATGTAGGTCCAAAATCGCAGTTATACCTGCTCCGTCTTGGGGAGGGGTACCAGCCTCTGGGAGAACCGCAGAGAGCTCGACTGAACCATCCGGACAGCTTCAGCCCGGCCTGGACACCGGATGGAAAAGAGATCGTGTTTGCTTCCAGTGCAGGTCTGTGGCGGCTGGCGGCGGCCAGCCCAGGCACGCCCCGTAGGCTTCCTTTCGCGCCGGACAATGCCTTCGCGCCGGCGGTTTCGCGGAAGGGGAACCGTCTGGCGTATTTGGTGGGAAGGTTCGACACCAACATCTGGCGGATCGATTTACGGGGAGCAAATCACAAGCCGGGCGCACCCGTCCCGTTCATCTCCTCCACGTGGTGGGAAGCGGGTCCGGCCTATTCACCAGACGGCAAGAGAATCGCCTTTGTGTCGAGCCGGTCGGGTGGCCGAGAAATCTGGGTGTGCGACGCCGACGGATCCGATGCAGTGCAACTGACTTCCCTTGGAGGACCAGCGATCCAGGGACCAAGTTGGTCGCCGGACGGCCAGAAGCTGGCCTTCTCCTGGGAACCGGGGGGAAATCAAGACGTCTATGTCGTCAGTGCAGCCGGCGGCATGCCACGGCGTGTGACAGCCGACCCGGGCGCAGACAAGTGGCCGTATTGGTCGCGTGATGGCCAATGGCTCTACTTCACGTCGGACCGCGGCGGTTCGCAAGAGATTTGGAAGATGCCTGCCGGCGGGGGAGAGGCGGTGCAGGTTAGCCGGGATTCTGGAGCGGACCTGCCACACGAATCTCCCGACGGTAAGTTCGTCTACTACAGCAAGGGATGGCCGTTCCCGCAGAGCGTCTGGCGAGTGCCCGCCGAAGGGGGTGAGGGAACCAAGGTTCTCGATGCGGTGCATCCCTTGGCCCTGTGGACCATTGGCAAAGAGGGAATCTACTTCTTCACCGTCCCGGACAAGAAAAGGCACAGTGACCTTTCAATCTACGAATTCGCCACAGGTAAGACCCGGAAGATCCTGACCATCGAGCGACCGCTCGGTGCCTTCTTCGCGGTTTCTCCCGACGGCCGGACGATTCTCTACACGCAGGTCGACGAAGGCGGCAGCGACCTGATGCTGGTGGAGAATTTTCGGTGAAAGTCACAATGGATCCCATGTCCAGGATCGGCGGAGAGGCGCACCTTAGTACACCTGTACTAAGGTGTGCGGTGTTACGTTCCGGTATTTACAGTCTGGATCGCCTTACCTAAGCTGGGAATTGCCGGCGGGATGCTCGGTAATTTTCCTTAGCAAGGCGGATTTGTGGCGACCCTCCTGATCCAGTTTTCGTACCTGCAAGTGCTGGACATCCTGACAACGCTGGCGTTTCTTCTGCATGGAGTACAGGAGGGGAATCCGCTGATCCGGATGCTGATGGGGGCGGCGGGTTCTCCGCTGGCGGGCTTGGTAGCGGCAAAGGCGCTCGCACTGATGCTGGCTGTCTATTGTTGGCGGCTGAGACGGCAGCGGGTTCTGGCGTGGGCGAACGGGATGTACGCTCTGCTGGTCGTGTGGAACATTGTGGCGTTGATGGTGCGCGGCGTGACGGTGTGAAGAGGCGCGTTACGCGGGTGCCCGTCACACCCCTGAGGCCGCCTTCGCTTCATCAAGGACCGTTTCGACCTCGCGCTGGTACTGTGCGAGCAACGCGCCGTTGGCAGCCTCGAATCGCAAGACGAGAACCGGCTGGGTATTGGATGCCCGCACGAGGCCCCAGCCCTGTTCGAAGAGGACGCGGACACCATCGACATCCACGACATCGCGAACCTTCTTGAAGTGTTCCGTGACCCGATTGACCACGCCGAACTTTAGCTCATCGGGGCAGTCGACGCGAATCTCAGGAGTGGAGACCATCTTCGGCAGTCCAGCCAGTTGGTGCGAAAGCGGCTTGCCGGAGTCGGCCACGATCTCGAGCAGGCGGCACGCGGCGTAGAGGGCGTCATCAAAGCCGTAGTAGCGGTCGGCGAAAAAGATGTGGCCGCTCATCTCGCCCGCCAGCTCGGCGTGAGCCTCCTTCATCTTGGCCTTGATGAGCGAGTGGCCGGTGCGCCACATAATCGGGTTGCCGCCGAGCCGCTTCAGCTCGTCGTACATCACTTGCGAGCATTTCACCTCGCCGATGAATGTGGACCCGGGCTTGCGAGTAAGGATCTCGCGGGCGTAAATCAGCATGAGCTGGTCGCCCCAAATGACGTTGCCAAGCTCGTCAATGGCGCCGATTCGGTCGGCGTCGCCATCGAAGGCGATGCCCAACTCGGCCTTCTGCGCGGCGACGGTGGCCTTGAGATGGGCGAGATTCTTCTCGACGGTCGGATCAGGGTGGTGATTCGGGAACTTGCCGTCCATGTCGAAAAACAGCTCGACGGGATCGCAATTGAGTCTGTCAAGGAGCCGGCGCATGATGGGACCGGCAGTGCCGTTGCCGGCGTCAAAGACCACTGTCACGCGGCGGCTGAGCCGGATGTTGGCCGCGACCTGGTCGATGTACGATCCGGAGACATCCTCCGTCCGGAGGCTTCCCTGCCCTTCGATGAAATCCATCTTCTCGAGGATCTCGCGGACCTCCTGGATCTGGGCGCCGTAAATGGTGCTGGGCCCGGCCATCACCTTGAAGCCGTTGAACTCGGGTGGATTGTGGCTGCCCGTGATCATCACCGCCCCCGTGGCCTTAAGGTGAAAGACCGAGTAGTAGAGCAGCGGCGTGGGAACCGTGCCGATGTCGGTGACGTCGCAGCCGCTCGCTACGAGCCCTTTCACGAGGGCATTCCGGAGGCGTGTCGAGCTAAGGCGGCAATCGCGTCCCAAGTTGATGCTCTTTCCGCTCCGGCGCTGAAGATAGCTGCCGATCGCCCGGCCAAGTTGCTCGATACCGTCATCAAGAAGCTCAGTGTCGGCGATACCACGGATATCGTATTCCCGGAAGATGGTCGGCTTGAGCATAAGTCGAAAGTATCAGCTAGCAGAAGGACCGGCAACAGGGTGGCGGCTGACGCAGGGGTTTCCGGCAATGAAGAAGCGGAGCGGCCAGTCGCGGCAGTGCCGGATGCCGATACGGGGGCTGACGCCGATTTCGAACCGGGAATCGTCCGGCCAGGAGCGGACTGTGAGGGATCCGGAGGTGACGTCAGCGCCGTTGTGACGGCGCGTGATGCCCATCGCAAGGGTGAGTTTCCCCGGCCCGGAAGCAAGCTCGTCGTTCGTGCGGGCATGGGGGCGGCGGCGGCGCATGGCCGCAAGACCGGCCAGCGGCTCCAGCGCGCGAATCAGCACGCAGCCCGGCGTGCCTTCCGGCTCCGCCACGAGGTTCAGGCACTCATACATCCCGTAGATGAAGTAGACATACGCGTGCCCGGGCGGTCCGAACAGGACCTTCGTCCGAGGCGTGATGCCGCGAGAGGCGTGAGCGGCACGATCGCCCAGGCCGAGGTAGGCTTCCGTCTCGACGATACGCCCCGCGGCCCGGCCGTGGACCAGGATCTTTCCGAGGAGGTCGCGGGCCACTTCGGCGGCCGGACGGCTGTAGAAGGATCTTGGGAGAATTCCAGCGGCGGTTCCAATGTCTCGAAATGGGATTTCGGCTCTTTTTCTCATTGCAAGTGCGGGGGTATTCGTCCGAAAATGGCTACGGGAAGGAGATTATCACAGCCTTTCCTTTCCCAACCATGCGCCTGTTCACCGCGATCGACATCTCCACGGCGGTCAAAAGTAATCTGGAAACGCTGGTCGGCAGGCTTCGCCCGACGGCGAAGCTGAAATGGAGCCCGCCGGGCAACCTGCACATCACGACCAAGTTCATCGGGGAATGGCCGGAAGAACGCCTCGAAGAGCTGAAACCGGCTCTGGCCGCGCTGCCGCAGCGCGAGGCTTTCGAGATCGCCGTACAGGGACTCGGCTGGTTTCCGAACCCACATTCACCTCGGGTGTTCTGGGCGGCGGTGAGAGCGCCGGCGGCGCTCGCCGACCTCGCGCGCGAGACTGACGCGGCGATGGCCCGGATCGGCGTTCCCAGAGAGCCCAAACCTTTCGCGCCGCACCTGACACTGGCACGGATCAAGGAGCCGGTTCCGCTGGCGGCGGTGCGGCAGGCGATCGCGGGGCTGGAATCCGACGATTTCGGACGGTTTACGGCAGACCGTTTCTACCTGTACCTGAGCGAGATGCGGCCCTCAGGCTCCGTTTATACACGTCTCGCGGAATTTCCCTTCGAACGATGACCATCGGAATCCTGAGTTTGCTGATCGCGTACCTGCTGGGCGGCGTCCCGTTCGGCTACCTGCTGGTGAAGTGGACTAGCGGGAGGGACGTGCGGACGTCCGGAAGCGGAAACATCGGCGCGACCAATGTGCTACGGACGGCGGGGCGCGCGGCCGGCATCACGACCCTTGTGCTGGACATCGCCAAGGGCTACGTGGCGGTGTGGCTGGTTGGGCGGATGACCGGGGATTCGCCGCTTTGGACGAGCGCCGCCGCGCTGGCGGTGATGTTAGGGCACGCGTTCCCCGCGGCGCTGAAGTTCAAGGGCGGGAAAGCGGTGGCTAGCTGCGTCGGCGGTTTCCTTCGCCTCACTCCCCTGCCGCTGGCGGCCGTGGTCGTTGTCTTTGCGGTGACGGTGGCGGTCACCCGGTACATTTCGCTGGGATCGATCATCGCGGCGGGGAGCCTTCCGCTTGCGGTCTGGCTGATCTCGCACCCCGAGGCTCCAGTGACAGCAGCGGCGCTGCTGGCCGGGGCTTTTGTGATCTGGCGGCACAAGTCGAATATCCAACGCTTGCATGCTGGAAACGAAAACGTCTTCTCATTTGGAGGGCGGCGGACGTGAAAGAACTGGCGATCATTGGGGCGGGAAGCTGGGGGACGGCGCTGTCGCTGGTGCTGGCACCGCGATTCCCGGGCGTGCGCTTGTGGATCTACGAACAAGATCTGGCCACCCGGATGGTGAAGCTCCGGGAGAATGATCTTTACCTGCCGGGATTCCAACTGCCGGCGAACGTACGGGTGGAGACGGAGCTCGCGGCGGCTCTGGGCGATGCGGAAATTGTGCTGGGGGTGATGCCCTCGCACCACGCGCGGCGCCTCTACACGGAGATGCTGCCCTATCTGAAGCCCACGATGAGGATCGTCAGCGCGACGAAGGGGCTCGAGGAAGGCACGCGGCAGCGGATGTCCGAGGTGATCCGCCACGTGGCCGGGCGCCGGTTCGAGCCGATGGTCGCGGCGTTGTCGGGCCCGACGTTTGCGCGGGAGGTGGCGCGGGGCGAGCCGGCGGCGGTGGTGATTGCCTCCGAAGACCCGGCGCTGGCGGCGGAGATCCAGGCGGCGTTCTCCGGACCCAACCTGCGCCTCTATACGAATACCGACCTGCTCGGCGTCGAGATCGCCGCATCGCTGAAGAATGTGATCGCCATCGGAGCCGGGGTCTGTCACGGGTTGGGTCTGGGCAACAACACGAACGCGGCCCTGATCACGCGCGGTCTGGTGGAAATGACCCGGTTGGCGGTGGCCTTGGGCGCGCGCCCCGCAACCTTGTCGGGGCTCGCGGGACTGGGCGACCTGGTGTTGACGTGCACCGGCGAACTGAGCCGGAATCGCAGCGTCGGGATCAAGCTGGCGCGGGGCCACCGGCTTGAAGAGATTGTCGCCTCCATGCGCATGGTGGCCGAGGGTGTCAAGACAACCTACTCGGCCGTCGAACTCGGGCGCCAATTGGGGGTCGACCTTCCGATCACCAACCAGATGTATGAAGTGCTGCGAAACGGGAAGCCGCCGCGCGAAGCGATCCGGGAACTGATGGAACGCTCGCTCAAGCCCGAGTAGCCGATACGGTGGTTCGTGGGGGCCCGGTTGCGCACAGGCGGCAGCTTGCGTATCATCGGCACAAGCATTCAGAGAGGTTCAGACTTTCACTTCAGAGGAGCAAAACGATGGTGAAACCAATTCCTGACGGCTGCTCGACTGTCACCCCATACCTGGTAGTGAAGGACGCCGCAAAGGCGATCGACTTCTACAAGCGGGCGTTTGGCGCCCAGGAGGTCATGCGGATGCCCGGCCCTGGCGGCCACGGAGTGATGCACGCCGAGATCAAAATCGGCGATTCGCTGATTATGGTCTCGGACGAGTTCCCGGGAACGAATGTCACGTCGCCGGAGACGGCCGGGACGACGACAGCGTCACTGTTCGTGTACTTCGAAGACGTCGACGCGGCTTTTCAAAGGGCGGTAGGGGCCGGCGGAAAGCCGGTGATGCCTCCGGCGGACATGTTCTGGGGCGACCGCTATGGCAAGCTCGTCGATCCTTTTGGCCATCACTGGGGTCTTGCGACGCACAAAGAGGATGTGATTCCCGAGGAGATGTCAAAGCGGGCGGACGCTTTCTTCGCATCGATGGCAGCCGGCCAGTGAACGAGGACCGATTCATTGTTGCGTGAGACAATGACTCCGTCCCCATGAACTGGCTGCTCGTATCTGTTCCGATTGCGATCGGGTTGCGGTTTCTACTGCCTGACGCACACATCCTGATTTTCTTCGCGGCCTGCCTTGCGATTCTCCCGCTGGCGGGATGGCTTGGGAAGGCCACCGAACACCTGGCGGAACGCACGGGAGAGGGCATCGGCGGCTTGTTGAACGCGACATTCGGCAATGCCGCCGAGCTGATTATCGCCCTGATGGCGCTCCAGAAGGGACTGCACGAGGTCGTCAAAGCGTCGCTGACCGGGTCGATCATCGGCAACATTCTGCTGGTGCTGGGCGCCGCAGTCATCGCCGGCGGGCTGCGGTACCGGTCACAGCAGTTCAACGCGGTGGCGGCGCGATCGCAGTCGACGATGCTGACGCTGGCGGCGATCGGGTTGATCGTACCGGCGGGCTACCACCATCTGGCGGGACCGGGCATGGAGGTCCGCGAGGGCAGCCTGAGCCTGGAGATCTCGATCGTACTGCTGGCGACCTACGGATTGAGCCTGTTGTTCTCGCTGCACACCCACAAGCAGCTTTTCGTCGGCAACGCGGCCGAGTCCGCGGGAGTGCAGGGGGGACACAAGGTTTGGAGCGCCGGCCGCTCGATCTCCGTGCTGCTGGGGGCGACGGCGTTGGTGGCGTGGATCAGCGAGATTCTGGTGGGGAGCGTCGAGCACACGGCGGAGGCACTGGGCATGACCAGCGTGTTCGTCGGCGTGTTCGTGGTGGCGATCATCGGCAACGCGGCCGAACACAGCACGGCGATCCTGGTAGCGCTAAAGAACCGAATGGACCTGAGTCTGGGGATTGCCATCGGCAGCAGCATTCAGATCGCGCTGTTCGTGGCGCCCGTGCTGGTGCTGGCGAGTTACGTTATCGGGCCGCGGCCGCTGAACCTCGTCTTCACCCCCGCGGAGGTGGCGGCGGTGGGGCTTGCGGTGCTCATTGTAGGCCAGATTGCTGTGGACGGTGAATCGAACTGGCTCGAAGGTGTGCAGCTTCTGGCCGTCTACGTGGTGCTCGGGATCGCGTTCTACTTCCTGCCGGAGGCGCGCTGAGGGGGCCGAAATCGAAGTGCGTAGACGTCGATATGTTCAGATGTATGCGCACAGCCCTCACGCTCGATGACGATGTTGCGGCGCTACTTCGCCGGAGCACCCGCATTCTCGCAAGTCACCCGGAAGGACGATTTCAGCGGGGAGGCCCCGGCTCTCGCCGCTGCGCCTTGAGCTGGTTGCACGTCATCACCAGCTCACGCGCCAGCCGCACCGCATCCGCCCACGCGCCCTCGTTGTACGCCGCGTAGGCGAACTCGCGCTTTTGCAGCGCCTCGGCGTATGGCCGTCCGCGCGGAATCCCCGGCGTAATGGTTACGTCCGTCATGCCGGCTTCGGCCTTCTGGAGCCAGCTCCAGGCGATCCGCTCGTCGGTGCGGCTCGTGACGGGGTAGGAGGCCGCTTCGCCCTCCCCTCCCGCGCCCCGGTAACGCACCGTCGCTGCAAAGGTCCGGTGCCGGTCGATGGGTGTGGGCGCGGTCACCTCAAAGCGCGCCGCGTAACGCTCGCCGGGCTTTAACGACGCGAACTTCGCCGCGTTTCCTTGCGCCGCCACCACGCGGAAGCTAGCCGGGAACGTGATTTCACCCGAAATCGGCCAACCCGTGGCGTTGTCTACCGTGACAGTCAGCGGCGTGGCCTGTCCGTCCTTCGCGCTCACCGCGTCCGACTTCACACCCACTAGCGGACGCGCGTCGCGCGCCACCAGCAGGCATTCGGCTTCGGTCGGCGCCGCCAGGGTCAACCGGATCTCGTCGCCTTCGGCGGCGAACGGTACTCTCCCGGGCACCGCGTCCATCTTGCCCATTTCGTAACCCACCGGCGGGACGCGGTACACCGCCTTCACCTGCTCCGCCGCCGGCAGCCGCACCCGCAGCACCAGGTCTTTCACGCTGCGCGGCCCGTACTTCGCCGCCCCGGTCTTGATCTGCGCCTCCGGGTCGTAGACCGGCTCCAGCGTGACTATTAACAGGTGATTTACCGTCTCGCGCCCGAGCGTCCTCTGCTCCTGCACGCTCACCCGTACCTTGCCGAACAGGTCGGGCTCACCGGCCGCCACCGCCCGCACCGGGCTGGTCACGCCCGCTTCGCGCAGGAAATCCCGGACCAGCGCGGCGTAGCCCTGCCAACCCCTGTACAACCGCACCAGTTCCGCGTACTTAGCCAAATCGAGCTTCTGCCCGCGCGGCAGAAAGTATTGGCCGCGCGTGAGTAAATACCCAGCGTTGTACGCCTCCCCGGCATTGGTGCCGAAGAACAGTACCCGGCCCTTGCCGAACTTGTTTACCGTCACTGCCGGCGTGCCGTCCGGCAGGCTGCCGATTACATGCGCGCCGCCCATTTTCCGGCGCGCCACGCCGCCCAGCGACGGCACCTCGATCCCGCCGCCCGCCGCGATGCGGCCGTCCGGCATCTGATCTGCCACCGCGCCCGCGCTGCCCCACACGTCTTCGAGGCCGAATGCCGGATTGGCGGTCTCTCGCCCGTTCACATCCGCCGAGAACGCGCCGTTGAGAACGATGAGATTCCCGCCCCCGCGCACGTACTCCCGGAATGTCGCCGCGGTCTTCTCATCCCCGCACATCGAGAACTGGCCCAGCACCACCGTCTGGAACGATCCCAGCTTCGAGAGCTGGTCCTCCCCGATGGCCTCGTACGCGATGTTCAGGTCGCGCAGAATCTGGCCCATTCCCGAAAGCTCCGTGGGGTCGCCTTTCTGCAATGCCTGTTTGGCGCTCAGGCTCCGCATCAGGTCCGTCGTCCCGCTGACGAACAGCCCCACCTTCCCGCGCACCGGCTTCGAGTGCACGTAGAGGTCGCCCAGGTACCGCGCCAAATGGTTCAACTCGCGCGCACGAAACCAATTGCCCACCACCGGCGAGCCTTCCTCCTCTCCACCGCCCCAGGCACGCCCGCCGCGCAGGACGTCCCAGAACGAATACCACCACACCAGCCCGCCGTGGCTGTGGTCGAAAAGCCGCGAGTACAGCTCCCCGCGGGGCAGCACCTCGTTGCGCGGGAAGCCTAGGTGCCACGTACCGCCCTTGCCGAAATTATCCGTAATGGCCCGACTCATAGCCGTGCGGATAGGCGCGTTCACGTCGTACCCCTCCGGCCCGTTGTTCAGCATGTCGAAGATGTCGGTGAGCTTCCACCAGATCACGCCCCAGCGCCAGGTGTAGTCAAACAGGTCCATGTTGATGTCGATCCACCGCAGATGGCGTGGGTCCTCCTGCTTCAGGGCGTTGTAGTAGAGCAGCCCGAAATCGCGCAGCACGCTCAGCCGATAGCGCTGCCACTCCCCGTAATTGGCGTCGAAGGACTGCGTGCGAGGCGCATCCACGTCTTCCCAGCCCGCGTATTTTGTCCCCCACGCACCGTTCAGAGCCATTACGCCGCCGAACTTCGCCTTCAAATACTCGCGGTACTTGCGAACGCAGCGGGGGCAGAAGCAGCCCCATCCGCGCGGGCCGAACTCGTCGTAAGTCGAGTACATCAGCAGCGCCTTTTTGTCGCGCGCGGCGCGTGCCACCCCGCGCACGTAGCCGTCGATCAGGAGCCGGAAGCCCTCATGTTGGAAGCAGATCTGCCCGCCCACCGGTTTACCCGCGGGATCCTGCATGCGGTAGTCGTCGTACTTCTTGTAGAACCACTCCGGTACGTCACGGTACTCGCCGCGCACATACAGGTTCACCATCATGCCGGTTCTCTCGAAGAAATCTAGCTCGCGCGCGAGTCCGGTGAAGTCGCCCTCCCTCTCCGAGCGCATGTGCAGCATGGAATATTGCAGCCACCAGGTGTTTGCGCCCCAGGCATCCTTGCTGGCCATCACGGTGTCGTAGTCCTGCGGGGTGAAGCAGTCCGTGCCAGCGTCCAGCACCATGGGGAAAGGGCGACCGTTCAAAAGAATGGCCCCAGAGGGGGCGAGCGTGCTGTCAGCAAACGAAGCACAGCAAAACGCCGCGACCACGGCGATCAGCCTGAACGATGATTGCATGACGGTGTGTCCTCACGTTCTCGAAAATTGTATCAGCGTTGATGTTGCGCCAGTCTAAACCGAAGCTGATGCAGGCCTGCGATGGTTTTCGGTGGTGATCGCTGGAACAGCGGGTATTTCGTCTGCGGCCGTGCTGCTTTGAAGGGATGAGGTGAAACCTAGGACGGGCGACGTATCCCCCACATGTGCGTGTGGACGCCCAGCCTTGAGGAATCGCCGAACTGTCGTGGCGTACGTAACCTGGATGAGAGAGTTCTATCAGGAAACTGACCCACCACCGACTCTTCCGTTATTTCGACTTTCGCGGCGGGTCTTGCTTCGTGATCCGCGCCTTCTCCTCGGCAGTGAACAGACTGCCGGCGGCAGGGCCGGGGTTCTTGATGTCTTCGAACTTGCTCACCTGAGGAGGCCGAACCGGAATGACGAAGAGCTCCTCACCCTTTGAGTTCTTCTCGACACGGCCACCCGCCTTCGCGAGCGCCTGGCGGGCGAGTTTGTCACACACTGCCATCAAGCCGGGAAAGTTGTACGCCGTGTGGCTGAAGATTTTAGTCTCATCGAGCTTCCGGTAGTACCGGCCGGGCAACTTCGAAAGACCGCGGCTCGTAAAGAGCACGCCGGCGGCGCTCGACGGATTGCAGTCGGAATCCGAACCGCAGCGGGTCGAGATGATTATCGTCTGGTCGGGGTCGCCCTTGCCATATAGCATGCCCATGAGCACGAAGGCGCCCTCGAGTTTCACGTCCAGCGGGCTCACGTAGTAGTTCTTGTCCTGGCGGTACTTCCGATCCACCAGCGCCCAAGTCTTCTCCCAATCGGACGGGTTCTCACGCCGCCATCGGAGCATGTCCTTCACCATCCCGGCATACATCGACTGCAGCGGGATGCAGCGCAAGCCGGCGTCGATGATCTTCAAGATGTCCGTTTCGAAAAACGCCTCGGCGTACATGCAGCCCATGAACTGGCCGGCGTACACGCCGTCGCCATAGTTCATCAGACGGCCGAACTTCTCGCCGAGCGCGATGACTGCACCGGGCATGCCGGGCGCGATCAGTCCGGAATAATCGGCCTCAATCTGATAGTCGATAGCACCGGCGCTCTTGTGGAATTGCGGGTGGCTGGAATCGGGCGGCGCGATGCCCTTGCGCAAGTTCGACCGTCCGGCAGCGTTGGCGACCCATAGCGGGTATTCGCTGTTGGCGAAGTCGATGCCGGCCTGCCGAATCGAGGCGTCAAACCCGTACATCTCGAGGGTTCGCAGAAACGTCATTTCGACGTAGAGGTCGTCCTGCCCGAACGCGTTGTTGACGAGGTCTTCCGAGAAAGGCGGCATCTTCTCCGCCGGCATGATCGTTTTGAACTTGCCTTCGGTGGGAGCGCCCCACGAAACCCCGATGATCTGGCCGATCCAGCCGGCCTTCATCTTGTCCAGATATTCCTTCGCCGGCAGGCGCCGGTATTTCTCCGCGGCCGCCGGTACGCACAGGGCGCAGAGCAGCGCACCAACAAAAAGAGTTCTTCGTATCATAAGCGTCTCCAGGGTGTATGTTACGTCTTGCCGAAGCCGTACAGGCGCGCGGCGTTCAGGCCCCGAATCTTCGCGCGGTCCGCTTCCGAGGCGAAGTCGAACATCTCGTCGAGCAGCCTCGCCTGGCGCTGGAATTCCTCCAGGTTCATTCCCAGGCCGCCCCAAATAATTCGGTCCGGACCGAAGGCGTCATAGACGCGGCGAATCAGAGGCTTCACGTCGCGGTGTGGGTACTCCTGCTTCGAGGAGTACCGCACGGCCGAGTATTTCATGTACGTTCGCGGCAGCTTCGCCAGTTTCAGCACCTCTTCGTACTCGGCCGGCGTTCCTTCTCCGGCTCGGCCGAGGTGGTCAAGGATCACGGGCATCTCGGGAAACACTTCCGCCAGCGCGCGGATCTGCGGCGCAAAATGAGGGACGAAGTGCATCTGGATGGCGAGGCCAAGAGCGTGGACCTTGCGCCACGTTTCGCGCATGGCAGGCGCTTGCAGATCCCGCTCGCGGATGGCCCCGGAGGCGGAAGGCGGCTGGCCGGGGGCACGGTTTTCGTGGATGCGCAGTGCGACGATGCGGCCGGGATGCTTCTTCACCAGCGCCTCGATTCGTTCCGGCGTGGCGGGGTCGATCGGGTCGAACAGGCACGTCCCCTTGAAAAAACGCGACCGGGGCTCGTTCTCGAAGCAGTACTCCAGATACCGGTGGTCGTCCTGGTACGGCTCGGGGTGCACTATGACGGTATGATCGATTCCGGCCGCGCGAACAAACTTAGCGTAGTCCTCGAGCGGTTGCGCCGGCGGACGATAGACTGCGTTCCGATGATACGGGAAGCGTGTCTGATCGGCGGCGAACAGGTGGATATGAGTGTCAATCAGCAGACCTTTCGGCCGCGCCGTCTGTGCAGCAGCAGTGCCGGCGGCGGCCGCAAGCAATTCGCGACGGGTGATCATTCGATGCATGGAGTAACGACGACCTCCTCATAGGGATGACGGCGGCCGATCGTGCCGGCCGTAAGAAAGACCTCCAGGGCCTGCTCGTAGAGCGCGCGCGGAATCTCGATGCCGCCGTCCCAGCAGCCGAGTTGCTGGTAACGAGCGACGGCGGCGCCAAGCGCATTGAAACTCACTCCCGGGAAGAAATGCGCCTCGGCGCGGGCCACTTCGCGGGCCGGCGCCTGGTCGGCCCACTCCCGGGCGCGGCGGTAGGCGCGCAGGAAGGCGTGTGCTTCGTCCGTTTCGAGAAACTCACGCCTGGCGAGCAGGCTGCTGAACGCAACCGGGGGCATCGCCTCCCCGGCCGATGCGACGATCCACCCGATCGCCTCCACCTCCAATTGCTGCGCGACCGGCCCCTGAAGGTGCACGAAATCGCCTGATCCGCCGCGAAAGACACGTTCCATTTCCGGCGGCGAGCCAGCGTCAATCACCCGGATTCGGTTCCAGTCGACGCCCTGGCATCGGGCGGCGTATTTCAGCATCGCAAGCGGCTGCCCGCCGTGATCCGCAAGCACGGCCGCAGCTTCGAGCATTGTCCACTCGAAGTCATGGATCGGACGGCGCGCGACGAGAAAGAATCCATCGCACTGGTTCACTTGCGCGAAGTGAACCGGCAGATCTCGCTCGCCTTTTTCGAGCGGACCCCAACTGGATGAAACCGCCGACTGGAACACGTCCACTGCGCCCTCGCGCAACAGAGCGTGCGAACGCTGACCGGGCTGTAGCACCCCATAGGTGGCCTCAATGCCTTCCTGTTCGAGAAAGCCGGCGGCGATGGCGGCGATCAATGGGCTGTAGAACGCCGAGTGGCGGGAGACCATGATACGGATCGCGCGCTTCATCCTCGGGTAGTATAGTTCGAATTTATGGAACATCTCCTGAGCCTGATCCGGCAGGCCCGGGTCTACGACCTGGCGCAACCCTATTTCACAGGCATGCCGCACTGGCCGACGCATCCGCCGTTCCAGTTCAGCCTCTCCAAGTTGCACGGGGAGATCCGATTCGGGACTGGTGCGAGCTCTGCCGCGGAGGCGATCGCACTAGGCGGACATGTCGGAACGCACATGGATGCGCTCTGCCACTTTACGTTCGACGGGAAACTGCACGGCGGCGAGGCGGTGGCCGGCGTGCAGTCTTACGGAGGCGGGCTGGAGCGGATGTCCATCGACACCATTCCGCCGATCCTCCGCCGCGGCGTGCTGCTCGACATTGCCGGCCATCGCGGCGTGGAAGCGCTGGCGGAAGACTTCGTCGTGACGCCGGAACATCTGGAGTCGGCGGCCAAGACGCACGGCGTCGACGTGCGGGCGGGTGACGTCGTGGTTGTGCGCACGGGATGGGCGCGCTACTGGAATGAGCCTGGGCGTTATATCAACGGCCTCCGCGAACCCGGACCGGAAGAGACGGGGGCCCGCTGGCTCAGTGAGCGGAGCGTCTTCGCCGCAGGCTCGGACACGGCCGCGTTTGAGCGTGTGCCGTCGCCGGAGATGCGCGTACACGTGCACCTGCTGGTGGAGAGCGGCATCCACATTCTGGAAGCGCTCAACCTGGAGGAGCTGGCCGCCGCGCGGGTCTACGAATTTCTCTTCGTGGCCGCGCCTCTTAAGATCCGCGGGGGGACCGGTTCGCCGATTCGTCCATTCGCGGTTACGGTGTCGTAATCTGGTTTCTCTATGAGCGAATTCCAAGGCAAGACAGCACTCGTCACCGGCGCGTCCCGCGGGATTGGATCGGCGACGGCGACCGCACTAGCGCGGCAGGGAGTCTCACGCGTCCTGATTCATTACAACAGCTATCGTGAAGGTGCGGAGAAGACACTGGTGGCGTTGAAACAAGCAGGCGCCGACGGCGGACTGCTTCAAGCAGACCTCGGCACCGTGGACGGTATCCATTCGCTGCTCGAACAACTGCGGGCATCGGGACCAAAAGTCGACATCCTCATCAACAATGCGGGCTCACTGGTGAAGCGGGCGAAGCTGCTCGAGTTCACCGAGGAACTCTACGACGAGGTGATGAACCTCAACGTGAAGAGCGCCTACCTCATCGCACAGGCGGTGGCTCCGCACATGATCGAGCGGAAAAACGGCATCATCGTAAACCTGAGCTCGATCGCCGGGCGGAATGGCGGCGGCCCCGGGGCCACCGTCTACGCAGCCGCAAAAGCGGCGGTGACGTGCCTGACAAAGGGGATGGCGCGGGAACTCGCTCCGCTCGGCATCCGGGTCAATGCCGTAAGCCCGGGGACGGTAGACAACTACTTCCACGAGAAATTCTCAACGCGGGAGATTCTGGACCAGGTGGTGAATATGACGCCGGCGGGCCGTCTCAGCACGAACGAAGACGTAGCCGACGTGATTGTGTTCCTGTGTTCCAATGCCGCGCGCTACGTTCACGGACAGACGATCGAGATCAATGGCGGGATGCTGGCGCCGTAAGCCTCATCTCCCCTGTGGCCCGCCCTCCAGGAACTCCCGGTTGCATCGGGTGAAGGTAATGAACTTGTAGTCATCCCGCTCCCAGAGGAGTCCGGCTGTCTTGTCCTTTAGGATGTCGAGGTCGGAGTACGCGGCCTTCCCGGAATAGAGGACGCGCTCTTTCGGAAAGGTTCGGGCTTCGTCGTAGCTCACCCGGACTACCAGCGTCTGCCTGCCGGGACCGGACGGCCCCGTCCAGATGATGCGGTCGTGGTCGTCTCCGGCGGCGGCCGAAGTGAACCGTTCGATGGCGGTGGCGACTGCCGTGACGGTCTCCCCGGGATGCGGTTCAGACCACGAAGCGCCACCATCCTTGCTGGCGATCATCCACCGCCGGCCGCCTGCGTTTTGCCGCGCGTCCATCAGAACCGTCCCGTCCGAAAGTTCCACGAGCTGGTTCTCGTTGGTCAGCGCGCGGACGAGCGCACCTCGCCGCCACGTCGCACCGTGGTCGTCGCTGTAAACCACGTATGCGCGCATGAACTCCATGGTGCCCCGGAATTCACCGGCGGAAAGCCAGATCGAGTATGTGTCCGGCTTCATGGCCGCCGGAATCAGAAGACGGCTGCTCCGGGTCTGGATCGCACCG
>DATIFQ010000213.1:0-12705 GCA_035455185.1 Bryobacteraceae bacterium | reverse complement strand
AGGAAAGGAAACAGACAGCGCAATGAAGAGAGCAATTCTTGGTATGGTCTTCGCCTCGGCTATCGCTGCGGCGGCAGAGAAGGCACAAACATTCACTGGCGTCATCACCGACACAATGTGCGGCACCAAACACACCATGGGTATCAAGCCGGACGACAAGTGCGTCCGCGAGTGCGTGAAGATGGACCCGAAGAGGTGGAAGTACGCACTATTGGTCGGCAGCGAAATGTACGTGCTGAGCGACCAGCAGACGCCCGAGAAGTTCGCCGCACAGAAGGTGAAGGTAACCGGAACTCTCTATGAGAAGACGAAAATCTTGAAGGCTGACAAGATCGAAGCGGCGGAGTAGCCGCGGCCTTTCAGCGGCGGTACTCGGACGCCAAATCGGTGAATCGCAGTACTTGGCCCCCGTGCTCGGCCGCGAAGGTCTGTGCTGCCTTCAAATCCCGAAAGGCGAGTATGCCTGGAGAGCAGCGATCGAAGTCGGCATGCATTGGCTGCTTGTCCGGGCCTAGGGCCGCCTCGTGGCGTGCGCACATATTGATGTCGCTGTTGCGGACGATGAAGGATTCGGCGGGGTTGAGAGACCCGCTTCCCAGATAGTCGGTCAGTTCGGTGACTTCGACCGGCTTGCCCGCCTGCTGATGTTCGGACAGCGCACAGGCTGGACAGCAATAGAATCCCCGGTTGCCGTTGATCAACGCCACAGTCCGAGAATGCTCATGAACGGGCCGGGAGCAGGCTCTGCAAGTGTGGTTTTCTCGTTTCGCGACGTATCGCAAGGTCGAGTAACTCAAGCCGGCGACGGCCAGGACAGCAATGACGGGACCAACCCAAGTCTTCCGACTCATAGCCGCCTCTCTCTGGTCCAATGTTACATCCGGAGTGAAGTCCGGGCAAGCGGGGCGCTAACCGGACGGCCTATTCTTTCTCGATCAGAAGGCGGTAAACGGGTCCGGCGACTCCCGCCGTGTTGACGGACCGGAACTCACGCTCAATGCGGCTCCCTTCAAGCTTGATGTTGAGGTCAGTAGCAGTTTTTTCCCAACGGCTGCCCGGTCGGCGGATCTCGTAACGGTCGAAATTGGGGGTATGGGACTGCAGGCGGACATGCGCGACTTCGCCTTGTACGGTAGTCTTCACGCTCGTGACGTTGGGGGTCCACTCGATCCAGTCGCGATGGGCCAGTCGGACGAAGTGGTTTTGCCTCACCGCCCAGTGCACGGCCGCTTTGCCCCCACTCGGCTCTGACCACCGATACCATGTGTGCGTCTTGAAGTACTCGTCCTCCCAGACAACCAGATCCCCGGAGGTCCAGCCCGATTGCGTGTGGCGGTCGCCCGTCAGTTCATAGGCGACAAAGCGATAGCAGTGCGGGGAGAACAAGAGTTGGGGCCTGACCTTTCGTCTCTCCGGTCCGACCACGAGATCTACGTCCTTTCCTTTGTTCTTCAGGTACTCGTCGCGAATCTCAAGAGCCGAAAGCGGGACACCCCCCTTCTCGAAGTGCCCGTCAAACTCCGCGTCGGAGACGAACCACTTACGATGCTTGTTCGACCAGATCTCGTTCACGCCGTGATTGCCGGCTGCGATGTACGTGTTTTCCTCCTGCCCCGGACCTGGTTGCAGACAGCGGGTTACGTAACCCATCGCGTTCATGACGGCGTTCTGCGCGATCATGGCGTGCGAGCATTCGAATGGCCCACCCGACGGACCTTGGGTGAGGATGGAGATGGCGTCCATTGGCGGGCTCGGCTTTGAGGGGTCGACCTTCAATGTGTTGAAGATCCAGTGCCGCAAGCGCAGGATTCGGTCGAACTCGTCCTCGATGTCCGTTACAGTCTCCGCGAAGGCGAACCGGCGGCGCAGTTCGTTAAACGGGGGTGAACCGATGTCCTCGAACCGGAAGAATATCTGGCTCTGCCGGAACTGGGGGTTCGCCACCGGGCGCACCACGTAATGTGTTTGGCCGGACGCGGCGCCAATCAGCAGAACTGATACCGCCACTCGTGCGTACGATGATGCCGTTTGTGAGCCAATGGGAACCACCCTCCTAGTCTAGGAGCTTCTTGAAGAACCTGGCGGGCAACCTCGCTGACGCAGGACCGGAGTCCTACGCTACCTTGCAGAGCAACGACTTCCGTCGACGTGGGGCAGGTCTCCGGACCTGCCAACCAGGTTATTCAACAAACCCCCGGGGCTCCTCCAAGCCGATCCGGGTCATCTTCCGGACGATCCGCGGAAGGGGGCGAGGTTGGCGCCACCATCGGGACGGTTGAACCGTGGCGCTCCGAAGTGCTCAAATAGGAGTTACACCTTCCCGGGAGGACCATCCGATTGAGTAGAGCGATCCTCGCCCTGGAAGACGGCTCCGTCTTCGAGGGCACGGGCTTTGGTGCGCTCACCGAGCGCTCCGGCGAGGTCGTCTTCAATACCGCGATCACCGGCTACCAGGAGATTTTCACCGATCCCTCGTATGCCGGACAGATCGTCATTCTTACCTACCCCGAGATCGGCAACTACGGGACAACGCCGGATGACAGCGAGTCGCGGAAGCCTTACATCGAGGGGCTGGTGGTTCGCGAGTTCTCGTCGATCGCCAGCAACTGGCGCAGCCGGGAGCACGCCGACGCGTTTCTGGCCGCGCACAGCATTCCTGTCATCGCCGGGATCGACACCCGCAGCCTCGTCCGGCGGCTCCGTTCGAGGGGCGTGATGCGGGGAGTTTTGTCCCGCGCGGGCAGCGACCCGAAGGAACTGATCGCGAAGGCGCTCGCCAGCCCGTCTATGACGGGTCTGGACCTGGCGACGCGCGTCACCACGCCGGAACGGTACTCATGGGACGAGCCGGTCCGTTCCTGCTCGCCGTCCGAGGACTTTGGGGCGCCGGCGGAACCGCGCTACAACGTGGCCGCGTACGATTTCGGCATCAAGCGGAACATCCTCCGCCGGCTGGTCCATGTCGGCTGCCGCGTGACCGTGGTGCCGGCAGAAACCGCCGCCGAAGAGGTCCTTGCGCTCAAGCCCGACGGCGTCTTTCTGTCGAACGGTCCAGGCGACCCCGAGCCGCTCCGGTTCCAGGCGGCCCAGGTTCGCAAGCTGTTGGGACGGACGCCGGTTTTCGGCATCTGTCTCGGGCATCAGGTGCTGGGGCTGGCCGCCGGCGGCCGCACGTACAAGTTGAAGTTCGGACACCGCGGTGCGAATCACCCGGTCATCAACAAGATCGCCAACCGGGTCGAAATCACTTCTCACAACCATGGTTTCGCCGTCGATCCCGACTCGCTGAACCCGAACGAGGTCGAGATCACGCACGTCAACCTGAACGACCAGACGCTAGAGGGATTCCGCCTTCGCAATCACCCGGCGTTCTGCGTGCAGTATCATCCAGAGGCTGCTCCAGGGCCTCACGACTCCCTTTACCTCTTCGACGACTTCGTCAACCTCATGCGGGAATATAGGACGGAACGGTAAGCACGGATGCCCAGGCGCAACGACATCCATCGAATCCTGATCGTGGGTTCCGGACCGATCATCATCGGCCAGGCCTGCGAATTCGACTACTCCGGCACGCAGGCCTGTAAAGCCTTGAAGGCGGATGGTTTCGAGGTGGTGCTGGTCAACTCGAACCCGGCCACCATTATGACCGATCCCGACCTCGCCGACCGTACCTATGTCGAGCCATTGACGCGCGACTTCGTCGAGGAGGTGATTCGCCGCGAGCGGCCGGATGCGCTGCTCTCGACCGTCGGCGGGCAGACCGGGCTGAACCTATCGGTTGAACTGGCCGAGACGGGCGTGCTCGAAAAGTACAGCGTCGAATTGATCGGCGCGAAGCTCGACGCGATCAAGAAAGCCGAAGACCGTCTGCTTTTCAAGGACGCGATGCGGAAGATCGGGCTGGAGACGCCGCAATCGCAGCTCGTCAACAAGCTCGAGGACGGCCTGGAGTTCGCCGCCCGCATCGGCTACCCGGTCATCCTGCGGCCAAGCTTCACCCTCGGCGGCACAGGCGGCGGCATCGCCTACAACCGCGAGGAGTTCGTCGAAATTCTGGAGCGCGGGTTAACGCTGTCGCCCGTGCACGAGGTGCTGATCGAGGAAAGCGTGCTCGGCTGGAAGGAGTACGAGCTCGAGGTGATGCGCGACCTCGCCGACAACGCCATCATCGTCTGCTCAATCGAGAACTTCGATCCGATGGGCGTCCACACCGGCGATTCGATCACGGTCGCGCCCGCGCAGACGCTTACCGACCGCGAGTACCAGATGATGCGCGACGGCGCCTTGCGGTGCCTGCGCGAGATCGGCGTCGATACGGGCGGCTCGAACGTGCAGTTTGCCATCGATCCCGAGACGGGACGCATGGTGATCATCGAAATGAACCCTCGCGTGTCGCGGTCCTCGGCGCTCGCTTCGAAGGCCACCGGATTTCCGATTGCCAAGATCGCCGCCAAGCTAGCGGTGGGTTACCGCCTCGACGAGATCCCCAACGATATCACCCGCAAGACGCCCGCCTGCTTCGAACCCACCATCGATTACGTGGTGGTCAAGATCCCGCGATGGCAGTTCGAAAAACTGCCGGGTGCCGAACCGGTGCTGGGAACACAGATGAAGTCCGTCGGCGAAGTGATGTCGATCGGCCGGACGTTCAAGCAGGCCCTCGCCAAGGGCATGCGAAGTCTCGAAACCGGCAAAGCGGCCTCGGCCGAGGTCTACGAAAAGGAGCTGATCCGGCAGAAGCTGATCACGCCGAACCCAGACCGTCTCGGTTACATCCTCTTTGCGTTCCGCAGCGGGTACACGATCGAGCAGGTCCGCGAGCTGACCGCCATCGACCCATGGTTCCTCAAGCAGGTGAAGGAAGCGATCGAGCTCGAGGACGAGTTGCAGACGGAGTCCCTGGAAACGGTCTCCCGAGAGCGGCTGGCGAAGGCCAAGCGCGACGGGCTCTCCGACTCCCTGCTGGCTCGCATGTGGAAGACCGACTGGCTTTCCATCCGCAACCGGCGGAAGGAGATGGGTATCCGGGCGGTATTCAACCGGGTGGACACCTGCGCTGCGGAGTTCGAAAGCTTCACGCCGTACCTCTACTCCAGTTACGAGCAGGAGTGCGAGGCCGACCCGTCGGACCGGCGCAAGGTCATGATTCTCGGGAGCGGGCCGAACCGTATCGGCCAGGGGATCGAGTTCGACTACTGCTGTTGCCACGCGTCGTTCGCGTTGCAGAAATTCGGCGTGGAGTCGATCATGGTCAACTGCAACCCGGAGACGGTCTCGACCGACTACGATACCAGCGACCGCCTGTACTTTGAGCCCCTGACCCTGGAAGAGGTCCTCAACATCTACGACACGGAGAAGCCGCACGGGGTGATCGTCCAGTTCGGCGGCCAGACCCCGCTGACACTGGCGCTCCCGCTTAAGAAACAGGGCATCCCGATCATCGGCACCGACCCGTCCAACATCGACCTCGCCGAGGACCGCAAGCTCTTCGGCAAGTTGCTCGACGAACTTGGCATCCCGTCGCCGGCCAACGGAACCGCGACCAGCGTGGAGGAGGCCTGCGAAGTGGCCCGCCGCATCGGCTTCCCGGTGCTCGTGCGGCCGAGCTATGTGCTCGGCGGGCGTGCCATGGTGATCGCTTACGACGAGGAAACCGTGCGCCGGTACATGCGGGAAGCGGTCGTTTTCTCGCGTGAACGGCCCGTGCTGGTCGACCGCTTTCTGGAGGACGCGGTCGAGGTGGACGTGGATGCGCTGTCGGACTCCGAAGAGGTGCTGATTGCCGGCATCATGGAGCACATTGAGGAGGCCGGCGTCCATTCGGGAGACAGTTCGTGCGTGCTACCGGCGATCTCCCTTGGTGAGGCCGAGGTGGCAACCATCCGTGATTACACGGTGCGGATGGCGCGCGCGCTTCAGGTGATCGGCCTGATGAACGTGCAGTACGCGATCAAGGACGGGAAGGTCTACGTGCTGGAGGTCAATCCGCGCGCGTCACGCACCGTTCCGTACGTCAGTAAGGCCACCGGCGTGCCGCTACCCAAAGTCGCCGTCGGCCTGATGCTGGGCAAGCGGCTCGATGAACTGTCGCACTTGACTGGCAGGATCGTATCCGGAGTCCTGCCCGTACCGCAGTTCTTCGTGAAGTCGCCAGTCTTCCCGTTCAACAAGTTCCCGGGAGTGGATCCGGCGTTAGGGCCCGAAATGCGTTCGACGGGTGAGGTGATGGGCGTCGGCGTCAATTTCGGCGAGGCCTTCGGCAAAGCTCAACTGAGCGCCGGGACGCCGCTTCCCGACAAAGGCAGGGTATTCCTCAGTGTGAACGACCGTCACAAAGCGGAGGCGGTGGAGGTCGGCCGGAAACTCTCGGAGCTGGGTTTTGAACTGGTGGCGACACGCGGCACCGCCGCCGCTCTTTCGGCCGCCGGGCTGCATCCGAAGATCATCTTTAAGGTAAATGAGGGACGGCCCAACGCGGTGGACCTTATTAAGGCGGGATCGCTCCAGTTAGTCATCTATACCGCCACGGGTGCGCACTCGTTCAGTGATGAGCGGGTGATCCGCCGTACGACCGTCGCTTACCGCGTGCCCTGCATCACCACGATGAGCGGTGCGAAAGCCGCTGCCGAAGCTCTGGTTTCGCGTGGCCGCGATCCAATCCGTGTCTGGAGCCTGCAAGAAATCCACTCCAGCGAGAAATCCACGGTGAAGTAAGATTCATACCATTTCGTATTGACTTTAGTAATTTCCTTTCTTTAGAATCGGCAGACACTGGGATACTGTCCCGAAAGAAATCTCGGAGGTAAACTGGATGCTCAAGAGATCTGTCTGCCTGGTTGTATTCGCTCTGCTCGTTGCTGCGTGTCTTCCCGGCCAGGAGCCGAAGCCGTTGATTGTGGTCGCGTCGTTTAAGGTTCACCCCGCCAAAGCGGATGAATGGGTGGCCGGCGTCAAGAAGATCTATGTGCCGGCGCTGGAGAAGCAATTCGCCGACGGCGCGATTCTCGCTTACGGACTGGACGAAGACTTCCTACATAGTGCGGGCAAACCGAACTTCGAAGCGTGGTACGTCGTACAGGACTACGCCGCGTTGGAAAAGGTCGACAACGCGCTTGACGCCGCGGCGAGCGAGCACAAGGAAAGCATGGGCCAGATGATGGACGCGGTCGATTTCGACCATCACAGCGATTACGTGTTTCGAACCGTGATCGGGAACCACAAGATGCTGCCGGCTGGGGCCAAACCTTACTGGCACTTCAGCAGGGTCCAGGTCCAGCCCGGCAAGAGCGAAGAATTTAGGAAGGGCTTCGAAAAATACGTGAAGCCAACTTACGACGAGCTGGTATCGAGCGGGGCGATTTGCGGTTACGACCTGGACGTGGAAGAGGTGCACAGCATGGAGCCCGGCTGGCACTGGACCGGCATCTGCCTGCCCAACCTTGCGGCGATGGACAAGGTCGACGCCGCATTCGACGAAGTGATCAAGAAACGCGGTCCCGAAGAGCAAGCGGCAGTCATGACGGCGTACCGGGAATTGGTCGTCGCCGGATCGCACCGCGACAGCGTGTCGGTGTCGCGCATCTTCGCCAGCAAGTAGACAACAACAGAGAGTCCACTCGCGCACGGGCGGCGTGTCACCACGCCACCCATTGAAGGCCGGGGATCTTTGGGAAGCTTCTCTGATCGCGGGTGGCGACGCGTGCGCCGGCCGCGATTGCCGTCGCCGCTATCACGAGGTCGTGCGCGCCGAGGACAACTCCGCTGGAAGCCGTTTCTGCCCAGATTCGCGCATGAACTCTGGTAGCGGTCAGATCGAAGGCGATAACGGGCACTCGTGCGAGCAGTCCCTCAACGAATGCCTCTCGCCGGGCACGCTGTGCGGCTGTCGCCGCTCGATGCACTCCGTGGAGCAGTTCGGACGCAGTCAGGGCGGCGATTGCGATATCCGCGTCCGCCGGTCCGGAGACCGCCTCCAGATCCAACTGCCCGCGTTCCACGGCAATGAGAACGCTGGCATCCATCAGCGTCACCATCTCAGGTCCGGCGGCGGGGTCTGATTCCGCGTAAGTTGTTCGATTTCAGCCCAGTAGGAGGCATCCGGTTTTGGGGCGGATTTCAGCCACGATGCTAGGTCGGAAACCGTGCATGCGCGCGGGCCGACTGGGGCGATCCGGCAGATCGGTGTGTTTCCGCGCAAGACGACAAAGGTCTCACCACGGTACTCCACCCGGTTGAGCAGATCCAAGAAGCGGCGTGCGGCGTTCGTCGCAGAGATATCCGATTCCACGATTATCAGATTATCGTACAGGCCGCAAGTGGCAACTGAAGTGGCGCAGGAACCGGGGCTCGGAGACGATCTCCAAGCCACGGAGATCCTGCTTGCGCTGGTTCACCTCGAGGATGGCTTCGACCACGTAGTCGATGTGGCTCTGCGTGTACACCCGGCGGGGAATGGCCAGCCGCAGCAGTTCGTGGTGCGCCTTTCCGCCGAACATCAGTGAGCCGATCTCGACCGACCGGATACCGGCGTGCCGGTACAATTCCACACCCAACGCCTGCGCCGGGAACTGGTCTCTTGGGATGTGGGGAAGCATTCGCCCGGCGTCAATGTAGATCGCGTGGCCCCCCGGCGGCTCGACGATCGGCACGCCCCGATCCGCGATGTGCCGCCCCAGGTAGGCGGTTGACGTGATCCGATAGCGCAGGTAATCCGGATCGAGCACTTCCGTCAGACCGACAGCGATCGCGTCAAGGTCGCGGCCCGCGAGCCCCCCGTATGTCGGAAAGCCCTCGGTCAGAATCAGTAACTGTGTCTCCTGCTCGGCCAGCCGGTCATCGTTCGTACACAGGAAACCGCCGATGTTTGCGAAGGCGTCCTTCTTTGCCGAAAACGTGCAGCCGTCCGCAAGCCGGAACATCTTCTGCGCGATCCGCTTCGGCGTCCAGTCCCCATAGCCCGGTTCCCGCTGCCCGATGAACCAACAGTTCTCGGCAAACCGGCAGGCATCGAGATAAAACGGGATCCCGTGTTGTGAAGTGACCCGCCGCACTGCCTCGATGTTCTCCATCGACACCGGCTGCCCGCCGCCGGAGTTGTCGGTGACCGTCAGCATCACTAGAGGAATCCGGCTCGCACCCTCGGTTTCAATGAGCCGCCCTAGCGCGACGACATCCATATTGCCCTTGAAAGGCAGCCGCGCCTGCGTGTCCGTCGCTTCGGGGAGCGGTAGATCGACCGCCCGCGCGCCAGTGAACTCGATGTTGGCCCGGGTTGTGTCGAAATGTGTGTTGTTCGGAACGATGTGCCCCGGCCGGCACATGACGCTGAAGAGGATTCGTTCCGCCGCCCGTCCCTGATGTGTCGGAATGACGTGCCGGAATCCGGTCAGGTCCTCGACCGCCGCCTTCATCCGATGGAAACTCTCGCTGCCGGCGTACGACTCATCGCCGCGCATCATCGCCGCCCACTGCTCGGTGGACATTGCGCTGGTTCCCGAATCGGTCAGGAGGTCAATGAGGATATCGCGCGCGTCGATCAGGAAGAGGTTGTAGCCGGCCCGCTCCAGAAAACGCTCACGCTCCTCCCGTGTGGTGTGGCGAAGGGGCTCTACGCTCTTGATGCGGAACGGCTCGATGATCGTCTTCACACGAGGGAGTCTACCACCGGCCGCGAGTGACGGCGTTTCAGGAACTCCGGGAGACGAGCTTGGCGGTGAGAAGCCACCGCAGCACACCACGCGGCTGCGCGCCGAACTGCTCCATCAGGATCGATGCCATCGCGCCCTTCTTGAAATCGATCTGGAGCGCCGGCGCTCCCAGCAGATAGGCGACGGTGCGGCTCAGAAGCGGCTCGTGGCCGGACACAAGCACCTCCGAAGACTGCCGGTAGAGGCGGAGCTCCTCCCAAACATCCTCGGGAGAAGAGCCGGGCTCCAAGGCCTTGGTCCGGATCAGCTCGCCCTCGTAGCCGAGCACCTCGGCGGCAACCTCCGCCGTTTGCACCGCCCGCAGGTACGAACTCGTCAGGATCACCGCCGGAGCGACTTGCGCGGCTTTCGCCGCGCGCAGCACGCCGAGTAGCTTCTTCCTCCCGTCGGCGGTCAGCGCCCGGTCCGCATCCTTCATGGTTCCACTGGCGTCCTCGGCGATTCCGTGCCTGAGAAGATGGATCAACATGTCGCTGGCCGTTTCCGAGACCATTTTGGCATACTGAGGTGTTTCCTCCCGGGAGGCGCATGTCCCCCACGCAACAGACTGAGTCCTTCCTTGGACGGGCGGCTTTTTGGCTCACCGGCGGCGCTGCCGTCTCGGTGCTCTTTTCGATTGCCGCCTGCCAGATCCTGATTGCACTCGCCTTCGCCGCGCTGCTGCTCTCGGGCGCGAAGCTCCGGCTACCACCTATACGTTTGCCGCTCGCGCTCTTCATCGCCGGGACCATCGTTTCCCTCCTTCTCTCGGACGATCCTTCGGCGGGCCGGCCCCAGATCCGGAAGTTCTTTGTCTTTCTGATGCTGCTCGTCGTTTACTCGACCTTTCGCGAACTCGCGCAGATCCGGCGGCTCGCGCTCTGCTGGGCGGGTGTGGGGGCGTTAGTTTCCGCCCGAGGGCTCGTGCAGTTTGCCGAAAAGTACGGAGAAGCGCGATTCCACGGCCAGAACTTCTACGAATACTATGTGGGCGAGCGCATTACCGGCTTCATGAGCCACTGGATGACGTTCGGCGGCGAGCTCATGATCGTGCTGCTGTTGCTGGTTGCTTTCGTCCTGTTTTCTCCGATGGCCAGGAGCAAGCTGCTCTGCTTCTCCATTTTCTGCGTGACGCCGATCAGTGCCGCCCTCCTTTTGGGATTTACACGGAGCATCTGGATCGCCACCGGCGCCGCCGGGCTGTACCTGCTCTGGTCCTGGCGCAAGATCGCGCTGCTGGCCGTGCCGGTGCTGTTTCTGGCCGGTATCTGGTTTTCGCCGGATTCGGTGAAAGGCCGGTTTGTCTCGATGTTCAAACCTCGCCGGGAGGTCGATTCCAATCAGCACCGAATCGTCTGCTGGCGCACAGGATGGGAGATGATCAAGGCCCATCCCTGGTTCGGGCTCGGCCCCGAACAAGTGAAGAATCAATTCAACAAGTACGTCCCGCGGGACATTCCCTGGCCGCTGCCCACCGGCTGGTACGGGCACTTGCACAACATCTACATTCACTACGCCGCTGAGCGTGGCGTGCCGGTGATGCTGGTGCTCGTCTGGCTGCTGGTCAAGATCCTATTCGATTTTTTGCGCGCTCTGCGACGAATTCCGCCTGGTCCGAACGACGCCCGCTTTGTCCTCCATGGCGCAGTCGCGGTCATGATTTCCATTCTCCTCAGCGGTGTCTTCGAACTGAACCTCGGCGACAGCGAGGTCCTGACCCTGTTTCTCGCCGTAGTGGCCGCCGGATACGTGGCGCGCGACCACGTGTTGCAGGAGGCGTCCGTTGGCTGATTCGCTTCGCGGGCGCGAGATTGTTCTGGCGGGAGGTTCGGGCGGGCTCGGCTCAGCGACGGCGGAACTTCTGGCCGCGGAGGGCGCACGGCTGGTCGTCAGCTACCGCGCGAACGAGGAGCGTGCATCGCGGTTGCGGGACTTGGCTCAGATCGTTCGGGCAGACCTTGGTTCCGCGAACGACCGGAAACAGCTTCTCGATGCGGCGCCTGCTCTCTACGGGCTCGTCGTCTTTTCCGGCAATCCGTCCCGAGTGACGGACCTCTCGGGATTGGAAGAGGTGATGCGCCGCTCTCACGAGGTCAACTACCTCGGCCCGATCCTGCTCGCCCGCGAAGCCGCGGCGCGCATGAAGGACAAGAGCACGCCGGGGGCGATCGTGCTCTTCTCGACCATGCAGGCCGTCTCGCTGTTTGCTGGCTCCACCGCATACGCGTCGCCAAAGTTGGCCCTTCTCCACGCGGCCCGCATTCTGGCTAAGGAATGCCGGGGGCGCGCGAACATCCGGGTGAACGTCGTGTGTCCCGGCGTGACCGCGGCGGGAATGGCCGAGGCGAGCATCGCCTCCGGGAAGTACGACCGTTATCTGAACGAAGGGATGATTTGCCGCTTCGGCCGTGCCATCGACGTCGCGCGCGCCGTCCGCTTCTTCCTCGAACCCGACAACTACGTAACCGGACAGGTCCTCACCGTCGATGGCGGCCTGACGTTATAGTCCCGATGTCTCAATGGGCCTGGTCACGTCCCAATCACCGCAAGGACGGGCCTCGTCCTCCAGGCTGTGACCCTCGGTCGCGTCCGTTTCGCCTCGGTCCCGGCGCGCGATGGCATAGACGGTGAACCGTTTCTCCAGAATCGGTTTAACGAATATCCAGTTCGTGACGTCGTCGCTGAAACTCCCGTACACAAGGATCAGCGGCGGCCCGCTTCCGTACCTCCGGAACGAGACGGTCGCCTCACTTGGTGACGCGATGCGTCTCCTCATCGAACCTCGCATCGACTAGGACGGTGGCCTTGTTTATCCTGCCCTGCGCTCACAATTGTCTCAAACGGCCCACAATCGGACCTTGATCCGCCCGCTCTTGGTCTGTCGTTAACAGGTCAAGATGTCCGGTTTTGTTCACACGTGATCTGTCCGGTTTCATTAGGCAGCCCTCTTTGAAGTTCTTCTTGCAGTGAGGGAGGGAATCGTAGTCGTCGTAGCTGTGGGAAAGTGGGAATCTCGCGC
>DATIFQ010000212.1:0-11248 GCA_035455185.1 Bryobacteraceae bacterium | reverse complement strand
CAGCGAAGAGCGCATTCGGAACTGGTTCTTCTACCGAGAACTCTCGGGCGACATTCTCGTCGAGCAGGACTGCCACAACATAGACGTCATTAACTGGTTCACGGGATCGCATCCGGTGCGCGTCTCCGGCTACGGCAGCCGGCAGATTCGCCAGTATGGAGACATCTTTGACAACGTAGCAGTGACCTTCCAGTTCGCCGACGGTCTGGTGTTCAGTTACAGCGCCAACCAGTTTCGCACTCCGGGCTTTCAGGACGTCTCCGAGACATTCATTTGCGAAAAAGGCGCGGTGAACGTCTCGCGGCAGGGCTACACGATCTGGCGCGCCAGTGGCCAGCCGGAGCGGGCTGTGACCAAATACGACATCACGATGGACGCGGTCAACGAGTTCATCGAGGGTGCGCGCACCGGCAAGATCGAGAACGCGGCGTTTTCCGCCGCCGAGAGTACGTTGACCGCGGTGATGGCGCTCGAAGCGTGCGTTCTTGGGCGTCCCATGACCTGGGAGGAAATCTCCCGGGCATAACGGCTGCGCGGTCTGATTCCACGGCTACGCGACGGCGCGGGATGTGCTACCAGTATGTAGATGCTGCGCGATCGGTCCCTCGTACCGCTGTCTCAACAGCACCATAACGGGCTTGCGCTGTGCGTGCTTACCGAGCGGTCGCTCCGAGCGGACGCTTCGCCCGCCAACGTCGCGCGGCTCGCCAAGCGCGCCATCGACCGGTACGAAATCGAGCTCGTCAACCACTTCGCGATCGAGGAGGAAATCCTCTTTCCGGAGATCGAGCGGCGGCTGGGTGAGCATTCGCTAGTGCGCGAGCTGATTGGAGAGCACAGGAGCATCGAGCGGATCATGGGCGGCCTGCGTGGGCAGCCATCGGCCGCACTTCTCGAGGAATTGAGTTCCCTCTTGTGGACGCACATCCGGCGCGAGGAGAATGAACTCTTCGAGGAAATTCAGAAACGCCTGCCGCGTGAAGTCCTTGACGCGCTCGGCGAGCAGATTGACGCAAAGGCAGTTCGAGTTTGCCTGGAATCGGATGGAACCTGACGTGACAGACAATATCATTCTCGAAACCGATATTTCCGATGCGGAGTTGGTCGCACGCGGCAAAGTGCGCGACGTATACCGGCTGGACGACAAGTTTCTGATCGTCGCCAGCGACCGGATTTCCGCCTTTGACTACATTCTGGCGACGGGTATTCCCGACAAGGGACGAGTCCTGACGCAGCTTTCGGTCTTCTGGTTCGACTTCCTCAAAGACGTCACGCCGACTCATTTCCTCACGGCGAACGTGGACGATTATCCGGACCCGCTGAAGCGAAACCGCGGCCAGCTCGAGGGCCGGTCCATGCTCGTGAAGCGCGCGAAGATGATCGACATCGAGTGCGTGGCTCGCGGCTACCTCTCCGGATCGGGTTGGAAGGAGTACAAGCAGAGCGGCACGGTGTGCGGCATCCCGTTGCCGGCCGGATTGAAGGAAAGCGACCGGCTGCCCGAGCCGATCTTCACTCCCGCAACCAAGGCCCAAACCGGCCACGACGAGAACATCCCATTCGAGAGGGTGGTGGAACTGATCGGCTCAGATCTTGCGGGGAAACTTCGTGACCTCACGCTCTCGATTTATTCCAAGGCCGCCCGCTACGCCGAGACTCGAGGAATCATCATCGCCGACACCAAATTCGAGTTCGGCTTCGTGGGTGACACGCTCGTGCTGGCCGACGAGGTTTTGACACCCGACTCCTCCCGGTTCTGGCCGAAGGAGACGTACAAGCCGGGAGGCGCGCAGCCGTCCTACGATAAGCAGTACGTGCGCGACTATCTCGAGTCGATTCATTGGAACAAGCAGCCGCCTGCGCCGGCTCTGCCGCCGGAGGTCGCGGCGGGAACGAGCAAAAAGTACAAAGACGCGTACCGTGCCCTGACCGGAAAGACTCTGTGAACTGGCTTGACATTGTCCTGGTTGCCGTCCTCGCGCTTTCGGTGTTGGGCGGAGTAGCAGCGGGATTCGCGAAGGTCGGAATCGGCTTCGCGGCGGCGGTCGCCGGCTTCTTCTGCGGGCTGTGGTTTTACGGAGCCGCTGGCTCCTTCTTCCTGCCTTACGTCAGCCACAAGGGGATCGCCGGCTTTCTCGGCTTCGCGCTGATTTTCCTCGCATTCGCGATCGCCGGCGTGATCATCGGAAAGTTGCTCGGGATGCTCTTCAAGTGGACGGGGCTCTCCTGGCTGGACCGGATTCTCGGCGCGGCGTTCGGACTAGTGAGGGGACTCGTGATCGCCGTCGCGATTGTGGTCGCTCTGATGGCTTTCGCGCCGACCCGCCCGCCGCGATCGGTCGTGAATTCCCGTTTTGCGCCATACGTAGCTGGAGTGGCGCAGATGTGCGCCTTGCTTGCGCCGCGGGAGGTGAAGGACGGCGTGTTCGAGAGCTACGAGCGCCTCAGGAAAGTGTGGTCCGAGACGGTGGACAAGGGGCTCCGGAAACCCGACGAGAAGACCTTCTGACCGTTCGCTGATGCTAGGATGGGAGTTAGCGCGGTCTCGCCCGTCTGCTCTTGATCTGATGGACTTTCTGATTTTCGATCTCGACGGTACTCTTATCGACTCGAAACTGGATCTGGCGCAAGCCGTCAACGCAACTCGCGTCAACCTCGGTCTGCAACCGCTGGAGAACGACCGTGTGTACTCCTACGTCGGCAACGGCGCCCCGGTGTTGATCCGCAAGGCGCTCGGTCCGGATTACGGCGAAGATGAAGTCCAGGAGGCGCTCGAGTACTTTCTTGCCTTCTACCGTGAGCACATGCTCGACTACACCGTGCTGTACCCCGGAATGCGGGATTGCCTCGACCGTTTGAGGGATGAGGGCGTTCTGATGGCGGTGCTCACCAACAAGCCGGTGCGCTTCAGTACGCTCATCCTCGAAGGACTGGGAGTCGCCGACTATTTCTTCCGCATTTACGGTGGCAACAGTTTCGAACAGAAGAAGCCGCATCCGATGGGCGTCGAGAAACTGCTGGCCGAATCCAGCGTCCCAAAGGAGCAGACGTTGATGGTGGGCGACAGCAGCGTCGATATCCGGACCGCCCGCAACGCTGGCATCCGAGTCTGCGGCGTGACCTACGGTTTCCAACCCGAGACACTCAGCGAAGAGCCGCCCGACATCCTGCTGGACCGGCCGGAGCAACTGGCCGAACTCGTGATTTCGCAGCGCAGCTCGAAAGGTGGAGTTCGAAAGTGACCTACAAGCCCGGTACCAAGGCACCCTCGACAGGGATTTACTGGTGCAGCGTGTGCAAGCGCCCGGAGCGCTTCACAGAAGGGCAGGCCCTACCGTCCTGCAAGAACCTTTGCGGCCGCGGAAGGTGGGAACTGGTGCGTCCGGACGGCGCGGCCGAGAAGAAGCAGGGTTAGAATTCAGCACCGGGCCGGGGGGCCTGGAGCGGCTCTGGGGAGCCGCCCCACAACGGCCGCCAGCTACATCGTTTTGACCCAGCCCTGTTTCTCGACGCTTTCGAGCACCTTCACGAGCAGCTTCATTCCCCAGAGACCATCTTCGAAGGTCGGGAATTCGACCGGCGCCGAGGGATCAGCCACCTTGCGGTAGAAGCGGCGGTGGAGCTGTTTGTGCGTGTCGTCGTAGCCTTCGCTGTGGCCACCCGGCAGGTCGGCATAGCTTGCAGCCGCCGGATACAGGAGCGAAGGGTCCTTCATGATGAGCTGGTTCGGCGAGTTCCGCTGGCCAATCCAAAGCTCATCGGGCCTTTCCTGGTTCCACATGACGCCACCCTTGGTGCCGAAGATTTCAATCTGGAACCGGTTCTTGCAGCCTGAGGCCACCTGGCTCACGGTGAAAGCGCCTCTCGCCCTGTCGCCCATGCGCAACAGAACCGCACCGTAGTCCTCCGTGTCGATCGGGACTTCGTCGTATTCCTCCGGCCGCAGCGTTTTGCCGGCAAACGTCTGGATGGCGACCTTGGGCTTCTTGCGGGTCTTATGGAACGTCTGGAGGTCCGCGCACAACGCGGTGATCTTCATTCCGGTGAGGTGCTGGATCATGTCCATCCAGTGCGACCCTATGTCGCCCATTGCACGCAGTCTGCCGTTGTCTTTCGACTCGATCCGCCAGTTGTAGTCGGTATCATACAGCAGCCAGTCCTGGGAATACGTCCCCTGTACCAGAAGGATGTCGCCCAATTCGCCAGCGGCGATCATCGCGCGAATCTGCTGAACGACCGGGTAATAGCGGAGGTTGTGATTGACGCAATTGGCCAGCTTGGTCGCCTTGGCAAGTTTCACCATCTCCGCGGCTTCCGTAACATCAAGCGTCAGCGGCTTCTCGCACACGACGTGCTTGCCGGCCTTCATCGCCGCTTTTGACACGGGATAGTGCAGCGCATTCGGCGTACACACGTGGACGGCGTCAATTTTCGGATCGGCGAGCAGGGTCCGGTAGTCACCGCTCGTCCTCTCGATGCCCATCGCCTTCCCGAACGCCGCGGCCTCTTCCGCCGAAATTGCGGCCACCGCGGCCACTTCCACGTTGCCTAGCCGGCGGATGCTTTCGGTGTGCACCCGACCCATAAACCCGGCTCCAATCACTGCTGCTTTCAGTTTCCGCATGAGAGTCCACCTTTCCGGATGTAGCGATTTGTCTTCGTCACATCACACTCTAATACAATTGAGAAGAAACGAGGAGTGCTGCGATGCTCGTTCGCATCCGCGTTCGGTATCGTCCGGCGCGGAAAACGACCATCTCCGAAGAACGCCGCCGACTGCTAAGGTCGGTGGAAAACTGTCTGATGTCCGGCTCCGCCGCCGCGCTGCTGCTTGTCGCGTGGTGTCTGGCGACGGATCTTGATTGGGCCGGCCGGTTCTCCATCCCTTCGGGCCGCTTCTCACATTGGCAACTCTGGCTCGCTCTCGCTGTGCTGCTTCAGGTGTTACGATCGTGGCTTGGGCGCTACGGCCGGGGCGGAGACGAGGCCATGCCGTAGCCGGAATCGGTCTCCGCGGCGACAAATTCCGACATCACCGCCGAGTACAGTGCATTGCTCCGCCCGCGCGCCTCGCGCTCCGGTGCGTCCGGAAACGCCAGGTGCTCGAGTTCGTGCATCAGCACCGCGACCGTCGCCGCTCGAACATGCAGGGCGGCAAGGCGGCCGCCCAAATCTCCGAGCGCCATTGAAGAAAGCGGCTGCGGCTGCCACTCCCGGATAGCTTCGTAGGCGATGTCGATCTCACCGGTCGCACTGCCGAGATCGGATGCCAACCTATGCGTCAGCCGCGACTCCGTACCTCGCGGGTGATAGTGGCCCAGGCACCCGCACGCGTTCCGGCGGCGCAGCAGCACCACAACGATCGCTGGAAGCGCCGGCAGGAGCGCTTCATACGGCGAGCGGGTTTCCTGGGTGAGCAACGGGAATGTGTGGGTGTATGCTGCTTCGACTTCTTTCGCCTCGTCGAGGGCGCCACGCGGGTAGCTGAGGAGCAGGAGCGGCCATTCCGGATCTCCGCGCACTAGCATTTGCTCGCGGCCCCGGATGCGGCCGTATAGCCGTTCCAAAATCCCTGGAGGATGCACCAGACTTGGGCGCCGGCGCAGCATTTTCATCGCGTGTACCGCTTTTGTTATTCTTGCATGGTAGGTCCGTCTGCTTCATGCCAAGCACCGCCAGATACAGCACCTCCCGCTCTTTCTATGGGCGAGGCGTGCCCACGGGCGTGAAATGGCTGCTGATCGTCAACTCCGCGCTGTTTGTTTTGTACTTTTTCGCGGTCCGAGTCGGGGCAGGTTCCTGGTTCAGCGACTTCAGCCTGTGGCCCCGCGCCGTGATCACCCTTCCGGCGTTCTGGCAGCTATTCACCTACATGTTTCTCCACGACCCGTATGGGTTCGCGCACATCCTGTTCAACATGCTAGCGCTGTGGATGTTCGGCTCGGACCTCGAATGGGACTGGGGAACCAAGCGCTTCCTCCAGTACTACTTCCTTTGCGGCGTAGGCGCGGGCGTGTCGGTGGTGGTAGCTAACGTGCTCTTTGGAAGCCTGGACAGCCGGACCATCGGCGCCTCGGGAGCGATCTACGGGCTACTGCTCGCCTTCGGCGTGCTCTACCCTGATCGTATCGTCCTGTTCAGCTTCCTGTTCCCGATCAAGGCCAAGTACTTCGTGATGATCATCGGCGCCATCGCCTTTCTGAGCTCGATCGGCGCGAGCGGGGGCGGTGTCAGCCACGTCGCCCATTTGGGCGGGATGGTGTTCGGATTCCTGTTCCTGAGAAGAAGAAAGCGGCAGTTCAACCTCACAATCCCGGTGGGGCGATGGTACCGGCAGTGGAAAATACATCGCGCCCGCAGGAAGTTCGACGTTTACATGCGTGACCGCGACTCGAAGCGCGGTCCGTGGGTGAACTGATCGGGCGTCCGCCGGCTGCGTCCCGACCCTCCGGACCCCTGCTATAGTCGATAGTAGGAGCGGGGGATTTCACCATGAAACGAATCGCCTTGGCGACGGCGGCCCTTGCGGGGGTGTCGTTTGCGCTCTTGATCGCGCAGGAAGGTCCGAAGAGCCAGACGTCCGAGACGGTTGCGAAGCCTCGAAAGAAGGACGCCGAGGCGGAACAGCCCAAGATCCCGTCGGTGTTTACAAAGAAGGACAAGCCCGATCTGCCGGAGGGCACGCCCACATTCCGAAGCGACGTGCTGACCGTGAACCTCGAGGTGGCCGTCCTGAGCAACAAGGGCCAGTTCATTCCAGGAATTCCCCAGGGTAATTTCCGGATCCTCGAAGACAACACGCCTCAACAGATCGCCACGTTCGAGAAGGGCGAGGCGCCGATGACGGTCTGCCTCGTCATCGAATTCAGCAACCTGTTTCAGTACTACTGGGGCGAAACGTGGTACCAGACGCTAACGGCGGCTTACGGTTTCCTCGAGACGCTCAAACCCGAGGATTACGTGGCCGTGGTCGCCTACGACATGCGTCCCGAGATTCTATCGGACTTCTCCACCGACAAGCGGAAGGCGTACGAGGCGATGCAACGGCTTCGAATCGCCGGTTTTTCAGAAGCCAATCTCTTTGACGCCCTCACGGATACCGTGGAGCGAATGTCGCAAATCGAGGGCCGCAAGGCGGTAATCCTGATCTCGTCCGGCATGGACACGTTCAGCAAGCTGACCTTCGACAAGACCCGCCGGATTTTACAGAACGCCGGCGTGCCGATTTACGCCATCGGACTGATGCAGGCGCTTCGCGAGTGGTACGACGCTCGAGGAGCCATGGGATCGATTGCCCGGCTCGACTTCCTCCAGGCTGACAACCAGCTCCGAACCTTCACCAAGGAAACTGGCGGACAAGCTTTTTTCCCGCGCTTCTATGGTGAATTCCCCGGGATCTTCCGGACCATCTCGGAGACACTCCGGAATCAGTACACCATCACCTACCAGCCCACCAACCAGACGCGCGACGGCAAGTTCCGCAAGATCAAGGTGGAACTTGTGAATCCAGCCACCAACGAGGCGCTCCGTATCACAGACGAGAAGGGCAAGCCGCTCAAGTATCAGATCATCGCCAAGAACGGGTACACGGCGCCGCGGGAAGTCGAATAAACGGACCTCACACTTCGCGCACCCAAAAAGTCAAGCGAAACATCTCGCTTCGCTACAATTCGATACAGAACGATTGACAGTCCTGTTGCGCCTTTGTTAATTTCGGCTCGTTCGAATGACATCTCGTTCCCGTTCCGACGCCTCGCTTCACGCTCGAATCCTCCTGGTCGACGATAACAAGAGCGGCCTCTCCGCCCGGAGAGCCATCCTGGATGAACTTGGGCACCGCACCACCACCGCCTCTGGGGGGGAGGACGCTATCGAGCAGTTCAGCCACGGCAAGTTCGACATCCTGGTCACCGACTACCGTATGCCGAAGGTGGATGGCCTCGAGTTGATCCGCCGCGTCCGCGCCGTTGAGCCGGCGATTCCGATCATTTTGCTCTCCGGCTACGTCGAGGCCTACGGCCTGGACGAATCGAACACCGGAGCAGATATTGTGCTTCCCAAGAGCGCGAATGAAGTGGCGCACTTGATCCGGGCGGTGAACCGTTTGCTTCGACGCAAGGTCACACGCAAACCGCCAGGAAGGCAACAGACCCAGCCCACCTCCAAGCGCCACACCGCCGGCCGCTGAGCGGCCACCGGCAAGCCTCCGCAGCGGTTTATTATCAGTGGAGGAGCGCACTCATGTTGGAGATCACGTGGCTTGGACACGGCACATTCCAGTTCCGGCTCCCTTCCGGCGAGGTCATTCTGGTTGACCCGTGGATCGAGGGAAACCCGACCTATCCACAGCGGCATGAAATCACGCGACTGGATACCATGCTCATCACGCACGGGCACTTCGATCATGTTCATGACGCGGTACCGCTGGCGAAAAAATTCTCACCTAAAGTTGTCGCGATTTTTGAGACCTGCCACTGGCTCGAGTCCAAGGGGGTCACCAACACTTCCCCGATGAACAAGGGCGGCTCCCAGCAGGCCGGCTCGGTCACCGTGACGATGACACACGCCGTCCATAGCTGCGGCATTCTCGACGGCGGCCAGATCATCTATGGCGGAGAGGCGTGCGGTTTCGTGCTTACGCTTCCCGACTCGCGGCGCGTCTACTTCGCCGGCGACACCAACGTGTTCACCGACATGCAGTTGATTGCGCAGCTTTACAATCCCGAGCTCGCCTTTCTCCCGATTGGCGATCTGTTCACCATGGGAGCCAGGGAAGCCGCAGCGGCCTGCCGGCTGTTGCGTCCCCACAAGGTGGTGCCCATGCATTTCGCCACGTTTCCACCGCTGACGGGTCGGCCGGAACAATTGGCGGAGCTCCTCCGGGACATCCCCGAAACCCAGGTTTGGCCGCTCGAGATCGGCAAGCCGGTGACCTGGTAGCGAGCGGACCGGGCCATGGCCGACGAGAAGCCGACGACGCGCGAGAAGACCAAGCGTCTGGGCGCCTGGTTCCTCGGGCCAAAAGCAGAGAACGCGAGCTTTGAGGAGGAGATGATTCTCCACGTGCTTCGCGACTATTTCTACTGGCGCCGAAATTACTTCCCGTCCGACGAGATCATCGTCACGCAGCAGATGCGGCGCGAGTTCCTGGATTGGACCGACGCGCTGCTCCAGCAACTCAGCGAGATGCTGGCGCGCCTCCGCCGGCATTTCCCGTTTTACAGTCCCCGCTATATCGCCCACATGCTGTCCGACCAGACAATCCCGTCGGTGTTGGGCTACTTCGCCGGCATGCTGTACAACCCGAACAATGTCACTCCGGAGGCGGCGCCGGTGACGGTGGAGTGGGAACTCGAAGTGGCGGCGGACATCCTCAAGATGCTGGGTTACCGTTGCCCTCCCCCACCGGGCGCTCATCATCGGGAACTGCGCCGGGAGTTCGGATGGGCTCACATTACGGGCGGCGGAACCATCGCCAATCTGGAAGCACTGTGGGTGACGCGCAACATCCGCTACTTTCCGCCGGCGGTGAAGCGGGCCGCTGAGAGCCACGGGATTCCGATTGGCATCAAGCTGCCGGGCGACTCTTCCCACTCGCCACGGTCGCTCACCGAAATCGACGAGCGACAGTTGCTCTTCATCAAGCCCAACGAGGCAGTGTACCTGCTGCCCCGTTTCATCGACGCGGTGCGCCAGCACCTCAAGCTCGAGGAGCACGCCGCGGCCGCCCGCGCGTGGGAGATGCTCCGCTCCTCGGGACTGCTGCCCTCGAATGCCGGCCTGGTTTCCACGTTCGCCAACACGCCACCCGCGCTCTTCGTCTCGGGCACCGCGCACTACAGTCTCCTGAAGGCGGCCGACGTTCTCGGAATCGGGAAGGACAACGTCGTTCTCGTCGACGTCGACCGCAGCTTCCGGATGGATGTCCGCGATCTGGAGGCCAAACTGAGGCAGGCTATCCAGCGCGGCCTGTGTCCGCTCGCCGTCATCGCAATCGCCGGGACCACAGAGGAGGGCGCCGTCGACCCGATTCACCATATCGACGAACTTCGCCACAAGCTCGAAGCGGAGGAGAATCTCAGTTTCTGGCTGCACGCCGACGCCGCCTGGTCCGGTTATGTCCGGTCCGTTTTCGTGCCTGCCTCGCCAGAAAGCGAGTCCGGAGACACGGAGGAAACCATCCGGCGCGTGAACGAGTTTGCTTCACGACTGCTGGGTCTCGAGCGTGGTTCGTATAAGAAGACGATTCATCTTCAGTGGGGCAGCCGGGAAGTATGCAATTCTTTTCTGGCGTTCCCCCGCGCGGAGTCCATTACCATCGACCCTCATAAGATGGGGTACGTGCCGTATCCCTGCGGCGTGGTGGCCTTCCGGAACGACCGCGTCCGCCTGTACCTGACTCAGGAGGCGCCCTACATCACCGTCACCACCAGCGCCGATCTTCTCAGCCAGGCTTACGAACCGCCGCAGAATGTCGGGCCGTTTATTCTCGAGGGTTCAAAGCCCGGCGCCGCGGCCGCCGGCTGCTGGCTCTCGCACCGCATGATCCCTCCGAACCGCGACGGGTACGGCGAGATCATGCGCGCTTCGCTACTCGGCGCGCGCGAGTTGTACGAGCGGCTCGTGCACTGGGAACCTGGTTGTCGCGCCAACTGGTTGGAGACGAGGTACGAGTTTCTGCCGATAACCGGCCCGCCTCCCGACACAAACATCGTCTGCTTCGTCGTCAAGATCAAAGGGGACCGATCGCTTGCCCGAATGAACCGCCTCGGTGAAAAGGTGTACGGCCACTTTACGATCGAAGCAGAGCTTGGAGAGCGTGAGTACGCGTATGCCCAGCCGTTCTTTCTGTCGCGCACCCGTTTCCAGACGCCCCAGTATTCCTCTCATTCCGTCGCCGACTTGCTCGAACGGGCCGGGGTCGACCCGGAAGAGTACTCCGCGCACGGAATCTTCGTCCTTCGCGCAACCGTAATGAGCCCGTACATCGTGTTTGCCGCCGAAACCGGTCACAAACAGGACCTGCTCGCCGACTTTATCGAGACGCTGGCAAAGACAACCGAGGCAGTGCTCGCCGAGGTCTGAAGCGAGGTTTGCAGCGTTCCGGCTGTCGTTAACAGGTCAAGATGTCCGGTTTTGTTCACACGTGATCTGTCCGGTTTCATTAGGCAGCCCTCTTTGAAGTTCTTCTTGCAGTGAGGGAGGGAATCGTAGTCGTCGTAGCTGTGGGAAAGTGGGAATCTCGCGC
>DATIFQ010000211.1:0-10047 GCA_035455185.1 Bryobacteraceae bacterium | reverse complement strand
AGTTTCCCTACGCGGCCGGGTTTCTTCTGTGGAGTGTCATGTCGGCGCTGGCAGCGCTGGCAGGCTCCCTCTGGCAGCTCTTCGCGCTGCGGATGCTCCTGGGCGTCTTCGAATCGATCGTCACTCCTGCCGGCATGAGATGGATCCGCTTCCACTGCGCCGAGAACCAGCGCGGTCTGGCGGTCGGGTTGTACATGGCGGCGGCCAAGGCCGGCCCGGCGCTCGGAGCGCCGCTTGCCACATGGTTACTCGTCGCCTACGGTTGGCGCCCGATGTTCGTGATCCTCGGGCTCGGCTGTCTTGTCTGGCTTCTGCCATGGATGCTGCTCGTCGAGGACGACGACCGGAAGATCGAGCGCGCCGCCGTGCAAAATGCCGCCGCGTCTGTACCCTTCCTCCGGGTTCTGGCGAGTCCGGTCATTTGGGGCACGATCATCGGGACGTTCTGTTATCAATACTTCGTCTACTTCTGCATGACCTGGATGCCCGCGTACTTCGTCGAGCGCCGCAACCTCTCGCTCGAGTCGATGGGTTGGTACACGATGTTCAGTTTCATGGGCATGGCGGTGGTGGCGACCGCCGCCGGCTGGGCGGCCGACCGGATGATCGACCGCGGGGGCGACCCGGTCAGGGTGAGAAAGGCGTTCACCATCGCAGGCTTCCTGGTGGCCTCCACCGAGATTTTCGGGGCCCTTTCCGACTCGCACTCCGTTGCGCTCTTCTTCGCTGTGTTCTCGTTGAGCGGCCTCGGACTGACGACGGCTAACTACTGGGCGCTGACGCAGACGTTGATTCCCGGGGCCGCGGTCGGCCGGATCGTCGGCATCCAGAACTGCGCCGCCAACTTGCCGGGAATCGTCGCGCCGCTGCTGACCGGATGGCTGAAACAGACTACCGGGAGCTATGAAGCGCCGATGCAGGCCATCTGGATCTTTTTGCTCTCTGGCGTCGCATCCTATGTCTTTCTGGTGCGGCAGAAGTACGCGCCGCGTTAGTAGGGTAGGTCTCCCGACCTGCCAACCAGTTTTCAAGACGCGCTTAAACGCCGGGTGCGCCCGGCGGGGAAGGTTCCATGGGTGAGATACGGTTCGAATCCGCTGCGGTGATCGGCACCGGGATGATGGGGCCCGGCATCGCCGTGACATTGGCTCTCGGCGGCCTGCGCGTCGCCATCGTATCCCGTACGCAGGACGGCGCGGTGGCCGGACTCGAAAAAGCGAGTGAGCAGGTCCGCTTGCTCGAGGAGAACGCGCTTCTGACCTCGGATCGCGTCGAACAACTTCGCGACACACTGAGCGCTACGGCAAACTTCGACGAGACGGTCGCCGGAGCCGACCTCGTTGTCGAGTCGGGTCCCGAGAACATGGAGTTCAAGCAGGAACTGTTCAAACGCATGGAGTCCCTCGTGCCGCCGTCGTCTGTCCTGGCGTCGAATACCTCCAGCCTGAGCATCACCGCCGTCGCTTCGAAATGCCGCCATCCGGAACGAGTGCTGACCACCCATTTCTGGAACCCGCCGCACCTCATGCCGCTGGTCGAAATCGTCAAGGGTGAGCAAACACCCGATGAGGTCGCCCGCGCGGTGCGCGATCTGCTCGCCGCCTGCGGCAAAGTGCCGGTGATGGTTCGAAAGGACCGCCCGGGCCAGTTGGGCAACAGGCTCCAGATGGCGCTGTGGCGCGAAGCGGTGAATATCGTTCAAGAAGGCATCGCGGACGCCGCCGACGTCGATCTCGCCGCCAAACTGGGCTTCGGCATTCGCCTGCCGGTGTATGGCATCTTCGAGCACGCCGACGCCGTGGGGCTGGACATGGTCCACGGCATCATGGACTACACTGCCAAGGATCTCTATAACCAGCCGCAGGCGCCGCCCCTGATGAAGGAACTTGTTGCCCGCCGTGACCTGGGCGTCAAGACCGGCAGGGGCTTCTATGACTGGTCGAAGAAGGACATCAAGGCGGTCTTGAAACTCCGCGACCGCTTCGTCCTCGAATTCCTGAAGTCCGAATTCGGTCACTCCCGGTGATCGATACGCAAGATCCGTTCGGCAACAAAACTGCCGTCCTTTCCCGAGACTGTCGGAATCGACTGAAATAAAAGGGAATCTATCGTAGCCTCGGTAATTTTTTCGAGTTGCCGGAAAGAATTACCTGTTTACAGCCCGACAGTCCGTAAGGAGTGAATATGGTGCGGATTGCCCTATATACGGACGAGCCGGTGAGTGCGTGTGGTTTCATGTCGCTCCTTCTGCCGGCGGGTGGATTCGAGCTGGTTTCCATTTGGAACGACCCCGCGTCGTTGCCTGCAACTGTGCTCCGGGCGCAGCCCGATGTGCTGGTGATCGACTGCAACGATCACGTCGCACTCGCGCTGGTGGCCGACATCCGGCGGACTGCTCCTGCGTGCAAGATTGTGCTGTGGGCCCGAAGTATTCCTGCCGAACTTGCCTACCAGGCGATCGAACTGGGAGTGCGAGCCATTCTGCGAAAAACGTTGGACGCGGCCCAAATGTCAGGCCGGCTGCGCGATGTGGCAGCGGGTGAGGTTTGCCTGGACGGCACGCTCGCCGCCGGCTGGCCGCCGGTTGAAACGGTGCGCCTCACGAACCGGGAAAGCCAGCTTCTCGAACTCCTCGCTTTCGGGATGAAGAACAGGGAGATCGCCTCCGCCCTCTCAATCACCGAAGGAACTGTCAAGGTCTACCTCTCCCGCCTGTTCCAGAAGGCGGGGGTTAGGGACCGTTATGAACTCGGCATCTACGGCGTCAGAAACCTGAGGGGTGTCACACCGGTCGAGGTGGACGGGAACGGTCGTTCCGACTCTCCGACAATCCCGAGGCGGGGTGGCAGGGCAACCCCGTGGCCGCGGTCCCTGGCCCTCGGTCGGAACTTCAGCCCCGCCAACTCAACGCAAGATTGACCAGCGTTCGCAGTGGCACGCCCGACGGCCCTTTTGCGAGGAAGGGCTTGGCCTCTTCCAGCCAGGCTGTGCCGGCGATATCGAGGTGTACCCATGGTGTTTCCTCGGCGAACTCCTTCAGGAACATCGCCGCCGTGATCGCCCCGCCCCAACGGTTTCCGATGTTCGGAATGTCGGCGAAAGCACTCTTCAGGGATTCCTTGTAGTCGTCGTCGAGGGGCATCTGCCACAGCTTCTCGCCGCCATTCTTCGCCGCGTCGAGGACCTTGCCAAGAAAGGCATCGTCGGTGGAAAACGCTCCCACGTTCACGTGACCGAGCGCCACGACGATCGCCCCCGTTAGTGTCGCGGCATCCACCAGATGCGTGCAGCCGAGTCTTCGTGCATACGTGATCGCGTCGGCCAGTATCAAGCGTCCTTCGGCGTCCGTGTTCAAGACCTCCACGGTCTTGCCGGAGAGTGTGGTGACGATGTCTCCCGGCCTTTGCGCTCTTCCTCCGGGCATATTCTCGACGGCAGGCACGAGCGCCGTCACCGGAATCGCCGGCTTCAACTGCGCGAGCGCCCGCATCGCCCCGAGCACAGCCGCGCCGCCCGCCATGTCGTACTTCATCTTCTCCATGCCCTCGGAAGGCTTGATCGATATGCCGCCCGTGTCGAACGTCACGCCCTTACCCACGAGGCCGAGGTGCGCCGCCGCATGGTCCGCGCCTTCCGGCCTGTACCGAAGGATGATTAGCGCGGGTGGTTCGCTGCTCCCCTGGGCCACTCCGAGCAACGCACCCATGCCGACCTGCCGCATCCGGTCGGCATCGAGAACCTCGTACTCGAGACCGTAATCGGCTGCCATGAGCCGTGCCCGTTCCGCTAAGATGCTGGGGTTCAAACGGTTAGCCGGCTCACTGACGAGGTCACGGGTGAAATTCTGTGACTCCGCGATAATCCGGCCCCGGCGAAGGGACTCCTCGAGTTCTTCGGTAACCGCCGGCACCGCCAGGGAGAAGCGCGCGATGGTCTTTTGGTCTTTTTTTTCAGTCTTATAGCGATCGGGTTCAAAGTCGCCGAGAAGGGCGCCCTCGACCGTCGCGGCGACGTGCGAAGCGGTTGCCGTCGAACCGTCCAAGGCGAACGCTATGTCTTTGGATCCCTTAGACTTAAGTATGCGAACCACGGCTCCGGCGAGCTTTCGAAGCTCCGCAGTGGTAAACTTTTCTGCCTTGCCGCCGCCGACGAGCAGCAGGCGGCTGGCCTTGAGCCCCTGCGGGCGATGGAAGAGGCTTGTTTCCAGTAACTTGCCGGAGAACTCGCCGGTGGAATAAGCCTCTCGGATCCAGCCGCCGGCCATCTCGTCGGCCCGTTTCGCGGCGGGGCCGAGCCCTTCGCCGGGGCTCTCCTTGTCGAAAGCGACCACGACTAAGGCATTTGCTTCAATGTTTTCAATCGGTTGGGATAGAAGTTGGATTTCCATAGGCCGGAGGGATGTCGTTACAGGGAGCGCTGGCGGAGGGCGGCCCGGGCCTCGGCCTCTGCCGTCCGTTTGCGCTCCGTTTCGCGCTTATCGTGCAGTTTCTTGCCCTTTGCGAGCGCAATTTCGCACTTTATGCGCCCCTTTTTGAGATACACTTTCGTCGGGATGAGGGTCAGCCCCTTCTCCCGTGTCTTGCTGTGGAGTTTGTTAATCTCGTCGCGGTGAAGGAGCAGCTTTCGGCGGCGGACGGGGTCGTGGTTCTCCCGATTCCCGTGAGAGTAGTGGCTGATGTGGGCATTCACCAGCCACGCTTCGTCGCCCAGCACTTCTCCGTAACTGTCCTTGAGCTGGACCTTACCCGCACGGGCAGACTTGACCTCCGTTCCGGTCAGAGCGAGGCCGGCTTCGAAGCGCTCGAACAGGTGGTAGAGGTGTCCGGCGTGCCGGTTGTCACTTAGGATTTTGATGCGGTCTTCCACGGCCCGATATTTTGCCTGCACGGAGGCAAACCATACTGCGTCAGTCAGTTATGTGATTACGAGAGGCGATCGCGACGCCTTTATCTTAGCACAGGCCTTGGAAAACCAATAAGATGCGCATTCAGAACCGTTTTGTCCTCCTTCTGGCAGCGGTCGGGCTTCTCCTCGTGGGCGCCTTGACCGGACTGGCCGGCAACAAGAAAGGCGACCGGTTCCTCGCCCAGGGCCGGGATGCCGAAGTAAGGAACGATTTCGACAAGGCCCTGGGCTTTTATGAGCAGGCACTGGCGGAGGACCCGGCCGACGTAGCTTACCAGATGGCGACCAAGCGGATGAGGTTCCAGGCCGCCCAAATGCATGTGAATCAGGGACAGAAACTGCGGACCGAGGGCCAGCTCGAAGAGGCGCTGGCGGAGTTCGAGCGCGCCCACGCCATCGATTCCTCCTCCGCGATCGCCGGGCAGGAGCTGCGGCGGACGCTCGATCTGGTCGAGCGCGAGCGGAAACGGAAGGCGCAACCCGGCGAGAAGGGGGGCGAACAAGGTGCGGGAACTCTAGAAGAGGCCCAACGCGAGATCGAGGAGAGGCTGGCCACCGTACAATCCGTTCCGGAGCTGAAGCCGCTGTCACGCACTCCGATCACGCTGAAGATGAACAACCAGCCGCCGAAGGTGCTCTTCGAAACGGTCGGCAAGCTGGCGGGTATCAACGTCCTGTTCGACCCCGACTTCACGACACAGGTGCAGCAGAAAGCGCTGAACCTGGAAGTGGTCAACGCCACGCTCGAGGAGGCGCTCGACTATGTTGGCGTGATGACGAGGTCGTACTGGAAGCCGCTCTCCTCCAACGCAGTCTTCGTCACGGCAGACAACCAGCAGAAGCGTGCCGAGTATGAAGACACCGTAGCCAAGGTGTTCTACCTTACGAACGTCACCACCTCGCAGGAGCTGAATGAGATCTCGAGCACGATCCGCACCGTCGCCAACGCCCAGCGCGTGTTCATCTTCAACTCTCAGAGCGCGATTATCGTGCGCGGCACCGCCGACCAGGTGGCGCTGGCCGAACTGATCATCCACAATCTGGACCGGCCGCGGCCGGAGGTGGTGGTTGACGTCATCGTGATGGAGGTGGGCCGCACGCGGTCGCGCGACCTCTCGGCCACGATCGCCTCCGGAGGTGCCGCCGGAATCAACGTGCCGATTTCCTTTACCCCGAGGAATCCCCGGCTGTCTGGTGGCACTGGTACCGGCACCGGAACTGGCACTGGCACCGGCACTGGCACTGGCACTGGTACCGGCACCGGCACTGGCACCGGCACTGGCACCGGCACCGGCACTGGCACGACCCCTCAGTCGACTGCGATCTCGCTCGCGCAGATCGGTAAGATCTCGACAAACGACTACTCGCTCACGATGCCCGGCGCACTTCTCGAAGCGGTGATGAGCGACCGCGGCACGAAAGTGCTCCAGTCGCCGCAGGTCCGGGCAGTGGACGGCCAGAAAGCCTCTCTGAAGATCGGCGACCGCGTGCCGTATTCGACCGGCGGATTCCAGCCGGCCTTCGGCCAGGTGGGGACGGGTTTCAACTCGTTGTATTCCTCTTTCCAGTTTCTGGACGTCGGAGTCAACGTGGACCTCACACCCAAGGTGCACGGCCTTGATGAGGTCTCCCTTCACATCGAGCTCGACATTTCGAACGTGCGAGACCGGATCGACATCGGCGGCGTCTCGCAGCCCGTCGTCGGCCAGCGGAAGGTTGTCCATGACATCCGGCTGAAGGAGGGCGAAGTCAGCCTGCTCGGCGGTCTCATGCAGGTGCAGGAGACAAAGGCGGTTTCCGGCGTTCCAGGACTGTCCAGCATTCCTGTGATACGCCGCCTGTTCACAAGCGAGAGCATCGAGAAGAACGAAAGCGAGTTGCTCATCGCGCTGATCCCTCACGTGGTGCGGACGGCCGATCTCCGGAAGGAGAACCTCAAGGGCATAGCCACCGGAAGCGAGCGCATCGTCAAACTGAGCTTTGCGCCCCGGCCCGAGGCGGCGCCCGCGGTGGAGGCTCCGAAGCCCGCACCAGCGCCGGAAGCGCCGGTTCCCGGTGTTCCGAAGCCCGAGGCGCCGAAACCGGAAGCGACGAAGCCCGAACCGGCCGCGGCCAAGCCCGAAGCGCCCGCGGGTCCGCCGGCGCCTGGCACGCCGGCACTGGTCCTTTTCAGTCCCGCCGCGGTGGAGGCGAAACCCGGTTCGACGGTCACCCTCACGCTCCAGGTGGAAAACGTGACGGACCTGTTCTCGGCGCCGCTGCGTCTGAAGTTCGACCCGGCCATTCTCCGGCTGAATGAGATCGTTCGCGGGAATCTCCTTGCCGGCGACGGTAAGGAGGTCATCTTTACGCGGAACATTCTGAACGATACCGGCGATGCGACAGTAAACTTGAGCCGCCTGCCCGGCTCGGGGGGAGTCAGCGGATCGGGAACACTGCTGACGCTGACTTTCCAGGTTGTGGGACGCGGCACGGCGACCGTCACGGCGCCCGAGTTCACGCCTCAGAACTCGCAGATGCAGCCGCTCATGACCGCATCGCCACAGGTGACTGTCACCGTGAAGTAGAACACGAATGAGACGGAAGAACCAGAGCGGACTGACGTTGGTGGAGCTGATTGTCGCCTTCACCATCATGAGCCTGCTGACGGCCATGGCCGTTCCGGTGGCGCGTTACAAAGTGCGGCGTGAACGAGAGAAAGAGCTCCGCTACGCCCTGCGCGAGGTCCGCAGCGCGATCGACCGTTACAAAGACTACTCTGATCAGGGGCTGCTCGGTCCGCCGAAGGTGGACGCAGAGGGCTATCCGGAAAACCTCCAGGTGTTGGTGGAGGGAGTGAAGCTCTCGGGCACGGTGGACAAGAAGGTCCGGTTTCTCCGCCGGATACCCAAGGACCCGCTGACAGACTCCTACGAGTGGGGCATGCGAAGCATGCAGGACGAGCCGGACTCCAAGAGCTGGGGCGGACAGAACGTCTTTGACATCTACACCAAGAGCACGGAGAAGGCAGCCGATGGGACGCCGTATTCCGACTGGTAATCCGAGGCGCGGCTTCACGCTCGTGGAACTGATGATCGTCATGACGATTGTGACGATCCTCGTCTCGATTGCCGTTCCCCTCTACCAGCGTTCAATCCTACGTGCCAAGGAGAGCGTGCTGAAAAACAATCTCTTCACCATGCGCACGGTGATCGACGAATACACGCTCGACAAGCAGAAGGCACCGCAGACACTCCAGGACCTCATCACCGAAGGCTACCTGCGGGAGATCCCGATGGACCCGATCACAGGCTCCGGCGAGACGTGGCGTGTCATTATGGAGGACGCCACGGCAAGCGTGGACCAGACCGAGCCAGGCATCTTCGACGTGCGGAGCGGTTCCGACAAGGTCAGCCTGGACGGCACTCCGTATGCGGAGTGGTGAGGGTTCCACCGGCGGGGCGCGGAGGTCAGGTGCATGACATCGAGGATTGGAACGGTTCTGTGTTTGGCAATGGCGGGGTGGCTTGTGTCGTGCGGTTCGCCGGCGGTGGAGGGGGGAGGTCCGGCGGTCAACGACATCACGACGGAAGAGGTGCGCGCGAGCGGCGCCGGCGGCTGCGGCATGACGCTGCGGCGCGTGGAAGGCTCCGGCTCCGGGCAGTTCGTATTCTTCCATGGAATCGCGCCGGATTCCGGCCGGATGCGTTTGGACGGGCTGATGCTGCGGCTTAGGAAGGAGCAAGGGTCGGGCGATCCCTTCTTTGGGCAGGAGCCGGCGCAGCGATTCCGGACGCCGGAAGGACGGATTGAGGTTGAGGTCGAAGTGTCCCCGGGCGAGAAGGACAACCGAGGGGTGATCCCGATCAAGTCCGGCACGATCCGAGTCAGGAAAGACGGCCGGGAAACACTGGTCTCCGTGACCGGCGAAGCCGGATGTTGAGCGGGGGCGGGCGGGCCAGCCTACTGTGGCATCCAGCGCGCCTTGTAGAGCTTCTCGCCGGCTATGATCAGTTCCCCTGTCGGGTTCAAGAACCGCAGCCGCTCGCTCCACCAGTTGGCGCCCTCGGCCTGCATCCACACGGTGCGGTGCGTGGCGGAGTCTACGGTGATGCACTTGACGGACGCCTTGTCAGCCAGTTCCGGATGGGGCGAGAAGTGGCGCGTATCGCGGTCGAAAAGCCAACAGTGCTTCCCGGTGGTGACGGTGAGGGCGGGCGTATCCGCGGCGGGGTAAAGGTCATGGCCGCCGCGGTCGGGCATCCGGTATTTGGCGCTTAGCGCCAGCGATGGCGAGTCCGTATCCCAGTCTTTGAGTGTGTAGGCGTGTAGGTCCTCGTCGGCGAGCGCCCAGAGGATCTGTCGCTTTTGATCCCAGACGGTGCCGTGGCCCCAGGACAGTTCGGCGTGGAAGAGCGGCTTGCCCGGGCGTTTGATGTCGAACAGGACGAGGCGGTCGCCGGGGGCGTTGGGGCGGTGGGAGGCGGCGACGGCGATGCGGCCGCCGGGGAGCAGTTCGGCTGAGTGGGCGTTGGGCGCGGTGGCATGGAAGACGACCTTGCCGGAGGGGTAGTCGACCAGCGCGACGCCGTCCGAGGAAGAGGTGATGAGGATGCGGCGTCCGCCGTCGACCGGTTTGCATTCGTCGGTGGCGGCGAAGCGCGCGTAAAGCTCGGCGGGAAGTTCGGACCGGTCCTTGGCGCGCCAGGACCAGATTTTGCCGCCGGGGTTATCCGGGGCGCCGAGGTCGAAGACAAAGACCTCGTCCCAGCCGCAGACGACAAGCTGGCCGCCGCCGGCCGCGGCCGCAGTGCCGGGCGACAGCAGGATGCAAAGCAGAGCGAAGAAGAGCGGCACGATCATAGCCTTTGTAGTGTAGCGGGAACGCCGTCGCCGCGACTAGCGCGGCTTTCGGACGCTACGCTAGACTAGGGTGTAGACGCAGCGCCAACCGAACTCCCCGGTCGTCTAATGGTAGGACAGCGGCCTTTGGAGCCGTGAATCGTGGTTCGAATCCATGCCGGGGAGCCAGCAAAATCGCCCTTTTAATCTTGTGTTTTGCGGGCGCCCCCAGTCCCCCACTCGAACTGGCCGCCGATAGGTGGCCAGTCCCGATCTGGCAACGGTACGGCTAGAATGCGTCACGCAAGACGAGCATCCCTC
>DATIFQ010000210.1:0-15233 GCA_035455185.1 Bryobacteraceae bacterium | reverse complement strand
GCAGGAGCTGTTCGTCGAAGGCCTGGTGCCCATCGAGACGCTGCCCGGAGGCCGCTACGGCTACCAGGAAAACACCCGCAAGATCGTCGCCGAGCGCTCGCGCAAGGCTTACTCCATCGGCGACACCGTGAAAGTTCGCCTCGATCGCGTGGACGCGGTCGAACGAAAACTCCAGTTCTCGGTTGTAAAATGATCGCGCTCGTTCTTCTCGTATTTCTTTCGATTTCCGCTCCCGCCGCCACGCTGCGTGTCGGCCCTTCTGGACAGTACGCCGCTCCCTGCGCCGCCCTGGCGGCCGCAAACGACGGAGACGTGATCGAGATCGACGCGCCTGGCGTCTACCGGGGCGATACCTGCGCCATCTACCGGAACAACCTCACGATCCGCGGCGTCAACGGCCGGCCAAAGATTGACGCAGGTGACCGGAACACCGAAGGCAAGGGCATCTGGGTCGTGAAGGGCAACAACACAACGATCGAGAACACCGAGTTTACGGGCGCCGCCGTCCCCGACAGGAATGGCGCGGCCATCCGCCAGGAAGGTGCCAACCTGACGGTCCGCAACTGCTGGTTTCACCACAATGAGAACGGCATTCTCACTGGTGGCTCCGCGGGCAGCGAGATCCTGATCGAGTACTCCGAGTTTGGCGACAACGGGTACGGCGACGGCTACTCGCACAACATGTACATCAACCACGTAGCGAAGTTCACCCTGCGGTTCTCCTACTCGCACCACTCGCGCGAGGGCCACCTGGTAAAGTCGCGCGCCGCCGAAAACCACATCCTGTACAACCGCCTGAGCGACGAGGCCACCGGCACCGGAAGCTACGAGATCGATCTGCCGAACGGCGGCAAGTCGTACATCATCGGTAACGTGATTCAACAGGGACCGGAGACGCACAATAGCGTCCTCCTGAACTACAGGGGCGAAGGGCCACACCCCGACAACCCTTCCACCGAACTCTTCGTTATCAACAATACGTTCGTCAACGAAAGAACCGGGGGGTCGAGCACCTTTATCCGCATCGACCCTTCCGTCACTACCCCTGGCGTGATCCGGAACAATATCTTCGCCGGGCCGGGCACCGTCAACACGCAGGCCGGCAGCGTCTTTTCGGAAAACATCACAGGCGCCGACCTCCGGTTTCTCGACCCAGCGAACTACGAGTACCGACTGCGCGCCGGTTCGCCGGCGGTCGACAGAGGAGCCGATCCCGGCGCGCCGCTCACTCCTGGATTCGCCTACGTCCATCCAGCCTGCGGCGAGGGCCGCCAGACCGTCAACTCGATTGACGCTGGAGCGTTCGAGTCTGGCGGAGGGGCGTTTAACGCCGATGCTCCGGCACGGTGCCGCAAGGTCGACGCGGGAGGCGTAGTAAACGCGGCGGACTTTTCCTCCGGCCCCGTCGCTCCCGGCTCGATTGTCTCGATCTTCGGTTCCAACCTGGCAAGTGAGGCCGTACAGGCGGAGAAAGTTCCGTTACCCGTGGACCTGCGAGGGACCTCGGTGACGGTCAACGGCGTCGCCGCGCCGCTTTTCTATGCGAGCCCGTCGCAGATCAACGCCCAGGTACCGTTTGAGACGCAGCCGGGCTTGGCCGCCGTCACTGTCAACGCAAGCGGAATCCATACGGAAGCCGCCACGGTCGAGGTCGTGGCATCCGCGCCCGTTATATTCGTCTGGAGCGAGGGCCGCGCGATCGTCCAGAACCAGGACTTGACTCTGAACACGCCGCAAAATCCGGCCGCTTCTGGCAGCGTCATCACGGCGTATCTGACCGGTCAGGGCTCCGTCACTCCGCGCGTTCCGACCGGCGGCACCGCGCCGGAGCAACCACCCTTAGCCATTCCGGATGCGCCTTACAGTGCCATCATCGGCGGGCAGTCGGCCCGCGTGGGGTTTCTCGGCCTCACGCCCCAGCTCGTCGGTCTTCTTCAGGCCAACATTACCGTGCCGATGATGTCCTCACCGGGAGACTACCCGTTGATCGTCATCATCGGCGGCGCCGCTGCCCGCCCCGCCGCCGTCTCAATCAAGTAAGATTCAGAGTTGATCGACATGCCCGCACGAATCATTCTGGTACTCATACTGTCCCTCGCCGCCGGTTGCGGCGGCTCCAAATTCCGATGGACCGAAGGCATCCCGGTCGCGGAACAAGAGCCCAAGCCGCAGGACCTCCTTGCGTACCCGACCGACGGCCAGACCGCCGGCGTGAACCCGCCGGGCTTCTTCTGGACCCCGCGCGACAAAGCCGCGCAGTACCGACTCGAAGTGCGAAAAGCCGGCGCCAGATCGTCTGCCGTCCTCGCGACCGCACCGCAAAAGTCCACCGTATACCCTCCATTCGAGCGGCTCGAACCCGGCGGGTACGAGTGGCAGGTTGTTTACCTCGATGCGGGCGGCAAGCCCACCGGCCTGTCGAAAACACGCCGCTTCCGCCTGCCCGCCGAGGCGCCCGTTCTACTGATGCCGTCCCTCGCCGAAATCAAGAAGAAGCTGGCCGGCACGCATCCACGCGTTTTCCTCACGAATGACCGCCTGACCCGCATCCGGCAGGCGGTGGCCCGCGGGACGTTGCCCTCCTGGCAGCAGCTACAGTCTGCCGCGGACGCCGCGCTCGAAGAGAAATCCTACCCGGAGCCGGAGCCGTACCGGCCCGGCGTTCCTTCCAGCGAAGAGTGGCTCCGTACGTTCACGCCCGGCAAAGTGGGCAGCGCGCACGCGGCCCGGACCGCGCTCATGTATAAGATCACCGGCGACGTGAGATATCTCGAGGGTGCTCGACGCTGGATGATGACGCTGGCGAGCTGGGACCCAAAGGGTATCACCAGCCACGGGCTGAAGCTGCCGGGTGGCGACGTCGGCAATGACGAAGCCTCCATGCCGATGCTCGAACGCATGTCGCTCGCCTGGGACTGGGCCGGAGCCAAGCTCACACCCGAGGAGCGTGCGAAGTTCCTCGACTCCATGACCGAGCGCGGCAACCAGGTTCTGCGGATTCTCGAAAAGCAGGACTTCCTGTCGCACCCGTACAACAACCACTCGGGCCGCGCCATCGCGTTTCTCGGGACTGCCGGTCTCGCTTTCCTGGGAGACATTCCGGAAGCCGAGAAGTGGCTTGACTATGTAGTCCGCGCCTACCTGACGTCGTACCCCAGTTGGGGCGGCGATGACGGCGGATGGTCGCAAGGGCTAAGCTATTGGTCCTTCTACATTTACTGCCATGCGAATTTCGCGGAAGCGTTTCGGGAAGCCACTGGCGTCGATCTCTTTCAGAAGCCCTTCTTCCGCAACACTGGCTACTTCGCGATGTACTTCCAGCCACCGTACTCGCCACGCGGCGCTTTTGCGGACGGTGGCTACCATCCGCCTAACGAGTCTGGCGGGCTGCTCGCCGGTACCCTCGCCGACATGCTAGGCGACCCGGTTCTGAAGTGGTACTCGCTGGAGGTCGCCGAAATGGGCGAGAAGAACGAGACGAAATGGCGCGAGTGGTTCACCGAAGACGTCTATGCCACGCTCGCGGCAGGCCGTGCACGGCGGGTCGAGCCGAAAGCGCCTGCGGGTCTCGAAGGCGTGCGGCTCTCGGCCGACATCGGATGGGTGGCGATGCACTCCGCCCTTGGCGACCCGGAGAACGACGTCTGGGTGCTCTTCCGTTCCGGCCGCTTCGGCTCATACAGCCATAGCCACTCGGACCAGAACACGTTCCAAATCAATGCGTACCGCCGCGCACTGGCGATCGATTCCGGCTACTACCCCTCCTTCGGCACGCCCCATCACGTGCTCTATACCCGGCAGACGCTCGCGCACAACGGGATCCTTGTGAATGGGCGCGGGCAGCCGGCGTTCGAGTGGAAGGCGTCCGGGGAGATTGAACAGTTCGACGAGCAGGGTCCCATCACGTTCGTGCGAGGCGAGGCCGGATCCGCCTACAACATCCCTCAGCCGCCGTCTGTTCTCGAGCAGTGGACCAAGAATCTCAAGGCGCCCATCCCGCCCATGGAGCCGGCGGTCGAAACCTTCGAGCGCACGCTGGCTTTCGTTGAGTCGAAAACCCGCCCCGTGCTTGTTGTTCACGACTACCTGAGAACGGCTTCACCTACGACCTTTGACTGGCTGCTCCACGCCCTGAATAAAATGGAGACCGGCGCTGGGGCGATCCTTCTGCGCGACGGAGACGCCCGGCTCGCGGTACGCCTCATCGCTACCGTGCCCTACAGCTTCTCCCAGCGCTCGGGCTTCCCGATCAAGCCCGAGTTCGCGGCCAATACCGCTTACATCCTCGGCAAGGAGAGCTTTGCCGACCAGTGGCGCCTGAACGCCACAACCGGAAAGCCCGCCGCCGAGGTCAAGTTCATGGCAATCATGGTCCCCTACCGCGCCTCCCAGCCTGAACCCAAGATCGAGCCTCTCGCCGCTGGCACGGGCTTCCGAGTCGGCGATACTGAGGTCGCTGCCTGGTGGGGCGACGGTTTCCGGGGTAAGATCCAGGCCGGCGACCTCTCCGGCGATGGCAGGCTGGCCGTTCGCGTCGTTGAAAACGGCCGGCCGCGTACCGCCATCGCACAGTAACAGTCGCCAGTATTGTGGGGGGGCAGATGATCGTCTTTTGTCGTCTGCCACCCTCGCAGGCCAGAGCCTGCCAGAAAAGCTGCATTTTTTGCGACTCATTACGCCGGACGCTGTAATTGCTGTTCTTAAACCGGAAATAGTGGTATGCTACAAAGCACGAAGCAGTAAGTCGGTACTGGGAAATTCGGGTGGCGAGGGCAATTCGAGGCCGCCGGATGCCATCTACGGTCGATTCAGGAGAGCCGTTGAAAGGTCTGGGGACACTTTTCGGCAGCTTACGAGTCCGGCAGAAGCTGATCGTCATCCATAACGCATTCTTTGCGTTACTTGCGATCGCGGTCGTTCGTTTCTTGCACCCGACTCTGGAAGGCTGGGTTGCGCTGGGCGTCGTCTACATCGTGGCTGTGATTACCCTGGAGGTCCTGATCATGCCCCGTTACGTTTACCGGCCGCTGCAACTCATCCTCGAAGCGGACGAGGCTACCCGGCGCGGCGACCGCGAGGCTGAGCTGGTCGACGAGGAACAGATCCCCGGTGATGAGATCGGCATCATCGTCCGTTCGCGGAACGCCACCGTCGCCGAGCTGCGCAAGCACGAGGACGTTCTCGCCAGAATGCTGACTCGCGTGGAGCACTTGGCTGACGATCTTCGCCGCAAGAACCAGCTTCTGGAGACGGCCAAGCGCAAGCTCGAGGACCAGGACCGCTTGGCCAGCCTCGGCGTGCTGAGCGCGGGGATTGCGCACGAGCTGAACACCCCCCTCGCGGTGCTCCAGGGCTCTATCGAGCAGCTATTCGAATCCATGCCGGCCGGCCCCACGGGCGAGCGGCTGCAACGCCTAATGCGGGTGACCCGCCGGCTGCGCAGCGTCAGCGAGAGCCTGCTCGACTTCGCCAGGGCGCCTCGCCAGGAGATGAACGCGGTGTCGCTGCGGCCCGCCGTCGACGAGGCCTGGTCCCTGGTCGCCCTTGACGAGAGAGCCGCCAGAGTGAGGTTCGAGAACCGCCTTGGAGATGGAGACGTCGTCCACGGCAGCATGGACCGGCTCATCCAGGTCTTCGTTAACCTTCTTCGCAACTCTTTGTACGCCGTAACTGATTCCGGGAGCATCACCGTCTGCTCGATGCGTTCCAGCGTCGAGGGCAGGGACTGGATTACCGTCAGCGTCGAGGATGACGGCACAGGGATCCCGGATGGTGTCCTGCCCGAGATCTTCGAGGCATTCGTCACCAGCCGGCTCGACGCGCGTGGCACTGGTCTCGGCCTGACCGTGGCCGAGGGGATCGTCTACCTGCATGGGGGGACGATTGAGGCTTCTAACCGCCCGAACGGTGGAGCCCGCATCGACGTGCGGCTCCCCGCAACTCCAAGCGAGGTACTCGCATGACACCGATGGCCGACAACGAGACGAAAACGGCCGTTTCCAACTGGCCGATAGAGGTCGCCGTTCTCGACGACGACTTGGATTTCCTTCAATATATTGAAGACTTCCTCAAAACCGAGGGGCAGTACTCCGTCCGAAGCTTCTCCCACCCAGACGACTTGGCTGCGGCCTGCGACCAGCGGACGCCCGATATCGTGCTGATCGACATGAAGATGGGTGAGTTCCGCGGCGAGAATGTTATCGAGGAGTTTAGTGCGCGTCATCCGGGCGTCTGTGTGATCGTCGTCACCGGCTATCCGTCGCTCGAGAACATGCGGACCAGCTTCAAGCTCAAGGTCTTCGATTACATCACCAAGCCGTTCTCGCTGGCGCAGATGCGGCAGGTGCTGCGGAATGCCGCCGACACTTTCGGTCTTGGCCGGTCCCCCCAGGACCGCCTGCGAGGCCGTCTCGGCCACCGAATCAAAATGCTCCGTGTGGAGCGGGACTGGTCCTTGAAAGACCTCTCTGCGTCCACGCGCCTGAGCGTCTCGCAAATCAGCTCCATCGAACGTGGCGCGCATCTGCCGAGCATCGAAAGCTTCCTGGCGCTCTGCCGTGCTTTCGATAAGCGGCCGTCCGAAGTTCTCGCATCGATCGATTTTTGATCGCGCGTGAACGTGCCGCGCTGGTCCGCTCTTGCGCCCGCTTTTTCGCATCTGTCAAACTCGGGTTTTGGAGACCCGATGAGATTCCGCTCGTTCACCATTTGGATTGCGCTTCTGCTTTCCGCTCCGGCGTCGTGGACCCAGCAGAACGCACTGCTGTCAAACCCCGACGCTCTCAAACTGTTCGACCGTGCCGTGCAACTGCTCGATTCCACCAGGGTGGCCGTTCCCGAGCTCGCCCGCGCGGGTGCGCCGGTATCTGAGAACGTACGTCAGGCGGTGGTGACACTGAAAGCCACCGGCGCGCAGAACGCCGGCGTCACCTACACGTTCCTCGCCAACCTTCGCGCCTACCTTGCGCTCTCCGATTCGATCCCAAAGCCGTTCCCGTTCCCCGACGAGGCTCGCCGCCAGTTCGCGGAACTGCGCGATACCGCCGACCGCGCCGAGTCACACTTCCGGGCGTTGCTCGAACTCAAGGAGTCGCAACTGCGGAACTCCGACCGCGACAACCTCGGGCGCTACGCCGCCGCAAACGGTAAGCTGCCGGCGCCGAAACCCGACCTGCCGAGGGTGGTGTTCCTGGGCGATTCGATCACCGACGGGTGGCGTCTCAACGAGTACTTCCCGGACCGCGACTTCGTCAACCGGGGCATCAGCGGGCAGATCACCGGCGAGATGCTCGGCCGGATGAGAGCCGATGTCATCGACCTCAAGCCTTCGTACCTGCTCGTGCTGGCCGGCACCAACGACATTGCGCGAGGCGTCGACGTCAAGACGATCCAGAACAACCTCACCATGATCGCCGACCTCGCCGAAGCCGCGGGTATACGCCCGCTGTTCGCTTCTCTGCTTCCGGTCAGCGATTACCATAAAGGCGACGACCCGCGCTACGAGCAGACCAAGCGCCGCCCGCCCGCCACCATCCGGCAGCTCAACGCATGGATCGAGGGGTTCTGCCATCAGCGTGGCTACACCTATGTCGACTATTTCAGCCAGCTCGCGGATACCTCTGGGCTGCTCAAGGAGGATTCCTCCGACGACGGCCTGCACCCAAACGGCAAAGGCTACCGGCTGATGGCCCCGGTCGCGCTCGCCGCCATCGACAAGGAGATCAAGGCCGCCGCCGGCAAGAAGCCCAAGAGGCGTCGCTTCCCCTTCTTCGGTGGAGAATAGAAGTATGAACGCGGCCAAGGCGCTGTTGCTTGTTGCGGCAACGCTTGGAGTCTGGGCCCAAGCCCGGCTCACCGTCGACCAACTTATCTCTTTCGTTCGTTCGTCCGTCGAACTGAAGCACAAGGACAAAGACGTCGCCGAGTACCTCCGAACGGTCAAACTCACCCAAAGCCTCGACGAGCGGGAGGTCGTCGAGTTGCAGGCGGCCGGGGCCGGCCCGAAAACGATCGAAGCGCTCCGCGAGCTTCAGCGTGCGTCCAAGGCCTTGCCGGCGCCCGCGCGCAAGCCACCCGAGCCGGAGAAGCCGTCCATTCCTCCGCCGAGTATCGAGGAACAACGGCAGATCATGGATAAAGTCCGTGAGTACGCGCTCGGGTACGTCAAGCAGCTTCCGGATTTCATCTGCACCCAGGTGACGCGACGTTACATCGACCCCACCGGCCTCGAGTTCTGGCAGCGCGCCGACGTGATCACTGCCCGGCTCACCTACTTCGAGCAAAAAGAGGACTACAAGGTCATCCTCATCAACGGTGTGACGACCGACCGTCCGTACGAGTCCATTGGCGGCGCCACGTCGACCGGCGAGTTCGGCAGCATGATGCGCGAGATCTTCGAACCGGAGACGCAGGCGCGGTTCCGCTGGGAGCGGTGGGCCACGCTTCGCGGCAAACGGGCCCATGTGTTTTCGTACCGCGTCTCGAAGCCAAAGTCGAAATGGCGGATCGACTACGAGCGTCGCCTCGACGTCACTCCCGCCTACCAGGGGCTGATCTACGTCGATCGAGACACGGAAATGGTCATGCGGATCACCCTCGAAGCCGAGGACATCCCGGCGGACTTTCCGATCCAGCAGGCTTCTTCGGTCCTCGACTACGACTACACCGAGATCGCCGGCCAGCAGCACATGCTGCCTCTGAAGGCCGTGGTCCGCATGCGGGAGAACAAGTTCCTCGTCAAGAACGAAGTTGAGTTTCGCCTCTACCGCAAGTTCGCCGCCGAGGCGACCGTCACCTTTGAGACGCCCGAGCCGCTGCCAGCGGAGAAGACCACCGAGCAGCCGCCGAAACCCTAGTGCGCTGAAGGAACCGCGAACGTCAGTGGCCGGATCTGTCGGTCGTCCGCCCCCGGAACCACTCCAGCGTCCTCCGCACCGCCTCCGCGTGCGGCGTGTACCGGAATTCCGGGAAGGCTTGCTGGAACTTCGTCCCGTCGAGCACTTGGGGTTGCTCGAACAGATACAGGATTTCGATGAGCTCCCGAGCCACCGGGTCGAACAGCCCGCCGAGCCGGAGCAGGAAGCGGTCAGCCACGAACACCCTCAAAGACGCACCCGCCGTCCGGTAAATCAGGCGCAGGAACTCGCGGCCGGTCAGGGTTTCTGGGCTGGTGATGTGCCACGCCTGCCCGTATGCGCTGCCGGTTGCCGCCAGCAAGACACAGGCAGCCGCCGCGTCGTCGATAAACACCAGGTCGTGCGGCAGCTCTGCATTTCCGAGCCACGTGGCGCGCTTGCCCGCAAGCGCAGCCTCGAACAAGCCCCCGTACAGCTTGTTGGTCACGTTCGGGCCATAGAAGTCCGGCATTCGCGGGATCACAACTTGTACGTCGCCTGCCTGGTGCGCCTCAAGCAGTTTGTCTTCCAATTCATTGCGAAGACTACCTTTGCGAGTGAGCGCCGCCCGCGGATGATTCTCGGTTACCGGAAGTTTGTCGAAGTAGCCGTACCCGTAGACGTTCCCGGAGAACACCAGCCGGGCCTCCTCGTACCGCGCCCCTTCCAGAATGTTGTCCGTGACCGCCGGCAGCACCTCCCGCCAGAGGTTGTACGGCACGTTGACGCAGTGGTAGACCACGGATGCGCCCCGGCAGGCAAGCCGGGTGCTCAGGGCGTCCCGTGCGTCCGCGGCCACAACCTCCACCGGCTCGGCAAACAACCGCTTCGCTTTTCCTGCATCCCTTACCACGGCGCGAACCGGTTCACCGCCCGCGGTCAGCTTTCGAACAATGGCGGCCCCGAGACCACCCGCCGCGCCAAAAACCACATGCACCGTGCCCATGGAACCTCCAGAAGTGCCCGCCGCTAATCCGTACCGGCGTATCTGTTATGATGCCATCTCATGGCCGAATTTTCGATTGGAGTGGACCTCGGCGGCACCAATCTGCGCGCCGCAGCCATTGACCGGGACGGCAATGTGCTCCGGAAAACCTCTGGCGGAACAAAGCTCTCGGCCGGCCGCGAGGCCGTCATTGACGACATCGTCGCCTCCATCGTTAAGCTTCGCGACCGGCTCGGCGCGGACGGTTTGGTCGGCGCCGGCATCGGGGTCCCTGGGTTCATTGTCATCGAAAAGGGACTCGTCGTCGGATCCCCGAACCTTCCCGGCTTCGAGGACTTCCCGGTCAGGGACGAAATCGAGAGCCGGCTGCACGCCCCGGTCATACTCGAGAACGACGCCAACGCCGCCGCCCTCGGCGAGAAGTGGATGGGAGCCGGAAGGGGTGTGAATGACCTGGTCTTGCTGACCCTGGGGACTGGCATTGGCGGAGGTGTCATATCGGGCGGAAAGGTGCTCCACGGCTTCGTGGGTATGGCTGGGGAAGTCGGCCACATCACCGTGAATCCGGCAGGCAACCCATGCGGTTGCGGGAACCGTGGCTGCCTCGAAAAACACGCCTCGGCCACGGCTGTCGTCGCCACCGCACGGATGCTCGGCCTCGGCGACAACATCACCTCCGAGGGTGTCTACCGGCTTGCGGTGGAGGGCAATGAGAGCGCGCAGCGGGTGTTCGAGAGCATGGGAAGCGCCCTCGGAATCGCTCTGGCAAACCTCGTCAATATCTTTAATTTTCCCCTGTATCTGCTGAGCGGAGGGGTCTTACCGGCGTGGGACTACTTTGCACCTACGATGTTTCGCGAGCTGGAGACGCGTTCGTTCACGTATAAGAAAACCCGAACCCGGATCGAGAAGGCCATCCTCGGCAACGAAGCGGGACTGTTCGGCGCGGCCTACCTTCCGTTCCAGGCGAAAGATCAAGCTTGTAAAAGTAAGCAATCATGAGGACTTCATCTATGTACTGGTTGGGCATCGACATCGGTACCGGCGGAAGCCGCGCGCTCCTGGTGGACGAGAAGGGCAAGGTGAAGGCCGGGTTCACCGCGCCGCACGAAGATATGCGCATGGAGAAACCGCTCTGGGCGGAGCAGCGCCCGGAAGACTGGTGGGACGCCGCCCGGAAGGCGATCCAAGGCGTGATGGCTGAGGCCAAGGTCTCAGGCAAGAACATCAAGGGTGTGGGCCTGTCCGGCCAGATGCACGGCCTGGTGCTGCTTGACGAAAGTAACGCCGTCATCCGTCCGGCCCTCATCTGGTGCGACCAGCGTAGCCAAGCGCAGGTGGACTTCATCAATCAGCGCATCGGCCGGAGTAACGTCGTTGCATTTACCGCCAACCCGGTGCTGACCGGCTTCACCCTGCCTAAGCTGCTGTGGGTTCGCGACAACGAACCGGCAGCTTTTGCGCGCGTCCGCAAGATGCTCCTGCCGAAGGATTACGTCCGCTTCCAGCTCACGGGTGAGTACGCTACCGAGGTGTCCGATGCCTCCGGCACAGCTCTGTTCGACGTCGTAATGCGTCGTTGGTCGAACCAGATGGCCGACCGGCTCGGCGTCGACCGCGCGATCCTGCCGAAGGTTTACGAATCGAGTGAGATCACCGGCCAGGTCACAGCCGAGGCGGCAGCCCTTACCGGCCTGATCGAGGGTACGCCCGTGGCGGGTGGCGGCGGCGACCAGGCGTCGAGCGCCATCGGCAACGGTATCGTCGAACCAGGCATCGTGTCCTGCACGCTCGGCACCTCTGGCGTCGTCTTCGCGCACATGGAGAAGGCCACCTACGACCCGCAGGGCCGTGTCCACACCTTCTGTCATGCCGTCAAGGGCGCTTGGCACGTCATGGGCGTCACACAGGGCGCGGGTCTGAGCCTCCAGTGGTTCCGCAACCAGTTCGCACCGGGCGCCGAGTACGACGCGCTCACGGCCGAAGCCGCCGGGGCGGGCGCCGGTTCCCATGGGCTGTTCTGGCTGCCGTACATGATGGGCGAACGCACGCCGCACCTCGATTCCACCGCTCGCGGCGGCTGGATCGGTATCACCGCGAAACACACCCGCGCCGACCTGATTCGCTCGCTACTCGAAGGAGTCTCTTACAGCCAGAAGGACTGCCTTGACGTCATCGAGCAATGTGGCGTAGCCGTGGAGTCCGTCCGCGCTTCGGGCGGCGGCGCACGGAGCCCGTTCTGGCGGCAGTTGTTGGCTGACACCTTCGGTAAACGAGTGGTAACGCTAGCCTCACAGGAAGGCTCGGCCTATGGCGCGGCGATCCTCGCGATGACAGGTACAGGCGCTTACAGCTCGGTGCCCGAAGCCTGCCGGGCAGTCATCCGCGAGGTCGAGTCGGTCCTGCCGAGGCCGCACGAGTCTCAGCTCTACCGTCGCGGTCACGAGGTCTACCGGACGCTCTATCCAACGCTGCGGCCGATCTATGGTCTGATCGAGAACCTGCGATAGCATCTGGCGGCAGGATGTATGTTGGTGCAACCGGCGTGCGTCTAATGGCATCATAGTAAAGGTAATGGCGATCCGCTGTAATCCAAAACGTCAGATGTGGAGGAAAACAAAATAGATGAAGCAGATCATTCTGGCAGTTTTTTGTCTGGCCTTGGTCCTGCCGGCCACAGCCGCGACTGGCACTTTAAAGGCCCACGGAAAACCCGGTGACGCCGGCTTGTTCGTGGATGGCAAGTACCTCGGACCCGCCGTCCGCTACTCGTTCGCGGTGAAGTATCAGGTCGAAGAAGGGACCCATGAAGTCGTTCTTCAGGATCCCCGCTACGAGGATTTCAAGACCACAGTGACCGTCAAGGCCGGTGAGGTCACCGACCTCAAGTACAAACTCACGAAGCTGCCCGAACCGAAGGGACCCTTCGGCACTCTGAAATTCGGGCGAGGCAAGCCGGATACGTTCATGTCGATGGTTGTTGGGGATACTTCCGCCGTCTACCTGAATGGCCGCTTCGTCGGGCACCTTGAAGAGATGAACCATGTCGGCACGGGTCTGTTGCTGCCCCCTGGAAAATACGAGCTTCGTTGCTCGTCACCCATGTACGGCGAGATCAATGAGACCATCGAGATTGTGGCCGGCAAAACGACGAAAATCAAGATTCCCCGCGAGTAACTCACACGAGGCACGGGCTCCAGCCCGTGCCTTTACTCATCGAGCCGCCGGAGCCAGATGTTTCGGAATTTCATAGACGTCTGTGGCGCGCCGGGAAATCCGCTGTGATCCTGTAGCATCAGCGGCCCTTCCTCGCCGCAGCCTGTACTGTTCTCGAGCTTCACGTGGTCTTGCACTAGCACTCCATTTTGGAGCACGGTGACCGTGGCTGGAGACATCATCTTTCCGGCTCCATCGCACCGTGGGGCATGGAACACGATGTCGTAAGACTGCCACTGCCCCGGTGGCCGGCTCGCGTTCACCAGCGGCGGCGACTGGCCGTAAAGCGCGCCGCAAGCGCCAACCGCATACGTTGGGTTGTGGTAGGAATCGAGAATCTGGATTTCATACTTGCCGTGCAGATACACCCCGCTGTTCCCGCGCATTTGATCTTTCTGCTCCGGCATGAAAGGGACGGCGAATTCCAGATGGATCTGCGCGCTGCGGAACTTCTCCCGGCTGTAGATGTCCCCGACGCCCGTCAGGCAGACCATATCTCCGCTCTGAACCTGGCACCGTGCCGGTTTTCCGTCGCGAGTGGTCCAGTGGGACATGTCCTTGCCGTCGAACAGGACCACCGCATCGGAAGGCGCTTTTCCGGGCCCACCCGGGTTGATTTCTCTCGGCTGAGCATCCGGCTTCTGCCCAAAGCAGGCTGAAACGATGATCGCCGCCGCTCCGGCAATGACAATGCGGAGCGTGCAGAACCCTGAGTCCGCAGTCATAGGGCTAGTGAGAGCCCGCGTTGGCCGGAACGTGCCAGAGGTAAATTCTCCGCCCGCTGACTTCGATCTCCTTGTCGGGTTTCCAGTCGCCCATGTCGAAGCTGTGCGAAACGATCCGCGTGCCCGGCTTCAACTCCTTCAGGAGCTTCGGTCGCAACTTCAGATTGATGCTCGACAACAAATACAAAGTGACAACGGTCGCATCCTTGATGTCGGCGTCAAAGAAGCTGCCCTGCCGGAACTCCACGCGCCCGGTGACGCCGGCCTCTTTCGCGTTTGCCTGGGCTTCCTTGATGCGCTCCGGGTTGATATCCACCCCAACCGCTCGCGCGCCAAACTTCTGCGCCGCCATTACGACAATGCGTCCGTCGCCGCAGCCGAGGTCGTAAACGACGTCGGTTTTCTTGACGCTCCCAAGCTTCAGCATCGCCTCCACAACCTCGGGGGGCGTCGGTACGTACGGCACGTCGCCCGACTCTTCCCACTGCGCCGCCAGCGGCAGCGCTAACAGGCTGAAAAGGCACACGAGGGGTGCGAATATCTTCACAACACGCATGGTTCGTTTTCTCCCGGATCTCGTCGACTTAGCAAACCGGCATTCGCCTGGCTCGCCCATGCAAGCAAGAGTACTACAAAAGTGCCTTGTGTATCCTCCCCGCTCGCATCACCACGTCCGCTGCCGCCATGCCCTCGCGGATTGCATCCAGGTTCCGCAGGGGGGCGCCATCGTAGTGCCCGAGTGAGAGCCCGTCGGCTCCGCACTCCGACGAAATCTGGACACCCTGGCGGATCAGTTCGGGTGTCGCCTTCGGACGGATGCCGATCGCCGACAGGAAGTGCATCTCGTCGCCCACTGCCTCACGGATGCTCAGCAGGAACTGCCGCTTGTGCTCCAACTGTGATGCCATTCCGGACTGCTCCGAGTAGTCACTGGAACGCACCGATCCCAGGTGGTGTTTCAGGGAAGCAAGGTCGATTCCGCTGAGTTCCGGGTTTCGGCTGATGTACGCGTTCAGCCGCAGGTCGATCTTCGGGTTGATCGCGCGCACAGCCGCGTGTGCGTCCGCGAAGAGCCGGGTGATCGACGTACAGCGGAACTTCATCCACTCAAACAGCTCGGGATGCCGCAAGAGGAGCGCGGTGGGGGTAGTATTCGACGCGCGCAGCAGCGCCAATCGGTGTGTTTCCGCGGGACCGGCGTGATCGAGCATGTCCGCGAGTGGCCTGAGCGCCCGGCGCACCGCCTTGAGATCAAGACCATCCTTACGGGCTGCGGCCTCACAACCCGCGCAGAAGCACCCGCCGAGCACTGTGAGCAGCGTGTTCTCCGCCGCCGTGGCGCCGCCATCACCACCCCACGTCAGAAAGCCGAACGTGCCCGGTGTATGGTCTTCTCCGCCGAAACCTGCGGCTGCGCGTAGCCGTGTCGAGGCGAACGGCACGAGGCAGGTC
>DATIFQ010000209.1:0-5980 GCA_035455185.1 Bryobacteraceae bacterium | reverse complement strand
AGGAGGAGACGAACATGCAGCCAAAGAACACGATTTGTCTCTGGTTCGACAAGGATGCGCAGGAGGCGGCGCGCTTCTACGCCGCCACCTTTCCGGATAGCAAAGTAACCGCAGTTCATGAGGCTCCCGGTGACTATCCGGGCGGCAAGAAGGGCGATGTGCTTACGGTGGAGTTCACCGTCCTGGGCGTTCCCTGTCTCGGTATCAACGGCGGCCCGGTGTTCAGGCACACCGAGGCCTTTTCCTTCCAGATCGCGACGGAGAATCAGGAAGAGACGGACCGTTACTGGAATGCGATCGTCGGCAATGGCGGCGCGGAAAGCGAGTGCGGTTGGTGCACGGACCGCTGGGGCCTCTCCTGGCAGATCACCCCGCGCGCGCTAACCGATGCGCTTGCGGCTGGTGGCGGTGAGGCAAAGCGTGCCTTCGAGGCGATGATGACGATGAAGAAGATCGACGTCGCCGCCATCGAGGCAGCGCGGCGAGGCTGACGTGAAATGACCTTGCCGGGCATCTTGTCCTCTCCCTCATACCTCCGTTGCGGTCCTTAACTGATCATTTTCGGTGTGGTTGCGTAGCAAAACCCCGGATTGACTCGAAGTTTCTGAAGAAATGGGGGGCTGACCACCATTTCGCCGTTGTTGCGAAATGGCTGTCTGTCCCCATTTCTTCCAGCCACTGTGTTCGCATGCAGTTACGGAACCGCGACCGTCAGGGAGCGGCAGCCCACCGAACCCGTGGCACAAGTCCCCAGACTTGCCGTGCCGGCAGTCCTGCCGGCAGTTGCGTAGTCCGCCTAACGGACAGAGTGGATTACTTCCGGTTTGCCGACCATACGGCTGGAGCTGGGACAAATGCTCTCGGCGTCAGGCAGGATTTGTTCAGATCACTGTCACATCTCAGTATGGGGCGTTATACGTCCATGTGGATGGAATCATCCATGTGGCGCTTCCAACAACTGCGTGCCGTGTCACTCGCATCTGAGCGTCTTCATCGGGTCCACGCGGGTGGCGCGCCGGGTCGGAGGCCAACAGGCCAGGAGAGCCACACCGATGAATAGCATGGCGACGGCGAAGAGCGTTGCGGGATCGTTCGGCTCCACCTCATAGAGGAACGAGCGCAGTACGCGCGAAAGCACGAGTGCGCCGGCGAGTCCCGCGGCAACGCCACCGGCGATGAGCCGGAATCCGTCGAAAAGGATCAGGTTGCGAATGTCGCGGCGCTTGGCGCCGACCGCGGTGCGGATGGCGATCTCGTGCCGGCGTGAGGCCACCGAAAGCGAGAGCACGCCGTAGATGCCGACGAGCGTTAGCAGGCAGCCCACTGCCGCGAAGCCGACCAGAAGCTGCATGGCGAAGCTGCGGCCGGCAAGAGAGTCGTTGCGGATCTGGTCGAATGTCTTGATGTGCTCGACGGCGGCGTAGGGGTTGACCTCGCGGAGCGCGGCATGAACGGCGGAAGCCATCGCGAGCGGTTCGGCCTCGGTGCGGACCAGCAGGTGCTTGGAGTAAGCGCGCGTTTGCCAAAACGACATGTAGATCTCGGGCGAAGCCTGCCGCGTGAGGTCATCGGTGCGGCTGTTGGCGACAACACCGATGATCTTGCTGGGCGCCCTGTCGGGTCCGAACAGCCAGACCTTCTTGCCGAGCGTGGTCGTGTCAGGAAAGTAGCGGTCGGCGAAGGCCTTGTTAACGATGGCGACCTGCGGTGCGTCGTCGTCATCGTTGGAGCGAAAGTCGCGGCCTTCGGTCACCGCCATCCCCAGCAGCTCGAAATAGCCCGGAGTGATCGACCGCAGCGGAACCTCGGTCGCCTCACTCTCGCGCACGGGGACCGGTTGGCCTTCAATGATGACACGCGCGGGCCAGTTGTTTCCGGTGAGCGGGACGCCCCAGGCGTAAACGGCGTGCCGGACGCCCGGGAGAGTGGAGACGCGATCGAGTGCGCGGTGATGAAAATCGGACCAGTCGCCTTCCACCGAGGTCACGGTCATCGCGAGGATGTGACTGGTCTTGTAGCCGGACGGAGCCTTCGAGATGTTGATCATGGTGCGGATCAGCAGGCCGGCGCCAACCAGCAGCACAAGCGTGAGCGCGGTCTGCGCCATCGTGACGGTTCGCAAGAGGTGGCGCTCCCCGCGTCCTGCGGTGGACTTGGGGCCGGCGCCTTTCAGCACTTCGTTCGGGTCGAGACGCGAGGCGCGCCAGGCGGGGATGAGTCCGGCGAGGGTGGCGGCGATAAGGGCGAGAGCGAGTCCGAAGAGCAGAATCGGCCAACCGGTGGTGACAGCGTCGAGCCGTGGAATGGCTTGTCCGCCGATCAGCTTGAATGCTCGCACTGCACCCAACGCGAGGCCGATACCGAACGCGCTGCCGGCGAGAGCGAGCAGCAGGCTTTCGGTGGAGGCCTGCCGGAAGAGCCCAGCGCGCCCGGCGCCAAGTGCGGCCCGGACGGCGTACTCCCGCTGGCGGCCGAGTCCGCGCAGAAGAAGCAGCGCGGCGACGTTGCCGCAGGTGATCACGAGTACGAGCGCGGCGGCGCCGAACAGCGGCAGCAGGATGCGCTCGCCGTCGCGGTTGAACTCAGAGGTGAGCAACTGGACGTCGGGCGTGAAGCCGGCGAAGTCGCGATCGGCATGGGCTTGCCTCGCAGTGATTAGAGCGAGCTCGGCCTGCGCCCGCTCGGGCGTGGCGCCGGGGGCGAGGCGCCCGATGACGTTCCATCGCGGGCGCTTGAGGTCCTTGGGATCGGAGCCAGGCGCGAAGGGCGCCCAGATGTCCACGAGCGCGTTCACGTCATAGTTTGGCTCCTGCGCAGCATTGGGAGCCGGGAGGAAACGAACGCCGGGCGGCATTACACCAACGATCTCGAACGGAGCGTCCTGGCGGCCGACGCGGACGGTTTGGCCGAGGATGTCGGGGTTGCCGCCGAAGCTGCGCTGCCACAGCTCATAGCCGATCATGAGAACCGGGGCGGCGGAGGGAGCGGTGTCCGAAGCAACGAACTTGCGGCCGAGCACCGGTTCGAGTCCAACGACAGAGAAGTATTCCGGCGTGACCGCCATGGCCTCGAAGGATTCCACGCCATCGGGTAAGATCACGAAGTTGAACATCCAGCGGTAGGCAGCGATCGACTGGACGGACTTCGCCTCGCGCTGCCACTCGAGCCACTGCGCCGCGGGCCAAGGCCGCGGGCTCTCCTGCTGCTGGCCGTCTGTGCGAGCGGAGGGGATGAGGACAAGCTGCTCCGGGTCCTTGTAGGGCGGCGGCGTGAGCAGGACTCCCTGGATCAGGCTGAAGACAGCCGCGGTCGCGCCGATGCCGACCGCGAGCGTCAGCACGGCCACTACAACGAAACCCGGCGCGCGGCCGAGCGTGCGGACGGCAATGCGGAAGTCGCGCACCCCCGTCTCGATCCAACGCACGCTCCTCCGGTCCCGATGCTCTTCCTTCATCTGCTCGACTCCCCCGAATCTCCGCCGCGCCGCCCGCCAGGCCTCTTCGGCCGACAATCCTGCCTTCCGCGCATCTGTTTCAGCCATCTCCAGGTGCGCCTCGACCTCAGCTTCCAGCTCCCGATCCAGCCGCCGGCCCCGCACCAGCGCCAGGACACGTTCGATTCGCCCACGCCACCTCATGGAGCCGCCTCTAGGAACCGCGCCAGCAGCGCGTTGGCCTGCTCCCATTTCTGGACCTCCGCCTCAAGCTGCTTAGTGCCGGCCTTGGTCAACGAGTAAAACTTCACCTTCCGGTTCGTCTCGGAAATGCCCCACTCGGCCCGAATCCAGCCTTCCTGTTCCAAGCGGATCAACGCCGGATAGATGGCGCCCTGGCTCAGCTTCAGGGCGTCGCCCGACACCTGCTCAATCCGCCGGGCGATGCGATAGCCATTCATCTCTCCCATCGTCTCCAGTGTTTTCAGGACGAGGAGATCCAAGGTGCCATACGGAACATCAGTTCGTTGTTTCGACATGTCTTCATTAGACATGTCTACAATCATCAACCAACAGATGGCTGTCTGTCAATGGGTTGGGTAGCCTACCGAAGGTACGTTGTTGCTGCCCTATATGCCGCCAATCGGGGTCACTTTACCATTTAAATGACAAATGTGCCGGCCCGGAGATCGCTAGACCTCCTTGCGTGGCAGAACCTTCTCGATACGCCGGTCCGGAATCAGCCAGATCAGCGCAGCGGCCACGAAGATCGCCTCGGCGATCCACGGTGAAAGCAGGGTCGCCACAATCGCCGCGATATAAAGCACCGGCGACAGCTTCCCCTTCCAGTCGCGCCCGACCGCTTTTTTCAGGATCGAGTCCGGCCCTTGCGAGCGGATGATCGCCTGCTCGAGCAGGTAGTACGCGATTGCGGCCATCAGCAGCACCACGCCGTAGAGCGCGGTCGGTACTGCGCTGAAATGGTTCTCCCCCATCCAGCCAGTGGCAAACGGAAACAACGACAGCCAGAACAACAGGTGCAGGTTCGCCCAGAGCATCGCGCCCGTTACCGTGGTGGTGGCATGCAGCATGTGATGGTGGTTGTTCCAGTAGATGCCGACATAAACGAAGCTTAGGACGTAGCTGAGGAACACCGGCAGCACGGGCAACAGGTCGTCCAGGCTGTCGCCGTGAGGCACCTTCATCTCCAGCACCATGATCGTGATGATGATCGCGATCACGCCGTCGCTGAATGCCTGCAACCGTCCCGTGCGCATCTTCCCTCCGTTATACTTCTTCTGCAGCGGCGCGAGTTTACCCATGTCCCGGACAGCGCAGTTTGCGAGCGGACAGAGCTGCCTGTCCCATCTCCCCTAGCCACTGAGTTCGCATGCCGTTACGGAACCGCGACTGTCAGGCAGCGGAAGCTCCAGCGAACCCGTGGCGCAAGTCGCCAGACTTGCCGTGCCGGCAGTCCTGCCGGCAGTTGCGTTACGGCCGCTCCCCAGAGCCGGGTTTTGCCGAGCGGGACAGGCCTACTCTGTCCTGAGCGCAGTTTGCGAAGCGGACAGAGCTGCCTGTCCCATCTCCCCAGGTAGGCCGCCTGTCCGCTCCATTCGGTGTACCGCATACTCCAGGAGGCCCCGTTCAGTCAGGACGTTGAGCGGTTCCGATCACGAATGCATGGACTGCCGGCGAGCGGTTGCGTGCGGCGCACTGAGCGGCGCCAGTCGCCAACGCCCGTAAGCCACAAACACTGCAAGCGCGCCGGTTACAAACGGCAGTGTAGCCAGTGCTGAGCCCATCGTCTGGATGGTGACAACTACGGCGCCAATCATGATTATGGAAAGACCTACGGCGGCCAGGGGAGTAAGCGCCGTGCGAATGCGCAGCATCCCTGGCAGTACCAGGCCGAGGCCGCCCAGAATCTCCATAACTCCGATGAATCGAAGGAACCCTGCGGGTATCGGTGTTTGGGCCGTCAGTTCTGCGGCTGACATGAAAAGCTTCGTTCCGCCGGCAAAAAGAAAGAGCAGCGCGAGCAGTGCCTGGACTACCCAAAGCAGCCGATTCATGTCTTATCGCCTCGAATGCGATTCACGTCGAAGCCAGTCCCAGCCGCAAAATCCGTAGTTCAACCAGGCAAGGCAGCATCGGGTACATGATATCAATCCGTAATCGGGAATGGTTGGCTGCAATGACCTTGCCGGGCATCTTGTCCTCTCCCTCACACCTCCGTTGCGTCCTTCGCGCCGGCAATATCCCTGTGGCACAGGCTTCAGCCTGTGCGTAGCAAAGCCCGGGATTGACTCCAAATTTCGCGGTGTTTGCACGAAAAACGGGGACTGGCTCCAATTTCGCGGTGTTTGCGAAATTGGTGCCTGTCCCCGCTTTTCCGCCTGTCGTTGCGCCTGCGCCTCGCGTACGCGGTTAGAAACCTGCCCCCATGTTCGATGCAGTTTCCGAACCGCGACCGTCAGGGTGCGGCAGCCCACCGAACCGTGGCGCCGGAAGTTACGTAGGGCGTCAATATCCTTGTGGCACAGG
>DATIFQ010000208.1:0-26682 GCA_035455185.1 Bryobacteraceae bacterium | reverse complement strand
GTTGAATCCGCCGAAGTCGCATCGGGAAGCACACTCCGGGGCGACTGGGGGGTAAGGTTAAGACCTGCCCACTGTCATCCGTCGAAAGCGGATGGAGCGCTATCGGGAAGTGTAGAAACGCCGTTTCCTTCCTTTGCGGCTTCTCTCTCCCCCGCTCCATCCAATAGAACGACACTTATGAACTTGTTTGAGCTGACGCGCACCCTGATTGACCTCGAATCAATCACCGGGAACGAAAGGCAGGTCGGGATTTTCCTCAACGATCTCCTCGCGACCCTGGCTGCCAAACACGGCGGGCGGGCCGAAAGCGTGGAAATCGAACCGGACCGTTTCAACGTTTTCGCGTGCTGGGGCGAGCCGGTGGTGACGCTGTCAACTCACATGGACACGGTGCCGCCGCACGTGCCGAGCCGTGAAGACGGCGAATCGATCTGGGGGCGGGGCGCGTGCGACACGAAGGGTATCATCGCCTCGATGATCACCGCCGCGGAACGGCTGCTCGCGGACGGGGTCCGCAACTTCGGACTGCTGTTCGTCGTCGGCGAGGAACGCAACAGTGCGGGCGCGATGGCCGCCGCCCGGATGCCGCGGGGCAGCCGGTACCTGATCAACGGCGAACCGACCGGGAACAAACTCGCGTTGGGATCAAAGGGCGCGTTGCGCTACGAGATCTCGGCGCAGGGCCGGATGGCTCACTCGGCGTACCCCGAGCTTGGCGAATCGGCGATCGAAAAGCTGCTCGACGTACTCCAAGAGCTTCGCGAGATGCCCCTGCCTGTTGACCCGGTGCTCGGGCGGAGCACGATGAACATCGGAACAATTACGGGAGGGCGCGCGCCAAACGTGATCCCGGATTCCGCCAAGGCCGAGGTGATGATCCGGCTGGTGAGCGACCCGGGTCCCACGCGGGAGGGTGTGAAGAAGGCCGCGGATGGTCGCGCCGATGCGCGCGAAGTGCTCTGCATTCCCGCGCTGCAACTCGGCTCGCTTGACGGATACGACACTACTGTCGTCTCGTACACGACCGACATCCCGGCGTTTGAGGGTGCGTGGGGTACCCCGTTCCTGATCGGACCGGGTACGATCCACGTCGCACACACGCTCGACGAGCGCGTGCCGAAGACGGAACTCGTGGAAGCGGTTGAGATCTATCAACAGATGGTGAGGCAGCTCCTCGCCAAAGAGAAGGAAGCGTAATGGAACGAAAGATCCAAGTCGGAATTTTGGGCGCCACCGGGATGGTGGGACAGCATTTCGTCAAGTTTCTCCAGAATCATCCGTGGTTCGAGCTGACGTGGCTCGGCGCGAGCGACCGCTCGGCGGGCAAGAAGTACAAGGAAGCCTGCCAGTGGCACCTCGGCGGTGTAACGCCGGAGACGGTGGCGGACATTATCGTTGATGAGTGCAAGCCGGGTAATGCGCCGAAACTGCTGTTCTCGGCGACGGATGCCAGCGTCGCGACCGAGATCGAGCGAGCATTCGCCCAGTCGGGGCACGTCGTCGTCTCGAACTCGCGGAACCACCGCATGGAGCCGGATGTGCCGCTGCTGGTGCCCGAGATCAACCCCGACCATCTGAAGGTGATCCCCGCGCAGCAGCATCGCTGGGGTTGGACCGGACAGATCGTCACGAATCCCAATTGCTCGACGGTCGTGTTGACGATGGGGTTGGCGGCTCTCAAACCGTTCGGCATCACTCGCGTGATTGCCACGACGCTCCAAGCAATCTCCGGCGCCGGCTACCCGGGCGTGCCCTCGATGGATATCAACGCCAACGTGATTCCGTTCATCGGTGGCGAAGAAGAGAAGATGCAGGTCGAAACGCAGAAGATCCTCGGCTACGTTAACGGCGATGCCATCCATTCTCTTGAAGCCAAAGTGAGCGCGCACTGCAACCGTGTGCCGGTGGTAGACGGACACACTGTTACCGTCTCGGTTGAGTTGTCGGCGAAGCCGACGGAGGCAGAGTTACGGCAGGCATTCGACACGTTCACTAGTGAGCCACAGAAGCGGGGGCTTCCGAGCGCTCCGGCGAGACCAGTGATTTACATGCCGGAAGCGAACCGCCCGCAGCCGCGAAAAGACGTGGAGCGCGAGCGCGGTATGGCGGTCTTTGTGGGCAGGCTGAGGGAGTGTCCGGTGCTCGACTGGAAGTTCGTCGCCCTCGGACACAACACGGTTCGCGGCGCGGCGGGCGCGGCCGTACTGAATGCGGAGCTTATGGTTTCGGAAGGATTGCTCGACTGATGATCGTGATGAAATTCGGCGGCACGTCGGTGGAGTCGGCGGCCGCCATCGAACGGGTTGCATCGATCGTAAAGGCGCGGGCTGAGCGACGGCCGGTGGTGGTCGTTTCCGCGATGGGCAAGACGACCAACAAGTTACTCGCCATCGCCAGCGATGCGGTGAACGGCCGGCGGGCGCAGGCGCTCGACCAACTGGCCGAGCTGCGGGCCTTCCATCAGCGGGAGATCGATCCGATCCTTCGCGAGGGGGACCGGCCGGAGGCGCGGCGCATCCTCGACGAGCACTTTGGAGAGCTCGCCGAACTGTCAGGCGGATTCCCGGTGTTGGGGGAACTGACGCCGCGGTCGATTGACGCAATCTCAGCATTTGGCGAACGCTTGTCGAGCGCACTCGTGACGCTGGCGTTCCGGTATTTCGGAATGGATGCAGTCCACATCGATTCGCGGGCGGTGATCGTAACCGACGCCCGCCACACGCAGGCAGCGCCGCTCTACCCGCAGTCGTATGAGCGGCTGGCCGGGAAGGTGGCGCCGCTGGCCCAGCGGAAGATCGTCGTGATGGGTGGTTTCATCGGCTCCACCGAAGCCGGCGTGACGAGCACGCTCGGGCGTGGCGGCTCGGACTTCACGGCCTCGATCGTGGGCGCCGGAATCAGCGCGGAGGAGATTCAGATCTGGACTGACGTGGACGGCATGCTCACCGCCGATCCTACGATCCTGCCCTGCGGACACCGCGTAAAGACGATCTCATTTGCCGAAGCGGCTGAACTTGCGTACTTCGGCGCCAAAGTGCTCCACCCGGCGACGGTGACGCCGGCGATCGAGAAGAATATTCCGGTGCTGATTCTCAACTCGCGCCGGCCGGATGTGCCTGGCACGAGAATCGTGGCCGAGGCCGTTCCCTGCCGTAACGCGGTAAAGTCGATTGCGTGCAAGCGGAAGATCACTCTCGTGAACATCCGCTCAACTCGCATGCTGATGGCGCACGGTTTCCTGCGGCGGATTTTCGAGTCATTCGACCGCTACGAGACGCCTGTGGACATGGTCTCGACATCCGAAGTCAGTGTCTCGCTGACGATCGACAATCCCGGTCGGCTGCCGGCGATCCTGGAAGAGTTGCGGCAGTTCGCCGAGGTGGACACCGAGAACAACCAGGCGATCGTGTGCCTGGTGGGTGAGAACATACGATACACTCCGGGAGTGTCCGGGCGGGTCTTCCATGCGCTCGAGGACGTTAACGTGCGCATGATCTCGCAGGGTGCTTCGTTGCTGAACCTCAGTTTCGTGGTGGCGGAGCAGGACTTGGCGAAGACGGTCGACGCGCTGCACCGTGAGTTCTTTGCCGAGGTGGATCCGGCGGTCTTCGACTGACATGAACCTCGCCATCGTGGGTTACGGCAAGATGGGGCGGCTGATTGAACAGCTCGCTCCGGAGTATGGCTTCACCGTTACGCTGAAGTTGGACGAGTTCAACAACGCGAACTACGAGGGCATCACGGCGGACAATTTTCGAGGTGTCGATGTGGCCATCGACTTCTCGATTCCGCCGGTGGTAGTGAGCAATGTAGAGCGGATTTCTGCGCTGGGCGTCAACGTCGTCGAAGGCACAACCGGCTGGCTCGGGCAGTTAGACCATGTCAAATCGGTGGTGGAAAAGGCGGGCACCGGAATGGTGTGGAGCCCGAACTTCTCGATCGGCGTCAACGTGTTTCTCCGGCTGGTGGCCGAGGCGGCACGCCTGCTTAAGGACGAGCCGAGTTACGGTGCGTGGGGTTGGGAGATTCATCACTCGACGAAGAAGGACGCACCCTCGGGCACGCTGCTGAAACTGTTCGGCGAGATGAAGAAAGCCGGCTACGGGCGGCCGATCGATGCATCGTCAAACCGCGCGGGGACCCATCCGGGGACGCACGAGATCGGCTTCGACTCAGCCGCCGACACGATCACTCTGCGGCACTCGGCACGAAACCGCGAGGGTTTCGCGCGGGGGGCATTGAAGGCGGCGCAGTGGGTGGTTGGCAAGAAGGGTTTCTTCGAGTTCAGTGAGATAATGGCGGGTCGTTGAGCCAAGAGGAAACGGACACGCAGAGGAGGTGAAGAATGTTCAAAGGTTGTGGGACCGCAATGGTGACACCGTTCCGGAAGGACCTGTCGCTGGATGAAGAGACTTTGCGAAGACTGGTGCGGCGCCAGATCGCGGCGGGAATCAACTTCCTCGTTCCCTGCGGCACGACCGGCGAGAGCCCGACTCTCGAGCACTCCGAACACCTTCGAGTGGTCGAGATCACGCTCGACGAGGCCAAGGGCAAAGTCCCGGTGCTGGCGGGCGCGGGCGGTTACAACACCAGCGAGGTGATCTCACTCGCGAAGCAACTCGAGTCGATGGGCGCCGACGGCATCCTCTCCGTAACACCCTACTACAACAAGCCGACGCAGGAGGGGCTGTATCAGCATTACAAGGCGATCGCCGCGGCGATCAGGCTGCCGATCATCGTGTACAGCGTCCAGGGGCGGACGGGCGTCAACGTTGAACCGGCGACGTTGAAACGGCTGGCGGAGATCGACAATATCTTTGGGGTCAAAGAGGCGTCGGGCAACATCAGCCAGATGTCGGCAATCCTCAATCTCGTTCCCGAGCGATTCACGGTGCTGTCAGGTGACGACGCGATTACGCTGCCACTCATGGCGTTAGGCGGGCGGGGATTAATCTCGGTCGCATCGAACGAAATTCCAGCGGAAATGACACGGTTGGCGCAGTTATGCCTGTCGGGCGACTTTGCGGCGGCACGTGCGGTTCACCGCAAGTACCTGCCGCTGATGGACGTGAACTTCGTAGAGTCAAACCCCATTCCAGTGAAGGCGGCTATGGGGCTGATGGGGCTCCTCGAACCAGTCTGGCGCCTGCCGCTCGTGCCGCCGTCGGTGGTTAACCTCGCGAAGATCGACAAGGTGCTTCAGGACCTCGCTCTGCTCGAACCCAAAGCCATCCATGCCGGCAACTGAAATCGAGGCTCTGTTCGACGCCAAACCCGAGCAATACACTGAGGAGCACTTCCGCCTGTTTCAGCGGTTCAAGTACGCGCTGAACGCCGGAGAAGCGCGCGCCGCCGAACCGGATGCATCCGCGAAGAGCGGCTGGCGGGTGAACGGCTGGGTGAAGAAGGGCATCCTGCTCGGGTTCCGCATGGGCGCGCTGGTGGACATGTCGGTGAACACCGCTCGGCAGCCATACTTCGACAAGGCGACGTACCCGGTGAAGCGGCTCACGGTGGAGAGCGGCGTGCGCATTGTGCCGGGTGGATCCAGTATTCGCGACGGCTGCTACGTCGGACGCGGCGTCACCTGCATGCCGCCGATGTACATCAACGTCGGGTCCTACGTCGGCGATGGGACGATGATCGACTCGCACGCTTTGGTGGGAAGCTGTGCGCAGGTCGGCAGGAACTGCCACATTTCGGCGGCGGCCCAGATCGGCGGGGTGCTGGAACCCGTTGGTGCGTTGCCGGTGATCATCGAGGACGAGGTGCTGGTGGGCGGCAATTGTGGAGTGTATGAAGGGACGGTTGTGAAGCGCCGCGTCGTCTTGGGGACTGGCACGATTCTCAACCGCTCCACGCCGGTGTACGACATCGTGAAAGGCGAGGTCTACACAGCGACCGACGATCAGCCGCTTATCGTTCCGGAGAACGCAGTGGTTGTCGCCGGTGCACGAGCCATTCCTCACGGTCCAGGCAAGGATTGGGGCATCTCGTTGTACACACCGGTGATTGTAAAGTATCGCGACGCAAAGACCGACGCGAAGATCCAGCTCGAGGATCTGCTTCGGTAGGGCGGGAAACCGTCCCGATCACGCGCGCGGGTTAAATACCGCGTCGCGCAGGGCAGCGAGCGTGGCTTCGGCGGTCTTCTTCCACGAGAAAGCAGCGGCACGGCGGGGGCCCTGTTGCGCGAGTTGGCCTCGAAGCGCCAGATCGCACGTAAGGCGCCGGATTGCCTCGAGCATCGCATCCTCGTCTTGCGGATCGAACTGCAGCGCCGCGTCTCCGGCGAGCGACATCAGCGGCTCGATGGCCGAACAGGCGGAGGGGATGCCCGCTGCGAGAGCCTCCAGCACGGGCAGACCGAATCCTTCGAAGGTGCTCGGGTAGACGAACGAGTGCGCACGCCGGAACAGGCTATACAGTTGGTCGCGAGGGATCCAACCCGTTAGTGTGATCGCGCCGCCCAGTCCCAGTTCTTGGACTTCCTTTTCGATCTCCTCCGCATGGAAACCGCGGAGCCCTACGATTACCAGCCGGAAATCGGGCCTGTCCGTGTGGAAGCGGGAGAAGACGCGGATGAGGCGGTCCAGGTTCTTGTGCGGATGTAGCGTCGAAACCGCCAGGAGGAATGATTCTGCTTCGAACGCAGCGCGGTCCCGGCCGATTTCGAAGAGACGCTCGTCCACGCCTTCCGGGACGACGCGGATCCTCTCCGTAGCAAGGTGATAGAAACGCTCCAGATCCTTGCGTGTGGCGTCGGAGACGGCAATGAGGAACTTGGAGCGGCGCGCTGCGAGGTACAGGAAGATGCGCCAGAACGGCAGGTCGAACCAGCGGAAATGCTCCGGGTGACGCTTGTGCTGAAGGTCATGGAACACCGTCACAGCCGGGCATGAGCAAAGGGCAGGACAGGTGAAGCCCGGATTGAACAGGACGTCGAGGCGGGCGCGACGGACGGCTAATGGCAACACGGTCTGCTCCCAAAGCAAGCGCGCGGGGCGACTCGCCGCGCGGACCGACTGTGGCTCATGAACGAAGTTCGGCCGGACTGGAACGAGATCCGCACCGGTCTCGCGGTTGGTGAAGATGACGTACTCGTTGACGGAGTCAATTCCCGCGAGCGCGGCGAGAAGATGACGGAGGTAGATTTCCGTGCCGCCGACCCCTCCAGGGACCAGGTACAGGGCATTGACTCCGATGCGCAGAAAAGCCTCCTATCGCGCGGCGCCAAGAGCCGCCTGAACGCGGGCAAGACCGTTCCTGGCCAACTGGTTGTTGGGGTCCAACTCGAGCGCACGCCGGTACTGAGCGGCGGCCCCGGCGAAGTCATTGGCCAGAACGAGGAGGTTGCCTCGGTAGGCGTACGTCATGTCGTAGCCCGCGTCGATGCGCCCGGCCTCGTCGAGTGCGGTCATCGCCTCATCCCGCCTGTTCTGTTTGGCGTAGATCATGCCCATAAGCGCATACGCGTGCGCCGTCTTCTCGATCTCGATGGCTCGTTTGATTTTTGCGAGAGCGCCATCGAAGCGGCCAAGGCAGTCGTCGGCCAGGGCCCAATCCACGTAGAGACGATGCTCCCGTTCTCCCAGGCGCTCGGCGGTCTCGTAGTGTCGCACCGATTCCTCGCAGCGTCCCTCTTCGTAGTAGCCGAGCGCAAGCTGAAAGTGGGCGCGCGAGTTTTGCGGCGACTTTGCCAGCACGTCCTCCCAAAGGGGTACCGGCCCCGCCCACACTTTGTTGCGCTGATACGTCAGGACGGCACACACCAGCAGGATGGAGGAGAGCACCGCCGCCATTCGACGCAGGTCCAGCTTCCAGCGACGCAAGAATTCAAGCATCACGAAGAGCAAGCCGATCATGGGAAGGTAGACGCGGCGCTCCGCAACGACGTCACGAATCGGTATGACGGACGAGGTCGGGGCAAACAGCAACAGCGCCGCGAGAAATCCGTACGAAGCGAGCGGGTAACGCTGTCGAAACCGGATTGCAAGGCCGACCGCTACGAGCAGAACAGCCAGACCAATGAGCGTGCCGGGTTCCAGCGGAGTGCGCGAAACTGGGTATCGATAGTCGGCATTCTGGCCGGCCGGGAACACAAGTAGCCGAAAATAGACCCACATCGCTCTCCACTGGGTGTAGAGGTAATGGTTCCAGGGTAGGTCTTTCACGCCAAAACCAGCGGTGGGCGCCGTGCGCAACAGGTTCCACACGGAGTAGACGCCGGCAGCGCCGACGACAGCCATCGTTCCATAGAGCCGCCAGTTCTTGCAAGCGCCCTCGAAGGAGAAGCCCGGATTCCAGTAGTAGTCCGTTAGCAAAAGCACCGCCGGGAGGACGATGGTGTGCTCTTTTGTGGATGCGGCGGCTGCAAACAACACCAGAACGCCTGCGACGACAGGCCAGGACACCGCCCGCGACCGGCGATAGAGGAACAGCGCGAAAGCCGCATAACAGAACAGGATGCTTAGATTCTCCGAACGGCTGGCGATGTAGGCAACGGACTCGGTCTGGATCGGATGGAACAGGAACAGACAGCCGGCGAAGGCGGCCAACAGTTCGCGGCGCCCACCTGCCACGGCCGCCCACTCGAGAACTTTTCGGCAAATGAAAAACACCAGGACTCCTGAGGCGAAGTGGAACAGGACGTTGAGGAGATGGTAGCCATACGGCTCAAGTCCCGAGATTTGGTGATTCAGCCAGAAGGTGAACATCAGGAATGGGCGAACACCGGTGATGGCCGGGATGAGCGGCCGGGCGCCGAAGTCACGGGAGTAAAAGGGAAGGCTCTCGTCGTCAAAGACAAACACGCCGTTGAGTGCAGGCCCGTACGATTCGAAGAGAGCGAACAGTGCTGCCAGCACCCCCACCGCAACGTGCCAGGGCTTCAAAGAGAAGCCCGGCGACGCTTTAGCGGGGCTTTGGGTTTTCCTGGTTTTCATGCAAGTTCCGGAGATGGTATTCGAGGATCCCGACGCGCTGGGCGAGCGAGATGTTCGCGTCCTTCAGATCTGAGATGACGGTCGAAAAGCGGTACAGGACGATCAAAAAGATGCAGCCCACGACCAACAGCAGAGCGAGCGGCGGGTCTGCAATCCCGAGCAGCCGGGCGATACTATCGAGCGCCCAGTTCGAGCGCGATAGCACCAGCAGCGTGACGGCGGCGCCAAGCCAGCTCACCGAATATTCGACGCGAATGTGAGCGCGCCGCACCGAGCGCAGCACGAGCACGATCAGCGCCACGCTGAGCAGGGTCATGAAATTGAGGAGGCGGTCCACGGCTATCTCTTCCACCGCCGGCGATCGAATTTGAGGACGTTCACGAAGACGCCGAGCAGTACATGAAGAATATAGTAGATGGATTTCACAGCTGTGATCGAACTGCGGCCGCCCAGGCGCGGGCGCATGCGGACCGGAATCTCCGCGAACTGAAAGGCGCGACGCTGGAGCACCACAAGCGCTTCGATTTCGGGGTACTCGAGCGGAAAGCTCCGGCTGAAGACCAGCAGCGCCTGACGGTTCACTCCCACGAAACCGGACGTCGGGTCGCGGACCGGCTTGCCGAGGATGGGCCGCAGAACGATCCGGAAGAAACGCACGCCGACAGAGCGGCCGAAACTGGTCTGGTCCGCATCGTTCTCGAGGAAGCGCGAGCCGATAACCATCTGATAGGCGTTGGTGCGGAGAGCCTCGTAGATGCGCGGGATGTCGCGCGGGTCGTGCTGACCGTCGCCGTCGACACGGATGACGTACTCGTAGCCGAGCTCGTAGGCCAGTTTGTAGCCCGCCTGCACGCCGCCGCCCAGCCCGAGGTGATGCGGGAGAGACAACACCGAGGCGCCGGCCTCGCGCGCGACCGTAGAGGTCCCGTCCGTCGAGCAATCGTCGATGACCACCACCGGCACTCCAGGAACCGCCTCGCGGACTTCGTGCACGACCTGGCCGACCGACGCCGCTTCGTTGTAGGCGGGGACGATGATCAGCAGGTCGCGGTCGTGAAGGGCGGGAGTCACAGGGATGCGACCTCCCGGGCGGAGATCGAATGCACCCGCAGGAGCCTCAAGAACTCGGCGGTTGTGATGCGCGCACCATCGCGGATTTCCCGCCGTTTCTTCCAAAGGGAACGTGCGCGTACAACCAGCGCCACGTGTGCCGAGAGGATGTACCATGCGAGCCGGAGAGCGCCGTGGCCTTCCTCGCGGAAGCGAGCGGCGGTTCCACGCCCGCGAAGCAGGAACCATGCGTGCCAAAAGTAGCGGGCGAACGCGACGAACGGTGCTCTGCACAGCGCCGGAAGTGGGAAACTCTTGGCGATCACGAAGAGGCGGTTACGCTCGACGTAGTACGCCTTGAGCGGAGAGGCTCGGCCGGCTGAGTGCGAATAACGGTGTTCCACGACGGCGCCGGGAACGTAGAGGCACTTCCAACCCGCCCAACGCGCACGAAGGCCGAGATCCGTGTCTTCCGAGTAGAGAAAGAAATCCTCGTCGAAGCCTTCCGTGTCCTCGAGCATGGAGCGACGATAGAGGGCAGCGCAGGCGCTGGGGAAGAGGGCCTCCTCCGGATCGGGAAATCTGGTGGGCAGCTCGCCGTGTCCGCGCTGTTTGCTCGAGCCGTCCGCGCAAACCAGCATACCGGCGGAATCCAGACGTCCCGTGCCCGAAAGGAGGATCCGCGAGGCAGCCATGCCTGCGTCCGGGCGGGCCTCCAGGGCCGACGTCAGAGCAGCAAGCCAGCCCGGATGCGGCACCGCGTCGTCATTGAGAGTGGCGAGGTACCTAGCGCGTGAGGCGATGCAGCCCTGGTTGATCGCGGCGCCGAAACCCACGTTGGCGGGGTTGTCGATGACCACCGTGCCGGCGATTATGGACGCGCTGCGGCGGGCTAGCCCGTTTCCACTGTTGTCGACGACAATCACCTCGAAATTGCGAAACGTTTGCTCTCCCAAGGCACGCAGACAATCATCGAGCGCGGAGTCCGCGACGAGCGTCGGAATCACGACGGTGACCTGGGGAACAGGCAAGCTTCGATTTTACGCCATCGATACCTGGACGAAGAACACCACTCAACGTCCGAGATTCTCGTACCACTTGAGAACCGGTCCGCCGATACAGGCGATATCGGGCAGCCCGTTGCCGTTCAGGTCGGCGACAACGCAGGAAGCGGCGGGAACCTCGGTGTCAATGATGTGGCGGGTCCAGCGGGATCCTTCGGCATCGCCGGCTTTGTAGATCGAGATGGTGTGACCTTTGCCGCGGAAGCCGGCAACAATCTCATCACGGCCGTCGCCGTCGAGGTCAGCGGTGGCAAGTGCGTGGCCCTCCACGAGGGTGTCGTCTATTACGCGGCGATCCCAGCGCTCCCCAAGATGGATGTAGACGGTGACCTGATTGCCGTGCCAGGGCTCGATGGCGCAGAGAAAACGGCAACCCTCAAGCCGGCCGGCGGCGATGTCACTGGCGCCGCTCTTTGGCCAGGGTTCGGGGCTGCCTTTGGCAAGCTCGGTGCGAGTCCAACGGTCTGGTCCGGCGTGGCGGAGCAGGTGGATCCCTTCGAAGCTGGCGGTGAGGATCTCCTCGCGGCCGTCGCCGTCCCAGTCAAGGGTGGTAACGCCATGCATGACACCGTCGGTTTCGATCGGTATCATCTCGCGCTTCCACGCTCCGGAGCGGTAGAACACCAGCGGTGTCTTTCCGTGGTAATCCGGCGCCGTGGCGCGCGCATCGCTGAGCGGGGCGTTAATCGCGACCTTTTGTCCGTTACCTTCGATGTCCGCCCAACGAAGGCGATGCGAGGTGGGCAGGCGGTCGATTTGGAGGATTTTCCACGGAACGAGTGGATCACCGGCGTGGCGGAGCATCCATACTTCGCCCGAGCTCCTTGCGGCGTCCATCGAGAAACCGGTGGCGAGTACGAGCTCGGGGATGCCGTCGCCGTCGTTGTCGGAGGCGGCCACGTTGATCAGGCGCGAGAGGCCGCCGGCAAGGACATGGCGTTTCCATCCAGGGTTCTCGAACCAAACAAGCTCGTTCATGCCGCTGGCAAGGCCGATCAGGTCGGGCCGGCCGTCTTTGTTGAGGTCCGCCGCGACGACCTGGTAGCCGCCTTTGAACTCGGTAGTGATGACGTGTGAACGGAAAGAGGGAAGGGGTTTCACAGCGGCTCCGGAAAGAAGAAGCGCGATCAGAAGATACACGGGGCAGGATAGCAGAGCGAGCTCCGACGGGTGGTAGAGTGGCGGGGAGGTATGAGGCGCGCGATGCGGATGCTCGGCTGGCTGGCGTTTGCCCTGATTGCTTACGGGCTCATGTGGGTAATGGCGAACCGGAGCATCTACTTTCCGATGAAGTACCCGAGCGGGTGGTGGGAGGCACAGGATCAAATCGGAGCGAGCGACATATGGCTGACGACGCAGGACGGAGTGCGCATTCACGGATGGTGGGCGCCTGCCGGCGAAGGCACGGTCGTGACTCTATATCTGCACGGCAACGCGGGGAACCTTTCTCACCGTGCTGCACACCTGCGCGAGATCACGATGGCCGGGTCTTCGGTGTTGATCATCGACTATCGCGGTTACGGACGTAGCGATGGGCGGCCCACCGAAAGAGGGCTCTATGCAGATGCCGAGGCCGGGTATCGGCACCTTCTCGACGCCGGGTACGTTCCAGAGCGGATCGTGCTGCACGGGGAATCGCTGGGGACGGCGGTGGCAGTTGACCTCGCGTCGCGCGTGAAGTGTGGCGGGGTTGTGTTGGAGGCGCCGTTCACGTCAGCCCGGGCGGTGGCGTGGAAAGCCCTGCCGCTGATCGGACCGGCGCTGGTCTGGGGCTTCGACTCGAAGCGGAAGATCGGGAGTGTCCGGGCCCCGGTTCTAGTCATACATGGCGAAGAGGACGAAGTGATTGCATTCGATTTCGGGAAGCAGTTGTTCGACGCGGCAAACGAGCCGAAGTTCTTCCGTTCGATACCCGGCGGCGGCCACAACGACATCGTGGAGGCAACCGGTCCGAAATATCGGGAGTGGCTGCGGGAGTTCTATGAAAAAGCTTTGCCCGGGAAGGGGTAGGCCAAGTATAGAATACAAAGGCTATGGCGATTAAGACGACGGTTGTGGGGAGCTATCCGACGCCGCACTGGCTGATCGGGGATACAAGCCGGACGACATTGCGGGACGCGATCATGGTGGTTCTCAAGACGCAGGAACTGGCCGGTATAGACCTGCTCGCGGACGGCGAACTGAACCGCTTCGATCCCAGCCATCCCGAGACGAACGGAATGATCGACTACTTCGTACGGCAGTTGGAAGGCATTCGGACACGGTTGAGCGTAGCAGATATCCAGCGCTTCCGGTCGATGCCCGCACTGCAATACCGTGCCGATGCCGCCGGACTCGTCGTCGGGCAGATCGAAGAAGGAACGCTGAACCTCGTGCGCGACTGGGAGTTTGTGCGCCCGCTGACGCGGCATCCATTGAAGTTCACCTGCACGGGCCCGCACATGCTCAGCAAGGTCCTGATGGACCGGCACTACGGAAGCCCGCGCGGCGTCTGCCTTGGCATCGCCAGGGTGTTGAAACAGCAGCTCCAGATGATCAATGCCGACGTGATTCAACTCGATGAAGCCAACATCAGCGGTCATCCCGAAGACACCGAATGGGCGCTCCAGGGCATCAACATGGTGCTCGAAGGGATCACCGGCGAGCGGGCGGTGCACATCTGCTTCGGCAACTACGGCGGCCAGACCGTTCAGAGGGGCTTATGGAAGGATCTGCTGCCGTACCTGAACGGGCTCAACGCGAATCATGTCATCCTCGAGTTTGCCCGGCGCGGGTTCGACGAGTTGGAGGTGCTGAAGGACGTCGATCCGAAGATTGGCATCGGCATCGGCGTTGTGGATATCAAGGACACCTCGATCGAATCGCCGGATCAGATCGCGAAGCGGATCGAGCACGCGGCGAGCGTGCTAGGTGTCGATCGGATTCGCTACGTGCATCCAGACTGCGGTTTTTGGATGCTCCAACGGAGCGTGGCGGACGGCAAGATGCACTCACTTGTGGCGGGACGAAACCTGTTCGCAGGGAAGCAGTGACGTTCCATGGGCCGTGCGGCAACTCCTGGCGGGAGTGGCGGAGGCGGCTGAAGTAAAGGCTGAGTCTTCAGTATGCCTGCGTCAGTCCGCCGGTTGAGTCCTGCCAGTGAGGCGTCCAGGCGAGAGCTACGAGGCGTACCGAAATGTTCGTCTTCTTTGGCTTCACGGAAACGGTCTCGAGAGCTTCGGTCATCGGGTTGATGACGGACTCGAGTTCCTTGGTCTCCGCGGCGAACTGCGCTTCCAGATCCTGAAGCTGCTGTTTGAGCGTCTCGACGGTTTCCGTCGCCCGGCCGACATCTTGTGTTTCCTTCCAGGTACGGCTGGCGGTACGGGCCGCAGTAGCGGCGCGGCCCATTGTCGAGGTGCTGACGGCTTTCCGGCCGAGGAAGGCGCCCAGGAGCGTGGCGCCTATCGAGATCGCCGTCTGCATTTTCTGTGTCTTCGCCTGCTCCTGTTCACGGGCGACGGCCTGTTCCGCGCGGCGAATTCTCTCTTCGAGGGCTCCGGTCTTGGGCGCGTATCTTTCACGGAGCTTCGCAACGGCCCGGTCTCGCTCCTCACGGGCGGTCTGCCCGAGGCGGGCGCGGAAATCGCGCTCGGTTTCCCCGGGCACGGAGACCTGCTTTAGGCCCGCGCTCCGGAAAATACCGAGAGACTGGCTTCCGTAAAGCCATGTAAGGAAGTCCTTGCCCCATGAGGCGTAGCTTTTCGCCTTTCCAGCGATGACGGGTAGCGGTGCGAACCCCGCATCGGGTGTATGCTCCTTCTCCAGGTCCCCCGGCTCCACCTGCGCCTCGATTGCCTCTTGCCAGTTGACCGGGATCGCGCCCTCACGGACGAGTGTGAAGTACACGTAGTCCCGAAGGACGTCAATGTTCGCCTTGGGATCCGCGAATCGTACCTGAGCGGAGCCGAGGAGCATTGGTCGGTAGATGAGCCGGCTACCGGCGGGCCGTGCGCCCCGGACAGGCACGAAGTACTGCGGCACGTCTGGCGGTAGAACGGGGCGCGCCTCTGCCGTCGCGGGTGATGAGACGGGCGGCGCGGCGGAAGAAACAGCGGCTGCCACGGGCGCGGCGGACTTCCGTGGGTCCATCAACATCTTGATCTGGGCGCGAGTGAGCGGGCCACGGAGATACGACATTGCCCATCGCGTCTCGAACACCTCCGGCGCGTCCTCGTGAACGTTGTTCATCAGGAAAATGCGGTTGCCGAGCCTCGACAGAGTTCGCTTTATCTCGTCACGATCGAGACTGGCGCCGGCATTTGATGTCGCTCCTTCCAGGCCGTCGAGGACACGCTGCTGATCGCGCTCGGTCTGGAGGCGGCCGATGAACCACGTGCCGGCGTTAGACAGGCCTTTGTAGTCGAGATCCACCGGATTCTGTGTGGCCAGCACGACACCCAGGCCGAAGGCGCGCGCCTGCTTGAGTAAGGTGAGCAGCGGCTGCTTCGACGGCGGGTTGGCGACCGGAGGGAAGTAGCCGAAAATCTCATCCATGTAAAGCAGCGCGCGGAGACTGGTGGTGCCGGACTGGGAGCGCATCCAGGCGAGCGTTTGGTTGAGCAGGAGCGAGACGAAGAACATCCGCTCGCCGTCTGACAGGTGGGCGATGGATAAGATCGAGATGCGAGGCTTACCCTGCGCGGTGTAGAGCATGCTCTGGATATCGAGCGCCTCACCTTCGAGCCAAGCCTCGAACCCGGGCGAGGCGAGCAGGTTGTTAAGCGTCATCGAGAGACCAAACCGTTCCTTCGACGGATAGAACGCCTCGACGTCGAGAACGCCCACACGCTGGAACGGCGGCGCCTGCACCTGCTGGATGAGCGCCGCGAGGTCGAGGTCCTGGCCCTGCTTCCATGCGTAGCTTAGGATGCTCGAAAGAAGAATGTGCTCCCGGCTCTGGATAGGATCGGCTTCAATGCCAAGAAGGCCGAGTAGGGCGGTGGCAGTAGCGCCGACACGCTCACGAAGCAACTCGGTGTCGTTCACGATCTCTGGTGGGGGAGCGGAGAACGACTTGAGAATCGATACCGGGAGCCCGGCCGTACTGCCCGGAGTGTAGATGGCGACGTCCACCGCGTCACGGAGGCGGCGGATGCGCGCTCCGTCCTGTCCCCAGGATGCGAGGCCGTTCTTCCATAGCTCGGCCTGGCGCCGGGCGTACTCGTCCGGCGAGGCACCCTTGTTGCGCGCGTCATCGAGATTGATCCACGGTGCGAAATCCTCGGGGCGCAGTTCGGGAAAAGTCAGCAGCAGGTTGCAGAGGTCTCCCTTTGGATCGATGACGACCGCCGGAATGCCGTCAATGGCAGCCTCCTCCAGCAGCGACAGGCATAGGCCGGTCTTTCCGCTACCGGTCATGCCGAAACAGACGGCGTGCGTAACCAGGTCCTTGGAATCGTACAGCAACAGGCCTTCCTTTGCCTTTTTCGCATCCAGGTCGTAGGGCCGGCCGAGGTAGAAGACGCCGAGTTTTTCGAAGTCGGTCATGGCAGCAATCCAACGATGATAGCGCGGGGGTGGACGGTACAATAGCGGGATATGGAGCTCAAGGGAAAGCGAGTTGCGGTCCTGGTCGATAACATCTATCAGGACATGGAAGTGTGGTACCCGCTCTACCGCCTGCGAGAGGCGGGAGCTGAAGTGGTTTCCATCGGGCTGAAAGCAGGCGAGACATACCACGGCAAGTACGGCTATCCGATCGTCTGCGAGAAGTCGTATGACGAGACACGGGCGTCGGACTTCGACGGCGTGGTGGTTCCGGGCGGATATGCGCCGGACATCATACGGCGACATCCGAAGGCGCTCCAGTTCGTGAAAGACGTGAACGCCCAGGGAAAGCTCGTGGCGGCAATCTGCCATGCGGGGTGGGTACTCTGCTCGGCAGACATTTTGCGGGGTCGACGAGTCACCTGCTTCTTCGCCATTAAGGATGATGTAGTGAATGCCGGTGGCATTTGGGAGGACTCGGAGGTAGTGGTGGACAAGAACCTAGTGACTTCCCGCAAGCCGGACGATCTTCCCGCGTTCTGCCGCGCTTCGATCGCCGTGCTGGCTGCGCAGTCCACGGCCCGGTGACAGGGAGAGCCGCGCCACGACTGACGAACCGGTCATTTCCGTTCGCGAACTCCGTAAGTGCTACGGCGCGCTCGAAGCCGTCAAGGGGATCGACTTCGAAGTCGGACGGGGTGAAGTGTTCGGACTTCTCGGTCCGAACGGCGCTGGGAAAACCACGACGGTTGAGATCCTCGAAGGACTGAGGCCCAGGACGGCAGGCGAGGTCTCGATTCTCGGCATCGACCCGGAGACTACGATCGGCCGCCTGAAGGACCGCATCGGGGTCTGCCTTCAGGCCACCAATCTGCCCGAAAAGATCAAGGTTTCCGAAGCGATGCGGCTGTTCGCCTCGTTCTATTCGCGACGTACGGACGGGACCAGGCTGCTCGACCGGCTTCAACTCAGGGACAAGCGCGACCGGTACTACTCTCAGTTATCGGGAGGCCAGAAGCAGCGTCTGGCGGTGGCGCTGGCGCTCATCAACGATCCGCAGCTCGTGTTCCTGGACGAACCGACCGCCGGGCTCGACCCTCAGGCTCGGCTGGAGATTCACGGGCTTGTCGAGGAACTCCGCCGGGAGAAGCGAACGGTCCTGCTGACCACCCATTACATTGAAGAAGCCGAGCGGCTTTGCGACCGTGTAGCGATCATCGATGAGGGCCGGATCATCGCGCTTGGAACGCCGCGCGAGATCCAGTCACGCACGCTGGGCCGCTCGATCATCGAGATCCAGTTGGAGCGGCCGGTCATGGGGGACGATCTCCCGCGGATCGGGGGCGCGGACCACCCGCACCTCAGCGAGGACGGCCGCTTGCTGACGCTGGCGGCGTCACACCCGGCGCGGGCGCTGGTCGATTTGGTCAAGTGGCTGGATCAGCGGGGCATCGAGCCGGCGGACATCCATCTCAAGCGGCCGACGCTAGAAGACGTTTTTCTCGAGCTGACCGGAAAGAGCCTGCGGGAATGAGAGGCTGGCTCGCATACACGGACATCACCCTGCGTCTGACGATGCGGGATCGCGTGGCGCTGTTCTTCAGCTACGTCTTTCCGCTGCTATTCTTCTTCATCTTCGCGGAGATCTCAGACGCCGAGCAGGGAGGCGTCATCACTCAGGTTGTGACCATGGTGCTCATCCTTGCGATCCTGGGGAATGGGCTGTTCGGAGCGGGCGTGCGGGCGGTGCAGGACCGCGAGCTGAACATCCTGCGCCGGTTCAAGGTTACGCCGATCTCGCCGGCCCCGATCCTGGCGGCGTCGATGGTGACGGGCTGGCTGGTGTTCCTGCCGGTGCTGCTGGTGACGCTTGGACTGGCCGTGCTTCTGTATGGGATGCCATTTCCGGAACGGTGGGTGTCGCTGTTTGCTCTGGTGAGTATCGGTGTGCTGGCATTCCGCGCGATTGGGCTGATTGTGGCGTCGGTTGTGAACTCGGCTCAGGAAAGCGCAATTCTCAACCAGCTTCTCTACCTGCCGATGCTTTTCCTGAGTGGGGCTACGTTCCCGATCACGGCACTACCTTCCTGGGCGCAAGTGGCAGTGCAGTTCGTGCCGGCATCGTATCTGGCGACAGGCTTCCAGGGGATCATGATCGGCCACGAAAGCCTTGCCCAGAACTGGAGATCGGCGGCAGCTCTGCTCGCTGCGACAGCGGTGGCGCTGTTTCTTTCCATGAAGCTGTTCCGGTGGGAGAAGGAGGAAAAAGTCGCGAGGACAGGCAAGCTCTGGGTGGCAGTCGTGCTTCTCCCTTTTCTGGGACTTGGCGCCTGGGACGCCTGGACGCGCGACAACCTGAACAAGGCGAAGATCCTGCACAGGGACCTGCGGCGCAGCCGGACGCTGCTGATCCGCGACGCCCGGATCGTCATCGGTGACGGCAAGGTGATCGAGTCCGGCGCGGTGCTGATTCGGGACGGCAGGATCGCCGAGGTCTTCGAGGGCAAAGCTCCGGACGCCAAAACGCTGCGCGCCGAAGCAGTGGAGGCCTCCGGCAAAACGATCATCCCAGCCTTGATCGATGTGCGCGTCTCGCTTGGCCTTCCAGGCGGCGTGTATGAGCCTGCCAGTGCGTACCAGCCGGACAAAGCCGTGTTGAGGGCCGTGGCTGCGTACCTCTACTGCGGAGTCGCCGCGGTGCGCAGTTCTGCCGACGCTGGCGGTGTCGTCGATCGCGTGCGGAAACTCGTTGCAGAAGGACAGTGGCTCGGCGCGGAGGTGTTCAAGAGCGACCACGCCGGTACCGTGGCTGGACCGTTTCGGGAGTTGACTGCGCCGGAGGAGTTCGCGCGAATGGCGGCGCACGGAGAGGCGTACGTACCCATGCTGAGCGCAGCAGAGGCGGAGGCCGCGATCCTGACGGGAGACGCGGAAATGTTTGAGCGCTCGTTGGTGCTTCAGGTGGGTCCACCCGAACTGATCGAGGGTACGAAGCGCATGATGAGTCGGGCGAAGCCGCCGGGATCTCGTGAAAAAGCGGCTACTGCGCAAGCGGATCTCGACCGAGCTACGGAGAACCTGCGCCGGGCGTGGCGCACGGGAGTAATACTCGCGGCCGGAAGCGGCTCGGGAAATCTGCTGGTGTTTCATGGCCCAGCCATCCATCGCGAACTTCAGCTTTGGGTGGATGCGGGGATACCGCCGGAAGTTGCGCTGGAGGCGGCGACATATAACGGGGCGCGCATTCTGACCGCTTTGGGTCGAATCGGCGCCGTGCGGAAGGGGTTGGAAGCGAACCTGCTGGTGGTGGACGGCAATCCCCTTCAGGACATCGCGGCAACAGAACGGATCTCGCTAGTGGTGTTCAAAGGGGAGCGGGTCTTTCGGTCCGCGCTCTTCGAGCAGGAGTAACGGTGACCGGCTCAGGACGTTGCGAGACGGAACCAGAGGAACCATCGCACGAAACAGTAGATCGTGACGAGGAGAGCGGCCCAACCCGCGATCTTCCAGATGCGTTCGCCGGTCGTCCTGAAGGGGGCGGGCAAACCGGCAACATAAGCGGCACAGAAGCCGCCCGCCAGACCGCCGAGGTGTGCGGCGTTATCGATAGCCAATCCCGGAAGCAAGCCGATAATCAGACCGTAGATGGCCCAGCGGATGTAAAGGCCGCGAATGGCGGCTCCGAGCGAAGTGGGATAGCGGACCCCGACGGCGATCATAGCGCCGATAAGGCCGAACAATCCGGCGGATGCGCCGATGGAGATCGCCGGGGACCAGAATGTGCTCGCGAGGAAGCCGGCGACGGTGGCGACGATGTAGAACACCATCATGCGGCTGGCGCCGTATACCTCCTCGACTTGAGCGCCGAGGTCAAACAGGACCCAGGAGTTCATCAGGATATGCAGCAGTCCTCCGTGGAGGAAACCGGCAGTGATGAGGCGCCACCACTGGCCCATCAGTATCGCCTCGCGCAGCTTGCCTCCGAAATAGACCAGCGTGCGGCCGTCAATGCCCATCCATCCGCCGTCGCCCATGCGAAGGCTGTAGACGGCCGTGGCGGCAAAAAGGCCAAAGTTCACCAGCAGGATCATCGATGTGGTGAAGTGGGCGTGGGGTATGAAGCCCACAATTTGGCCGGATGCCCTGCGGTCGGCGGCACGAGGTCCGACTTCCGCTTCACAGTAGGGGCAGATGCGATCGCTCGAGGAGATGAAGGCCCGGCAGTGCGGGCACATGCGACGTTTGTCCACTACGAACCATTGTACATTCGCGCTTCGCCGGCGCTGTCACAACGGAACGGCGACGGACGGCCGTCTGCTACAATCTTGGATTCGGATGCAAAAGACCGAGCGGGAGTTGCGGCAGGACATCGTCGATGTCGGCCGCCTCGTCTACCAGAAAAGCTGGGTTGCGGCCAACGACGGCAATATCAGCATTCGGATGGACCGGGAGCGGATTCTCTGCACGCCGACGGGCGTGAGCAAGGGAATGATGCACCCGGACGACCTGATCGTGGTCGACATGCAGGGCAATAAGATCGTAGGCCGCAAAGAACGGACTTCCGAGATCGCAATGCATCTGGCGGTGTACAATCTCCGTCCGGACATCAACTCGGTGGTTCACGCACACCCGCCCGTCTCTACGGGATTCGCGGCGGCGGGCAAGCCGCTGAACCTGGCCCTCCTGCCGGAGGTCGTCATCGGTTTAGGTTGCGTCCCGCTGGCTGCGTACGGATTGCCGGGCACACCCGAGCTGATCGAGCCGATGCTACCGCTCATTCCAAAGTACGACGCGATCATGATGGGAAACCACGGCGCGGTGTGCTACGGGGAGGACGTCTACAAGGCGTTCTTCCGGATGGAAACAGTGGAGCACTTCGCGCGTATCTCGCTGGTGGCTGAACTGCTGGGCGGTCCAAGAGTGTTGCCGCGGGTCGAGGTGCAGAAACTCCTTGAGTCGCGGGAACGTTATGGCATCAAGTCGCGCTCGAGCGGTGAGCCTGGCTGTCCTGTGCCGGCGGAGGAAGCCTGCGGCGGAGGGGAGCGCTTCGAGGTGACCCGCGAAGAGCTGATCGGGCTGGTGGACGAAGTGCTGCGGGCCCGCGGGCTTGCATGAAACAAGTTCTTGATTTCCGGTTGTACCTGGAGGCCGAATGGGTGAAGCGTTAGGAATGATCGAAACTCGCGGTTTGGTGGCCATGATCGAGGCCTCCGACGCGATGGTGAAAGCGGCGAAGGTGACGCTTGTCGGTTGGGAAAAGATCGGATCCGGCTACGTGACGGCGTTGGTGCGGGGCGATGTCGCCGCCGTTCGGGCGGCAACCGACGCGGGTGCTGCCGCCGCGCGCCGGGTAGGCGAGCTGGTTTCTGTGCACGTAATCCCGCGGCCGCACGCGAGCCTTGAGGACGTTCTGCCGATCGGCAAGTCGAACGCGAAGTAGCCTGTCGCACGCGGCTGGCGGCTTGTGGACATCACGAGCCGCGGGCCACGCACGACAAGCGGTGAGGCATACCAATGATTTTGGCCCGCGTAGTGGGCACCGTGGTCGCTACACGGAAGGACCCCCGCCTGGAAGGCAAGAAGCTGCTGATCGTCAAGCCCGTTTCTCCCGAAGGGAAGGACGAGGCCGGCTACCTGGTGGCTGTCGACACCGTCAGCGCCGGATACCGGGAGACGGTGATCCTCGTCTCCGGCAGTTCGGCGCGCATGGCGGAGGGCTGCAAGGACCGCCCGGTGGATACGGCGATTGTTGGCATCGTCGACAGTCTGAGCCTCGATAAGCCCGCACGGTGAAGCCATGTATCTGGGACGGGTTGTGGGCTGCGTCTGGTCCACCGCGAAACACGAAAACCTTGAGGGGCAGCGCTTGCTGCTGGTCCAGCCGGTGACGCCGGAATTAAAGCCAACAGGCAGACAGATCGTTTGCACGGACTGCACCGGAGCCGGCGCCGGGGAGTTGATCTATTGGTGCCGGGGAAGGGAATCGAGTTTCCCCTTTCTGCCGCGGGAAGTCCCCACCGATAACACCATCGTTGCCATCATCGATGAGCTTCACGTGAAGCGAGGCGGGCCATGCTGATCGCTCGTGTGATCGGCGAGGTAGTGGCCACGCAGAAACACGCGAGCCACGAAGGGCGGAAGGCGCTGCTGGTGCAGCCCCTAAACCTCGATGGAACAGATCGGGGCGATGCGGTCGTGGCGCTCGATGCGGTGGACGCGGGCGTCGGCGACCGGGTGCTCCTGGCAACCGAGGGCTACAGCGCGATGACCAGCGTCGGCCGGCCGATGTCACCGATCGACATGGCCGTGGTCGGCGTGATCGACTGTATCGATCTCACTGTCGAGTTGCCTGACGCTCCGCCGGCGCCGCTTCAGCAACCCCAGAGCTAACAAGAGTCCGAGCCCTAGCTTCACCAGTTCGGTGATTGAGTAGGCGGTGTGATAATTCCAGAAGCGCGTGCGTTCAATCGCAGGAACCGTCGATGGGATGAATTCGATCAAGCCGCCCAGCGCCGCGATTTCCGGTGTCAGCAACCAGTGCTGAAATACCACCGCGGCACTCATAATCAACGTGAAGACCAGTGCTGACGGCCGGCTCTCCACTCCAAAGAAGAGAGCCAGCAGCAGCAGGAAGCCCAACGCAAGCTGCGCGCGCTCCCAGTTCTCAAACACCCCAAGGTTTTGGAGCGAGGCTTGATGGCGGAGGAGCATCCGCGCCTGCTCCTTGCCGATTTTCTGGATTTGTTTGGCGGCTTCTGGTCCGGGTGCACTGAGCATCTCGTCGACAGCGCCGAAATTCCGCGTCGCTACGGCCACCAGAAACAGGCTCCCGCAAAGCCAGGCGCCCAGAAGTAGGGAAGCAAGCCGACGATAGTGCATACCGAAGGAATTCCCCAGTCTACCGCAAGGCGACAGGCGCTCGAATCTTAGCCGGTAAGCCTTCGCCTCGCTGGGCGAAGCCGGTGGGAGCGCATCACGCGATTGTATGGGACAATCTCGGCATGTCACCAATGAAAGCACGCTCGATGACGCGCCGCGAGGTGCTGGCCGGCGCGTCCGCCGCGCTTGCAGCGCATGCGGAATCCGGTCCGGTTAGGCTGCCGAAGAAGATTCGGGTGGGCATGATCGGTTTCGACGGCCACTACAGCGAGATCCTCGATCCGCTGCCCCGGTTGCCCGACGTTGATGTGGTCGCCATCGCCGATTCCGATGCCGGCAAGATGGCGAGCGCCGCCCGGCATCCGAAGCTGGCTGCCGTCCGGCAATACCGGGATTACGGAGAGATGCTCGAACGCGAATCACTGGACCTCGTTGCGGTCAACAACAACAACGGTGAGCGTGCCGCCGCCGTTCTCGCTTGCACGGACAAGAAACTGAATGTCATCGCGGAAAAACCGCTGGCAATCGAACGCGGAGATCTTGAGAAAGTGAGGAAGTCCGTTACGCGAAACGGTGTGAAATTGTCCATGTTGCTGCCGATGCGGTTCTCTCCCCCATACCTGGCGCTGAAACGCATCGTGGATTCCGGTGAGATCGGAGAAGTGGCGCAAATCGGCGCCCAGAAGTCGTATAAGGTCGCCGGCGCGCCAGAATGGCGCAAGCGACGCGCCACTTATGGCGGAACAATTCCATGGGTGGGCATTCACATGGTGGATCTGATGCTCTGGACGAGCGGGCGGGACTTCAAGGAGGTCGCCTCGTTCCAGGCGCGGATCGGTTTTCCGGAGATCGGAGACGCGGAAAACAGTGCCGCCAGCCTGTTCCGGATGGACAACGGCGGCGCAGCCACGCTGCGGATGGACTACCTCCGCCCTGAAACGGCCCCCTCCCACGGTGACGACCGGTTGCGACTCGCCGGGACGAAAGGGATAGCCGAGTACTATAACACTGGTGGCGTCACGCTCGTTTCCTCAGGGCGAAAACTCGAGGAGATCCGCGAACTGCCGGCCGAAGGTTCCGTGTTCGTTGACTTCCTTGAGTCGGTATACCTAGGTAAGACACCCGCCCTTACCATGGCCGAGATCTGGCGTGTCAATGAAGTCGTCTTGCGGGCACGCGAAGCGGCTGAGCAGGGTCGGGTTCTCCACATCTAGAGGACCCGGGTATTTGCCAGTCACAAGACAACTGAATGTTGTAATTCAATGAAAATACACACCTTATGAGTTTCAGTTCAGGCCGGGAAACACCGCTCTGTGGCTATCCTCGGATCGGGAGTAGAGCACACTCCCATCGAGGTACCGAATGCCCCCGATCATCATCATTGTCGACTGATCGGCTGTGGCCCCTGGAAGTTCAGAACCCTCTCGTGCGCGACCACAGGCGCACGTCTAAGTTTTAACCATTAGACATGGTTGCCATATCCACGGCAATGTCTGGTATGATTCCTAGGAGTACTCCTGGTTAGGGTACTCCTAGGAACTTCAGGCTCATAGTTCCATTCCCTTTTCCTCTCTCACACATGAAGACACTCTCAACCGCCGCACTCGTCCTCATGCTGATGATGACGGCCGGCCCACTTATTCGACCTCGGCGTGGCCACCGACAGGATCCCGCGCTGCAGAAACTCCGAGCTCAGGGAAACGCCCTATTCCGGAACCGAGAGTACCTCCGCGCGGCTCACATTCATGCTGAGGGATACCGGAGGTCGCTGCGGTCGCGCGATACCGCGTCAGCCATTCGCTTCCTGATTAATCTCGGAGGTTGCCGCTTCGCGATGTTTCAATACCGCGGCGCGCTCGATGCGTATCTTGAGGCAAAGCGGCTGGCGGAGATAACGGGGGATACGGAGATGCTCGCGACCGTCTCGGCGAATTTGTCTTCGCTGTACCTCCAGATGGAGGAGCCAAATGCTGGGCTCGCCGTGTCACGCGAAACTCTGGATTTCTTGCGCAAAGAGGGCAAGAGCAAATACCTCCCGCTCCTGCTCGCACAGAGCGCGCTGCTCAGCGCACGAGTGGGCGACACGAGGAGCGCTTTGCGCCTTTACCTGGATGCGGTCGAGGCAGCCGACCGGATGGGTGATACCGCCAGTCGCGCGCTGGCCTCGAACCGGTTTGGTTACCTGCTGATGAAGCGGGGCTGGCTGGACAGCGCGGAACGGGTGTTGCTGGAGGCATTCCGGTTGAGCAAACTATATCGCCTTCAGGAACTCGACTACTCCTACTACATTCTTGGCTTGCTGAAACTGGAGCAAGGGGAACTTCCAACTGCCGGCAGACTGCTCGACGAAGCTGTCAAAAGAGCATTACGGGGGAGCGGCACAGTGCCGTTGTGGCGTGTGTACCACGCGCGTGGGCAAGCTCGGCTCCGGCAAGGAAGCCTCAAAGAAGCCCTCGCAGATCTTGAAAGTGCTCTGGAATTCGCACGACGTTGGCGCGCGGAACTCCCGTTTTCGGACTCAGTGTGGACAAATACCACTGCCGATCTCCAGAACGTATACACAGCGTACGTATGCTCGGCCGCGCGTCTCTATTTCCGCACCGGCGACGAGCGTTACGCGCGGCAGGCCTTCACGGCCTCCGAGGAGAACCGGGCGGCCGGCTTGCGGTTGTTGCTCAGCGTCTCGGGCAATCGAAGAATGCCTGTTGAGTATTGGCAGACCCTCGCTCAGCTCCGGGCGTCGGAAACAGAGTTGCTCCGGGGCGGCAAGACGGAGATACGGCGCCGGATCGACGAACTGCGATTCCGACTAACCGAAATTGAGACGCGATCGGGACTCGAGATGCCGGGCACTGAGGTGCCCGGCAGGGTACCGTTCGATCGCGTACAGGGCGCGATGGCCAACGACGAGGCACTTTTGAGTTTCCACCTCGGCGAGACCGAATCGTACCGCTGGGAGCTGACGGGGGAGTCCTTCCACATGAAGCGACTGCCCTCCCGCCGGCGGCTAACGGAGCTGGTGAAACAGTTCAGCCTGGCCGTGCGGGCCGGCAGCGAAACCGAAGCAGGCGAAACGCTGTACGCGGCGTTGTTCGGTCACGTGGGCCGGTCCGCGCGTGAAAAGGCTCACTGGAAGGTCGTGCCCGAGCACGAACTATTTAAGGCTCCGCTCTCCGCTCTCGTTACAGGGCGTCGCGGGCGCGAGCCGGTGTACC
>DATIFQ010000207.1:0-4422 GCA_035455185.1 Bryobacteraceae bacterium | reverse complement strand
TTGCAACTGATTGAGACAACGGGACTTGGTCGGTCTTGGCAGGTAACTGCTGCGAACCACATAAACCGGCGAGCATCAGGTGTATCGTAGCCGGAGTGCCGCACCAAAGCAAGCTCGTCCTGAAGTAGAACGAGGCTGATTGGCAGTGCACGCGTAGCGTCCGCCGCGTGAGCGGCTTACTTGTAACGCCGTACTGTTTACCGGGACTAGCGGGCGGATTGTCGGCAATCCGGACATTGGCGCCAGCAGAGCCAAGATATGTTCCGGGCGGAAAAGTTGGCGCCGCCTCGATGCGGTCGCGGAATCCGATAGCGGGATAAAGCGGGCGCTTTGGGAAGCTATCCAGCCCCAAGGGGGTCTGGAGCGAAGAAGGCTGCCACGTCTGTTAAGCGGAATCGGCTGAATGCGGCATCACTTTCGAGCAGAGCGTAGTCCGACTGAAGCGATGCAACCCGAACCCATCTTTGGTTACCCTACGATTATGAGATCCCTCTTCGCAGTCGTTCTGCTTTCAGTATCCGTGTTTGCCGCAGTGTTGAACCTGGGCAAGCCGCTGACTGTTAAGGAGCCGATGTCCGTCCAGAAGCTGATGGCCGCCAAGGAGCAATACCTTGGCAAGACCGTTCAGGTCAAAGGCACCGTCACCGATGTGTGCCGGCGGATGGGCTGCTGGATGGAACTCGTCGAATCGTCGACAGGCGTGCGGGTCAAGATCAAGGTGGAAGATGGTGTGATCGTGTTCCCGAAGGACTCAGTCGGGAAGACCGCCATCGCCGAAGGTGTGTTTAGCAAACTGGAAATGACTCGCGAAGAGGCCGTCGCCCAGGCGCAGCACGAGGCCGAGGCGAACAAGCGGAAGTTCGACCCTGCCACGATCAAAGGTCCGGTGACGTTCTACCAGATCCAGGGCACTGGCGCGGTGGTTACGGAATAAGGATCAGACCGCCTGCCTGGCAACGGATCACTTCACAGTGAAAGTCACCGAAGCGCGGTGGTTCTCCCACTCCAGGGTGAGCTTGCCCCGGTTGCCGCCCTCATCGCTCAGCGTGTATTTCAAGTTCTCGACCAGAGCCGGCGGCTTGCTCATGGTCATCTTGACGCGGCCGAGGTCCTGCGACTGCTCGTATTTCAGGCCCCATTGCCCCGTCTGCTTGTTGACGATGAGTTCCCAGTTGTCGGGATCGGCCAGATTGACGAACAGAGTGTAGTCGCCACTGGGAACCGTCAGGCCGCCCATCTCGAGGGTGGCATTCGTGTGAAGGGCCGTAGCGGCGTTGGCGCCCGCCCTCCAGACGGGATAAGTGCGATCTTTCCCGATTCTCCCCTCCTTGCCGAAGAGTTGTCCCTCGCGGCCTCGCACCCTCGGTGAGGAGTAATTGATCGTAATCGTCTTGCCGCCGATGGTTACCGTTTCCGTCGCCGGTGGGCTTTGCTGCGCCGGGGCGAGACTCGCAGCGCCGATGAGCACTCCGATAGAGATCGAAACCAAAAGGGCTTTCATGTCAGGTCCCCTCCTTCGCTTGACCAAGGTCTTCGCTTTGGCATCCTGCCACGAGCAGTATACACCCACTGGTATCCACCATGACTCCATCAAACCCTGTCATCAAACCCTGTGATGGAATCGATACGGGATAGACGGGATCTCGGGAACCCTCTCCCTGTAATCCATCCTCGACGCCCCGATCGCGGGATCAAACGGGCGCTTGCTTCACCTTTTCCGCCACTGGGACTTGCTGGGCGTCTCGAGCTGTAAACCCTGCATCAAGAGGTCCAGCCTGCCTACGCCTGAACTGCACTCCTGGAGAAAACTGAGGGTTTCACGCGCCAACTTCAGCCTGAAGGCCCGCAGGTCACCACCAGCGCCGTCGTGCGTTTCGAGCCGGATCTGCGGTAACCGTGCGGCACGCTGCAATCGAAATATATGCAGTCCCCTTCCGCTAGCTCGTCTTTGTTCCCGCCGATCCGCAGTTCCAGCCTGCCGGAGAGGAGGTACAGAAGTTCGACGCCCGGATGTTCGTGCAGGCGGGCCTGCTCGTCGGCGATCGGCTCGAACTCGGCGAAGTAGGAATTCAGCGGGCGGTTGGGAACGGGGAAGTCCAGGCTCTCGAAATAGTAGGCAGCTTGCGCGGCGTCCGGCGAATCCGGAAAGCGCAGCCGGTCCTTCTTGCGGACGATCTCGACGACGGGCTTCGGCTCGGGATTGAAAAAATACTCCAGGCCAACACTGAACACCATCGCTATGCGCAATAGCGTCGGAAGCGTAGGATACATCACATCCCGCTCCAGCTTGGAAAGCAGCCCCGGAGAAAGCCCGGTGTGCTTGCTCAGCTCTAGCAGTCCCATGCTCTTGCGCAGCCGCAACCGCCGCAGTTTGTTTCCGATCGCGTATTTTTTGAGACCCGTAGTGATGGTTTCCGATGCCATAGCGAAGTTCGTTTTCCTCTCAGTGCCTGTTGCCGGCGTGTTCTTTCTCGTCAGGAAAGCTATCGCCGCTCTGTTCTTTACAGTAAAACACTTTTTCCTTAAGATCAAGTTGTGGGTCGGGGACACCGGCCAATCGGAAAGAAAGAAAGAGGGGAAAAAAGGATGAGATCACGTTTGAATGTATTGCTCGCGGGCGCACTGGCGCTGGCGCTGACTCCGTTCGCTTCCGCGGCGGACATCGTGGACACGGCGATTGCCGGGAAATTCAACACCCTGGTGGCGGCGGTTAAGGCTGCGGACCTGGTAGAAACCTTGAAGGGTGACGGACCGTTCACGGTATTCGCACCCACTGACGAAGCTTTCGCCAAACTGCCCGCTGGAACGCTGGAAACACTGCTTAAGCCGGAGAACAAGTCCAAGTTGCAGAGCATTCTCACCTATCATGTCGTGCCGGGCAAAGTGATGTCCCACGACGTGGTGAAGCTGAATTCTGCCAAGACCGTGCAAGGCGGCAGCATCGCAATCACGGTTTCGGGCGGCAACGTGATGGTGAACAACGCACGGGTGACCAAGGCCGATATTGAGACCAGCAACGGCGTGATCCACGTGATCGACACGGTGATCCTGCCGGAATAGGGCTGATCCAAAGAAAGACGTGAAAGGAAAAAGAGAGACGATGAAAAACTTGACCCTGATGCTGACTCTAGCCTTGGCGGCGGTGGTGGTTCGTGCTTCTGCGAACAACGCCATGGTTTACGCCGTTCACGGCATTCCGGGAACCGCACTGGGCGCGCCGACTACTGACCTCCCGGTTGACGTTGCGGTGAACGGTGCCTGTGTTGCGGCTCTCAACGGGCTGAACTTTGGCGAGATTCGCGGTCCGCTGCCGCTGCCTGCTCCAGCCAATTACACGGTCGAAATCAAGCCGGCGGACTCGCTGACGCCTTGCTCGCAAGCGACACTGCTGAGCACGGTAGTCCCGGTGACCCCGGGAATCAACGCGAGTATCGTGGCCCACCTCACCGCCGGTGGCGCACCGAAACTTGCGGTTTTCGTCAACGATGTCACCTGGACGTCGCCGGGACAAGGGCGCTTCATCCTGCACCACACCGCTCAGGCGCCCGCCGTTGATGTCCGAGTGTATCGTGGAGACGGGAATGGACGGTCCCCGTCCGTGCCAGTTCCGGGTTTCGCCAACGGAGCGCAGGTTGGCGCCGAATTCCGGCCAGGCGAGTGGCAAGCTACGCTCTCTGTCGGGGGTAACGTTGTTTTCGGCCCGGCGACACTGAAGCTTCAGCCGAAGACGGTGCAGTTGGTGTATGCGATCGGCACATTCCCGGATTCGTTCACGGTTATCACAAAGACGATTCCGGCAATGCGTTGAACTCCGACACGAGAAGGCGAACCCAGCAGGCTGAACAAAGCCGAACGACTGGTCGGAGGCTAACTCAAACGTCTGACAGGCCGAGGTTGAGAGTGCTTGCCTCATGCCTGACCACGCTTCTTCCCTCACGGGCCCGCTGCCAGGAGATGGCCAGCGGGCCCACTTATGTGTAAGGTAGAAAGCCCGGCCGTTGGCGAATATGTGGGAGGAAGTCTGAAAACGGGAATACTGCATCCGACGTATGCCTAGCTCGGGACAGTGGCACCGCACGAAAATCCACCTTCGCCCGACAAGGTCTCGCGCCTGAAGAAGGGTCAAGAGGTGGTTGACATGCGAGGCGGCTCACTGGTGTGTGACTCTCACCGCAGGAAGCCGCCCGCCGGCCTGCTTATTTATCATGCCCGGCGAAGGCGACCCTGAAGCCCGCCCAAACCGTGGCTTCCAGGCCGAGTTATCCTCTATGTCAGACTGGTACAACATACCGGGCAGGTCATTCCACGCCAGTCCCACCTGCTCGACCACGGCAATGCACGGAAATCCATTCCGCTTCGCCGGTAGCGCATGACCGATGCTGGATCCACTAGCGTTCGTCAGCAACCCAGTCCCGATGAGAT
>DATIFQ010000206.1:0-54971 GCA_035455185.1 Bryobacteraceae bacterium | reverse complement strand
AGGTGCCGGCCTGTTGTGCTCCCGTGACGGCCTGTGATGCGAGCGTCGGCACTTCCTGCCCGACGTTAATGCTTGCCGGGATGCTGTCGGTGGCGATGACGCTCGGCGCCGAGATCAGCCGGGTCTTACCTTGAGTCTCCTGGGCCGTCAGGATGCCGAGCAACTCCCGGCTTTCGCCGACGAGCATACCGGCGGTAAGAGTCAGCCCGGCGCCGGAAGTGGTCCCCTGAAGAATCCTGCCAAAGGTGGCCGCGCCCGTGCCGGTGGCGCCTTTGCGCTGGAGGTACGCCTTCACTCCGCCCGCGAACGCCCCGGTCAGCGAAACTTCATAGATTTTCGCTTCGATCAGGACCTGGCGTGGGGGCACGTCGAGGTCGCGAAGGAGCTTGAGGATCTGCTCGTATTGCTGCGGTGTGGCCTGGATCAGCAACGAGTTGTCGAGAGGGTTCGGAACAATCCGCGGAATGCCTTCCGGCAGGCCGTAGTCCCACGAACCCAGATACGAACCAGTCATGTCCGGGCTTGTGGCCGCGCCCGAGGGAAGCGCCTGCTGAGCGCCCGCTGTGGCTCCTACTGTCCCGGCGGTACCTGTGGCGGCCGGTGGCGGCACAATTCCTCCGGACGACATCATGTACGGCGAGACGCCACCGTAACCCGACCCGGGGTATCCACGCCCGTATCCTCCGTACCCGCCCCTACCGTATCCTCCGTAGCCGCCGGGCATCCCATAGCCGCCGCCATAGCCTCCATAGCCGCCGCCATAGCCTCCGTAGCCGCCACCATAGCCTCCGTAGCCGCCACCGTCAAACCCTCCGTAGCCACCGTAACCGCCCCGGCGGCCTCCTCCGTACATCCCGCCACCATACATCCCACCACCATAACCAAAACCGGAAAAGGGAATTCCCAAATACAGGTGCATGATGGCTGTCGCCAGCATTGGCGCCCGCCCATATTTCACACGATAGACGTAATTGTCGGTCGCACCGGCTGTAGTCTTCACGGCCACGTCAAGCTTGCCGAGCCACTTTTCCACTTCTTCGAAAACACCGGGGTTCGGAGCCACCGCAATGATCGTATTGATCCGGTCCAACGCGAGGAAACGCACCCCTCCGAGCTTGCCTGTCAAGGACGCACCCTGAAGCACTGTCTCCAGGTCCTTCACGAGGTCCGACGGCCGATTGTTTTTCACTTCGAAAAGCCGCACTCTCTGGCTGGCGAGGGCCCCGCTGTCAAACAACGCGACCAGTTCCATGGTCCGCCGCATGTTGCGGTTGTTGTCGAGCACCAGCAGCAGGTTTGCCGGTTCGTAAGTGACCATGACGGCGCCCTCGCCGAGGAACTTCTCGAGGATCTTTGCCATCTCGGTCACAGTGGCGTACTTGAGAAAGATGAGATTGAGTACCACTCGCTCGTCTTCCGGAATCGATTTCGGATCGACCTGCGGGCTAAGCGGCATGCGCGTGATCTCGGTGAGTGGCACAATCCGGTGCAACTCCCCGACCTGTACCATCGCGGCGCCATTCATGCGCAGGATAGTGTCGAGGAGAGCCCGGATGTCGACCTCTTTGAGCTCACCGAAGGTATTCAGGGTGATTCCGCCGCCTTTCACGTTCACGCGAGGGTCGAGGATGTAGTTCAGCTTGAGACGGCGGGTCAGGATCTCAATGACCTGAATAAGCGAGGCATTTTCGAGGTTCAAGACAAAACGGCCGGAAGGCGTCGGCGAGAGTGTTACCGGTCCCGGCTTTACGGGCGCGACTTCCTGCGGCGCGGGCTGCGCGGGGGCGGCACCGGGCTGGCCGGCTTCGGGCTTGGCTTCGGCCTTGGCCGGCTGTGTTTCTGGCTTAATCGGCTGTGCTTCGGGTTTCGCCGACTCCGCCGCGGGCTTCGATTGCTCCCGCTGCGGCTTGGTTCTCTTGGATTTTGGCGTTCCCGTCCTGGCGGGCGGCGCGACGCGCGGGCCGAAGCCCGGCGGAGGAACCACTTGAATAGGCTCGGGCTGCTTCTGCTGCGCGAGCGCCACCGCGGCCAGCACCACCCACATGGTTCCGGTCGAAATCCAGAATCTCATCGGCTTCCTCATTGTTGCGACTTCGCTTGTGACTGCTCCTGCTTCCGGTCTGCGGTCTTGACGGAGCGTTTCAGCTCCCGCTCCCAAGCGGCCTTCTCCACGTCATTCAGTTCGCTCTTCTTGCGCACCCAACGAGCTGTCCCAAACGGAGTGGGGCGCTCGAATCGGATGCTATCGCCTTCTTCGAAAGCCCTCATATTCTCGGGCGCGATCTCGTCGGCTTTGTCGTCCAGCTTTTCTTCGAATTTTGCGAGCCCGAACGGCGTGCGGCGGTAGATCCAGGTCTTGCCTTGGTCGTCCTTGTACCGGTATGTGTAGGGAGCAATTTCCTGCGCGCCGGCGGGCAAGGCGATTTCCTGAGCTTTCTGTCCCGGCTTCGGTCGAGGAGCTTTCTTCTTCTCCTCCGCGCCGAAGGCGAACAGAGCGAGTGACAGCAGAAGCAGTAGAATCCGTTTCATCTTGCGTTTGTCCTATGCGTATTCACGTCTTTAGCGCACCGGTTCCCAGCGGCAAACCTTGCCAAAGGGCGACTCCGTGATCACTTTTCGCAGCCCGTTGTTCACCGTGCCCGCCGGCGCTGTATCACCCGGCAAGCAAGCTCGCACTTCGCCGGACATCACGGCGCCTGGACCACTCTGGGAGCCGGCAGCGGGACTCGGATGTTGCGCCGCAGGTTGCGCGGCATTCGACCGTCGCCCCGCCCCGGGAGCCGGGGACGGTTCCTCCTTCGCACTCCGGTCGATCAGTTCGTCGAGCCGCTTCTTGACCTGCCGGCCATCGAACTCCAGAACGATTTCCTCGTTGTTTGCGGCCACGAGCTTGTATTCGCCGACCTTGTCGCCCGGCGTGTACGCACGGTGAGGTTTGCCTGGTTGCTCGCTAAGGAGGATCATCGGGCCGTCGCCAAGGTTCATGACCCCGTGAGAAACCGGGAAGGGAGGCAGCGGCTTTGGCGGTGCCACTTCGATGGTCACAACTGGATTCCGGTCCTTGGAGAACAACACCTTCTGGGCGATATCGTCGTAGGCGGCGGCGGTGACCGACTTCGGTTGGGGGAGCGGGGACATGGGCGGCGCGGGAGCCGGCTTCAACGCCTGCCGGAGCACCTCCTGCTCGCGAGCACGGGCGGCGAGCCACTCCTGCCGCAAGCGCCAGGAGACCGCAGCAATCAGCGCGAGCAGCACGAGGTTCAACAGGAGCAGCTTCTTGCGGAGAGTCAAAACCGTGCCACTCCTTTCTTCTCAGGCACGAGACGGCGCGGCACGACGCCGGACACGGTCAGCCTCACCGTGATCATCTTCTCTTTTTCATTTGCCACCCCGATGCGCACCTCGGAGGCGGCGACAGCTTCGGACTGCGAAGTAAGGTCGGCGAGCAGATTCAGCAGTTGCTCGATCCGGCAGTCAAAAGTCACCGGCACCGACACCTCGCCGTAATCGTCGCCCAGCGTTCTCACCTGCCCCATTTCGACGGTTCGGACCTCGATGGACTGAGCGGCGGTCAATCGGCGAAGGATTTGAAGCAATTGCGCTTGCGCCTGTGGTCCGGTCTCAGCCTGAATCAGGCCCTTCTCCCGTAACGCCAGTTGATCCCTCACCGCTTTCAGCGTCTCCTCCCGGGCGGGAAGCAGGGCAGCCGTCTGGCGCAGCCGGACGAGCCGCTTTTCGGCCGCCGGGAGGCTGCCGGCGGCGGAGACGACAGGGGTAGCGGACTCGCGGGTCAGCAAGTAGTTCCAGACGATCAGCGCAGCCGCAGCCACCCCAAGAATCACCAGCGCCCGCTTGTCGCGCTTCTGAAGCGTCATGGCGCGACCTCCTCCCGGGAAGCGCGAATGCGGAACACCTCCACTTTTGCGGTACGCAGGATCGGTACAGTGAACTCCGAACCGCGGAATCGCGGCGAACCATCGAGAGTCTTGAGAAGAGGAGCGGCCTGCTCAATCTCTCCGGCCAGGCTCAGCGAATCGCGTGTCAACTCGAGCGAACTGAGCCAGGCGGGAGGCGCCAGCAGGGCCGTGATCTCCTTGATGGCGTCGAGATCCGAGGCCGTGCGCTGGCGGAATGCGTCAAGCAGGTGGATTCGCGCCCGCAGTTTCCCGGTTTCGGTTTCCGCCGCAGCCACCCTCGACGCACGCCGCTCGAACTTTGCGATCTCGGCCTGAACGGCCTCAAGGTGGCGCCGCTCCTGGAGACGCGCTTGAGCCGCCAGAGCCACCAGCAGGCCGGCGAGAACTGTCGCCAGCGCAGCAGTAGGCACGAACATCGCCCGGGAACTGGTGCTCCTGAGATCCGGCGGCAGCAGATTGATCGGAAGCGCGAGCCTGGGAGACGCCCCCGCCAGCGCCGCTGCGTACGGAAGGGCGAAGCACTCGACGTCGAAATCGGCGGGCGCCAGTTTCGGCGCGGGAAGGATCTGGGAAAGCGACAGTAACGCGGCGTCGGGAGCGAGACGGAGTTCCGCTGCGGCCAGTGGCGCGGCTTTCTCCGGAGGCCCACCCATGACGGCCGAGAAGACCGGCCGGGACGCGCTCTCCCCGTACAACTCCATTTCGCCGTCCTGCCCCGCCAGCGCAAGAAAGCCGTCCGCGGGAGGCGCGCCGAATAAACGCGCTGCTGAATACAGCGTGGCGGCGGAGAACGTAAGGGCGGCGAGCTTGATTCCGGCTTCGCCGAGCACCTCGTGATACTGCGCGATTACGGTCCGGCGAGTGATGCCGACAAGCACAGTGGACTTGTCGCTCAGCCGGGCCCAGGAATAGTGGGCCTCGCCCTCGCCGTATGGGTGGAGGGCATCGATCTGGTACTCGATGGCGGCGCCAAGGTCCCTGTCGGCTACTCCAGGAAGATTGACGTGCCGCACGATTACCTCGCGCCGCGGAAGCAGTGCGAAGGCCGCCACATGACCCGCGCCGGCGCCCCGGACGAATTCGAAGTACTCAGCTCCCCATTCCGCGGCCGGACGACCGCGGAAATCGGAGATCGTCGCTGAGCCGAGAACGCTCACGCTGGACGGTCGAATACGCACGACCACGACCCGGAGGTCGCGGTCCCCGATCTCGAGGCCCACACCCGTCCCGAAGGCCAGAATTCTTCTTACGTCGTGAGCAGTCATTGCACCCAAACGTTGTCGTACCAGCGGAGCACCCGGTAGGGACGCCCGTCAGGCGAGGCCTCAAGCTTCACTGTCGCCGCCACGGACCGCCGAAGATCGGAGAATTCCTTGTCAGACACCCGGAGGCGGGCGGTGGCTCGCAGCGTGAAGATCCTGTTGCCACCGATGCGGAGGCGGCGGGCGCCAGGCGGAATCCCTAGAGCGTTCAAATCTTCTTGGGAGCGGAACGGCATCCGGCTGCGTGTCTCGACGATCGCCGCCACCGTCCCGGGGTCAAGTCCCGACGCCGCGAGCACGGCCGGGTGAGCGGTGTTCACGTCGAACTCACGGGACGAACCGGTTACGGAAACGCAGTCCCGCAGCCCTCCCGTGCGGATCAAGCGTCCCTCGGGGCTACGAACGAAGCCACCATAGAAAAGTTCGGGTGTGACGCCTCTCACAAGCAGAAGTTCCTCTACCTCTTGAAAAGACGCATGACGCGAAGGAAAAGACGGCGTGAGGGAGAGATAATACTGGTCGAACGGGCCAGGCTCACCATTTACCCGCGGGGCGCGCCAATCCACGATCGCCTGCGATACCAGATTTGCACGCTCGGGGTCCGCGCCAAGCGCAAGCAGAAGTTGAACGAGGTCCTCTGGCGGCGCGGTGTTAATGTTCATCTTGCTCGTGTCCGGGATAATCTCGACTCGTGCTTCCCCGCTCTCGAAAGAGAACTGCAGAGCGTTCATCCAGGGTGCGTAATAGCGGGGCGAGCCGTCCGGCATCGTGAACTGCCGGCCCCAGAGCATGTAAAGGGCTGCGCGGTCGATGGCTCCGGTGGCCAGATAGTACGCCCGCACTCCGCCAAGCACGGTGGAGGTGCGTTCGGTCTCGGTACGGACGGTCCCGGCGAGCGTGAAAGCGATGGCTGACAGGGCCGCTGCCAGCCACATTACGACTAGCAGGGCGCCGCCGCGTCGGGAGACCGGCACACAGCCTAAACAGGGCGCTGAAAAACCCGCGCCACAGGCTGAAGCCTGTGCCACTGCAGGCCGTAGGCTGCTGATTCTCAACGGTGGCACAGCCTTTAGGCTGTGCATGGCAATGCCGTTGGCGGGTTTTTCAGCACGGCATTCAGTCCGCATACGCCTCCCCGGGAAGCCGGTTCACCCGAATCGGCGCGGTCAGGGTAAGCGGCTGGAGGCGCGCGGGATCGTGCTCCAGGGGGGCCATCTCGATCCGTACCCCTGTCGGCCACTGCGGCGCCGTCCAGCGCGGAATCCAGCGTTCGAGCACCGGAGGGGGCATCAGTTCCCGATACGCGAACCGGCAAAATGCCAACTTATCCGCCAGCACGAACGAGCGGGGTCCGACCTCGATCGGACGAAAACGCGGGGCCGGGCGGCCGAGTTCGGGATCGAACTCGGAGCCGAGGCAGAACAGTCCAGGACCGCGAGGACCCGTGTAGAGATGCTCGTTGACCACGAGCATCACACCTCTCCCGTCCTTTCCAGGAACCACTGTAAATTCAACGGTTTGCGGTAATCCTCGCCATGCCTCCCCAAGCGAGTAGGCAGAGACAAAGCGCATCGATTGTGGTTCGCCCTGGAAAAAAGGCGCTGGCACGGGCGGCCGTTCGGGATCGGGCAGGCAATCGGCGACAACCGGAATGAAACCGGCAATCTGCTGTTCCAGGATGCGCTGCGCGCCGGCGACACGCCGGTTGTCCATCAACCTGCGGTTTGTTTTGCCAAGCGCGTTGAAGCCGATCCTCATCGCGGCCAGAATTCCGGTGGCAAGCAGGGCCAACAGGGACACCGCGATCAGCAACTCCATTAGGGTGACACCGGCGGTGTGGGTTCGCCTCATGGCTGGCCCTCCGCGGGCGCAAGACCGGCCGCCGTGGAGGATCGGAAACCCTCGAGAGCGATGGTGCGCCTGCGCCCGCCGCTCATCCACCAGACCTCCAGTTCGAGGCGCTCCAAAACGAGCGTGCTCGGGCCCGTCGCCGGCGGCATCTCATAGGGCGCGAGCCTCGCTCGCCAGCCGCCTTCGAACCCGCTTCCCGGTTCCGCGTCGAATCTGCCCTCGAGCACGGAGAGGCGGGGAAGGCGGGAGTCGAGCAGCAGTTCGTCCATCTTTCGCTTCGCGGCGAGTGCTGCGCGATCGTAGTCGGTGAGCCTGGAAGCGTTGTGCAGAGACGCCGAGATGGCCGACAGCAGTCCCACAACCGCCACGCCCATGATCACCGTGGCGACCAGCATCTCAAGCAGCGTGAAACCGCGTTCTCTCATTGGGCTTCCGGCCGCTCCACCTGCGAATTGCCGGTAATCGGGTCGACGCGGACGATCCGTCGGCCGCCCCGCTGGTTGGCGAGTTCCACGCCGAATCTCGGCAAGGTCCCGCCGGGATACATCAGAAAATGGCGGGGAGCATCGGGATCGACCAAGTTCGCGGGAAGCACGCCGGTGATCCGCACTCCCTGGGGTACATCAAGACGGCGTTCGAAACCCGGCTCCTCGGAACGCATGATCAGGGCGTTCTCTAGTTTGGAGATCGTCACCTCGACCACAACCTGCTTCCGCTCCGCGCGGTTGAGGGCGCCGTTCAGGAAGCTCGCGATCGAATCAGACGCGGACGAGAGCCGGAGCGCATCGACTCCGGAGGAAATGGATGGGTAACTGATGCCCACCATGAGGCTGATAATCGCCACAACGATGAGCATCTCGATCAGGGTGACACCACTCTGAGATCTGTTGATTTCCCGGCCTGTCGATTCCGGCGCCTGCACGTCGACAGTGCTCGCGGCTCGGCGGCCTCTCAAGCGGGCGTTCAACAGATCACCAGACGGTTTCACTGGCTCTTCCAACTAATGATGTCGGCGTTAAAGCCTTCGCCGCCCGGCTGCCCGTCTGCGCCATACGAGACGATGTCGGGCATGTCGCCGTGCTCGCCGGGAAAGCGATAGACGTATGCGTTGCCCCAGGGATCGGGCGGCACCTCTTTCGCGAGGTACGGACCGTCCCAGCTCGGTGGGGCGTCCGCGGGACGGGTCCAGAGGGCCAGCAGTCCCTGATCTGTAGTCGGGAGGCCGCCGGTATCGAGCTTGTACTGCCCGAGCGCCCCCATGAAAATTTCGATTTGCGCGCGCGCCGCCGTGATGCGCGCCTTGTCCGTCTGGCGGAAGATATTCCGGCCGACCAGTGCCGCGAATAGCGCGATGATCGTCACAACGACCAGCATCTCGATCAGCGTGACGCCGGCTTGTTTTCGTTTCTTGCGATCGCTCATAATCTACACCGCCACCTCGTTAATGCTCGTGATTGCGAGCAGCATGCTGAGGATCAAGGCGCCCACAATCACGCCCATCACCAGGATCACCATCGGCTCGAATAACGCAGTGAACCGCCTGATCGCCGCCCGCGTTTCATTCTCGTATATCTCCGCCATGCGGGAGAACATCTGGTCCAGGCGCCCGGTCTCCTCACCAACGGTGAGGAGGTGACCGGCGAGCGGAGGAAACTGCCCGGAACGGGACAAGGGCGCGGCGATGCCCTCGCCGCGTTTCACGCCCTGCGCCACCGCGTCGAGCGAGCCGGCGATTCGCCTGTTATTCAGGATTGCGCCCGCAATACCGATCGCCTGCACCAGGCCGACGCCGTTGGCGACGAGCGTCCCCATCGCGCGGGCGAAACGAGCCGTCTCGGCGCGACGAAGCGCTCCCCCGAGCAATGGTACCCGGAGCCGGAGCGTGTCCCACCAAAGCCGGCCCACGGCGGTGCGGATGTAGGAGTAGAATACGGCCCCCGCGCCGGCAACGGCGAGCACGGCGATCCACCCATATGCCCGGAGCAGACGGCTCGCCTCCAGCATCATGCGAGTCGGCAGGGGCATCGGGATTCGCGACTCCTGGAAAACCGCCGCGAAGCGCGGCGCGACGAAGTTGACTAGAACAAGAATCGATCCGAGGCCGACCAGCGACAGCAGAGCGGGGTAGATCATCGACGAGATGATGTAATTCCGCAGGTCGTCGCGTGAGTTCTCGAACTCGGCCAGCCTTTCGAAGACCACCGACAGCGCGCCGCTGGCCTCTCCCGCTCGAACCATGTTGACGTACAGCTCGGAGAAGTACTCGGGGTGGGTGGCGAGGCTGTCCGCCAGCGATTTCCCGCCTTTAAGAACACGAAGAACGTCCGACACGATGAAGCGGAAGTTCGGACGCTCACCCAGCTCCGCGGTGATTGCCAGAGCGCGGTCCAGCGGCACACCGGCGTTGAGGAGCGTGGAAAGCTCCTGGGTGAAGAACAGCACGTCCTTCCGGCGGCCGCGGACAAAGGAGGGCAGCCGCAACTGAAAAGCCTTCTTCGGCTGCAGCCCGACGTACACGGGCGCGAGACCCTGGCGCCGCAACTCCATCGCCACCGTTTTCTCGGTCTCGCCGGATAGCGTGCCGGTCCGGACTTTTCCGTCCGCGGCCACCGCCCTGAAATGGAAGCTGGCCATCAGAACTCCTGAGTCACACGCATCACCTCATCCCAGGTGGTGAGGCCGGACTCCACCTTGAGCCAGCCGTCTTCGCGAAGGTTACGCATCCCGTGGTGTCGCGCGGCGACGGTGATCTGGGCTGCGTCGGCGTCTTTCATAATGAGGCTGCGGATTTCTTCATTCATCTCCATCAGCTCGAAGATGCCCACTCGGCCCGTGAAGCCGGTGCCAAAGCAGCGCTCGCAGCCTTTGCCGCGCCAGCAGCGAAGCGGACGGCCATCGGGTGCGGTCCGTACGCTGTCCGGCGCCTTGCAGTGTTCGCAGATAACGCGCACGAGACGTTGCGCCAGTACCGCCACGAGCGATGAACAGAGGAGGTAGTTCTCCACCCCCATGTCGCTGAGACGGGTGATGGCGCTGGGAGCGTCGTTGGTGTGTAGTGTGGAGTAAACGAAGTGGCCGGTTAGCGCCGCGCGAATGGCGATGTCGGCTGTTTCGCGGTCGCGGATTTCGCCGATCATGATGACGTCTGGGTCCTGGCGAACGATGTGGCGGATCCCGGAGGCGAAGGTCAACCCGATCTGGGGATTGACGTGTATCTGATTGATCCCGTCCATCTGGTACTCGACGGGGTCTTCGATGGTGATGATCTTCTTGTCCGGCTGATTGATTCGCTTGAGCGCCGAATACAGAGTCGTCGACTTGCCGCTACCGGTCGGTCCGGTGACGAGCAGGATGCCGTGCGGCAGCGAGGTGTAGTGCTCCATCCGGCTAAGCATGTGCTCATCGAAACCAAGGCGGCGCAGATCATAGAAATCGCCGGCCGAGCGGTCGAGCAAGCGCATGACCACGCTCTCGCCGTACAGGGTGGGCAGCGTCGAGACGCGGAGGTCCACCTCCCGGCCGAGTGTCTTGATCTTGATGCGGCCGTCCTGCGGCAGCCGGCGTTCGGCGATGTTCAGCTTCGCCATCAGCTTCACGCGGGATATGATGGCGGCCTTCAGTTCGCGCGGCGGCGGCTCCTGATTGTAGAGCACTCCGTCGACGCGGTAGCGGACGCGGAATTCCTTTTCGAAAGGCTCGATGTGAATGTCGCTGGATCGCTTCTCGACCGCCTGCGCGATCATCGCGTTGACCAGCCGGATCACCGGCGCCTCGCTGGCCATGTCGCGCAGGTGTTCGAGATCCTCGGCCGCCTGGGCCGAGTCCTCGTCGAAGCCGGCGGCGCCTTTCTCCGCTTCTCCGAAGAACTTGTCGATGCCGTCGAGGATCTCCTGTTCCGCGGCCAGCACCGGTTCGACCTTCAGCCCGGTGAAGCCGCCCACGGCGGACAGGGTCTCGAAGTCGAGCGGATCGGCCATGGCGACGGTGAGAGTGGAGTCTCTCATGGCGACGGGCAGGAAGCGGCACTGCCGCATGAAGCGCGGGCTCAGGCCCTCAATCTCCGGTGAGACGGGCGGCGGGCTGTCGATCGTCACAAGGGGCACGGCAAGCTGCTCGGCCAACGCCGACAGCACGTCGCGCATAGCGACGAAGCCAAGGTCAACGAGGATCTTGCCAAGTTTCTCGCCGCGCTCCTGCTGGATCTCGAGAGCTCGTTCCAAGTCTTCCGGCTCGATCAGCCGGCGGGCAATCAACATCTCTCCGAGACGCATGGTTTAGAACACCTGCTCGCGGATGGCCGCTTCCAGCGCCTCGCTGGTGCTCGTGCTGAGGTTGTACTCCAGAAGCGGACGCCGGGGCGCCTGCATGACGATCTGCGAAGGCAGACCCGTCCTGTCCTCCCAGTTCAAGAAAAACAGGGTGACGCCTACGACGACCTGCTCGTTGGTGGGGACGTCGTCGAGCGAAGCAGCCGAGGAGACAAGCATCGCGCGCATCGCGCGTTTCAGCGTCGGCAGCCGCTCGAGTTTCCTCTGGTGGACACGGGCTACCTCTTCCTTGGTGATCTTCATCCGGAACGGGGTGATGGGCGGCGTGATCACGAGGTTCACCTCGGTGGTGAATACGGCGCCATAGCCCTCGAGGTAGACTCCGCGGGTCGATCCGAGCACCTCCATGGGATCATCTGCGACGCTGAGTCTGGCGATGCGCTGGTCGAAGCTGGTCTCCACCGCCGCAAGCTCCGCTCGGGTTACGCGCGGCTTTGGAGGATCGCCGGCGGCAGCCGCCGCAACCAGCACAGAGGCGATGCAAAGAGCCCGTCTCATTGAGCGCTCCCAAGGTCGTTGCTGGCCCGGTAGTAAATGTTCACTCGCTTTTGAAGCACCCGGAAGTTATCTTCGACCGTGAGCAGATCGGCTCGATGCTGCCGGTCGAGACGCTGTTCGGTTGCGGCCAGCAGGTCGGCCGTCCGCCGAGCCGAACGGGCTTCGGAATCGGCCACCGCTTTCTGCACCGCCTCTGCAACACGTCCGGCGACCACCGCTTCAATCTTCGCCTGCACGGCGGCGCTATCCATGGGCGCCGGCGCCGCCGGCTGCGGACGGATGAATCCGTTGACCAGGAGCGCGACCGACAACATCGCCGCGGAAGCAAACCCGAGCCGTGGCGCCGAGTCCCAAAAACGCCGCCAGATGCTGGGCTCCAGTACCTTGTCGGAGACAAAAGCGATCCGGCGCGGCGTCTCCTCCTCGCGCAGCGACGTAAGAGCGGCGCGCGTCACCGACAGCCGCTCCAATTCTTCCCGGCAATTCGGGCATACCCGAAGATGCTCCTCAACGGCCTGCCGGGCGTCCGGCACAAGCTCGTTGAGAAAGAAACCTTTCAAATCCACCTGAGTGCAACTCATTCCACACCCCGCGTGTCAATTGGAGCCAGGATCTGTTTCAGGACGTCGAGAGCAGAATAAACCCGCGACTTTACCGTCGAGACCGGACAAGAGAGGATCTCGGCGATCTCCTCGAACTTGAATCCCTGGTAAATCTTCAGCAAAACCGCCTCGCGTTGCTCCTCCGACAACCGGCGAAGCGCCGCTTCCACAGCCAGTGTCAACTCGATCGGCGGCTGACGAGTGGCGGCGCCCGACTCGACCGGAAAAACCTCGAACGGCTCGTCCGGCCTCCGCCGGCGAAGATGGGAGAACGCCTCGTTGTGGGCGATCCGGAACAACCAGGGGGCGAAGCGCGTCGGGTCCTGAAGCTTTCCCAGGTTCTGGTAGGCCTTGAGGAAGACTTCCTGGCTGAGGTCGAGAGCATCCTCCCGATCGCCGACCAGCCTCAGCAAGTAATTGAAAACACGCTTCTCCCATCGTGAAATGAGGAGGTTGTAGGCCTCGACCTTCCCCCGACGCGCTTTTGCGATCAGGTCGGGGTCTTCAACTTCCCGAAAGATCAAAGTCTCCGGCTCCTTGTAGAATGACGCCTGGAAGGCGGAAAAAGTCTGACAGCGGTTCGTGGCTCGTGGGAATTCACCTAGCAGTGTCACGCCGCTGCGTGTTTGCTGATCGTCAGTACCGCGGGTCTCACCAGCCGCTCGAAATCGGCATACTTCATCTGAATCACGTCCCGGTGCGTGCCCGCGTTGAAGGTAATCGTCTCCTCGGCGGGCAGCCTGCCGTCCACGTATACCGGCAGGTCACGCAGATTGCCGAATGGAGGCATCGCTCCCAACTCGCAGTCGGGAAACAGGTCACCCAGTTCGCTTTCGGTCGCCAGCCGCAGCCTGGCCACACCAAGCGACTCTCTCAGCGCATGGAGATCCACCATGCTATCGCCGGGCAGCACGACGACACCATAGCCGTTCTCGCTGAAATACACGACCGTCTTAGCGATTGTCTGCGCCGGAACGTGTTCCACCGAGGCCACTTCCCGCGCCGTGTACGCAGTCGGGTGAGCGTGATGCGTGTACTGTACCTGCTTCTCGTCCAAGTAGGCCAGCAACTTCTGCAACATCGGCATACCAACCTCCCCGCACGGATGCCACACCGTGCCATGAAGTCCAATCGAGGAAGTCCAACCTCAGTGTAAGGCAAAATCCGGGAGGGGAGAACCCCGGGAACGGAGGAGAATCTACTGGTAATTGAGCACCCAGTAGATGACGTAGCCCCAAGAACAGACCGTGTGGACGAGAACACGCTGGAGCGGGCTGTGTTGTCCAAAGGACAGGAACAACGCGACTATGCACCCGGTCATGTAAATGGTCCCGTAACTGAGCGACTCGATTCTCGATGTTGCCCTCATCAAAGACCTCCCATGTCAAGGCGTGATCCGCGGCATTGCTCGACCGAAAGCTGCCCTCAATATACCAGTGAGTGTAACACGGGCCTCCCACGGCGGGACGGATTCGCAGGGGGTTATTCTGAAACCTGAGCGGCTCCCAAGGTGAACTATCCGGAATCGGTGCGGTTTCTTTACGCGCTCGGAAACGAGGTCAAGACAGCGAAACTCGGCCTCGATCGCATCGCGGCGCTGCTCGCCCGTCTGGGAGACCCGCATCGCGCCTGCCGTTTCGTCCACGTGGCCGGGACCAACGGTAAAGGTTCGGTCTGCGCGATGATCGAATCGGCCCTGCGGACCGCCGGACAGCGGACCGGACTGTTCACATCACCCCACCTCGTCGAACCGACAGAGCGGATCAGGATCGACGGCGAGCCGGTGGACCCCGGGCTTTTCGCCAGAGCCTTCAACCAGGTCCACCGTGAGGCGGAAGCACTGCTCGCCGAGGGCTCCCTCGATTTCCATCCGACGTATTTCGAGACGGTCACCGCCATGGCCTTCGTGCTGTTTCGGGATCTCGGCGTTGAGACGGCCGTTCTCGAAGTTGGTCTGGGGGGAAGATTGGATGCGACCAACGTCGTAACCCCAACACTTTGCGTAATCACGCCGGTCGACTTCGACCACGAGGCGTTTCTGGGCCGCAGTATAGAGGCGATCGCCGCGGAGAAGGCAGGCATCCTGAAGTCCGGAGTGCCGGCGGTAATCGCGGTGCAGCGGCCTGGAATTCTGGAGTTTCTCGAGGAGCGCGCCGCGGTGGCCGGGACGAGTGTCAGGCCGGCGGGAGACTGGGAGGTCCGCGATCTTGATTTCGACCGTCGCGGAAGTCGATTTCTCGCCGTAGGAGCCGCCCGCATTCCGGTCGAGTGCCCGCTCGCCGGGGAGCACCAGGTGATGAACGCTCTCACGGCCGTCGCGGCGCTGTATGAAATGGGAGTCCCCGGCGATCGCATTACCGAGGGCATCCGCCGTGCCGCTTGGCCTGGCCGTCTGGAGTGTGTCTCCGAACAGCCCGAAATCATCCTCGACGGCGCCCATAACCCATCCGGCGCACGCGCGCTCGCCGGCCACATCCGCCGCTTCTATCACGGCCGCCGCGTCCGCTTGATCTACGGCTGTATGCGCGACAAGGCCGTCACGGAAATGGCGGGAATTCTCTTCCCGCTGGCGGACGAGGTGATTCTTACCGCGGCGGACAGCCCGCGCTCCATCCGGCCGCAGGCGCTGAGGGAACTGGTGGACCACCCCTGCATCCAGGTGACCGCGAACCTGCGGGAGGCGCTGAGGTTCATGGACGGCGCTGCCTCCCAGGATGCTTTTTTCATCACCGGCACGCTGTTTCTGGTGGGCGAGGCCCGCGCCCTCCTCGTAAAATAGGGAGCGGTGTCCACTCTTCGAGCGCTGCTCCTAACCGATCCGCTGATCGTCCTGGCGACCGCGGTGATGGGCACGCTCTCCTTCTTCGCGTCCCTCTATGACCGGAGCGGCAATCTGCCGCACCGGATTGCCCGTTGCTGGTCGCGGATGCTGCTGTTGCTGAGCGGCGCGCGCGTTCACGCCGAAGGTCTCGATAAGATCACGCCCGGGGGAAGTTACGTGATTGCGTCGAACCACTTGAGCCTCATGGACACGCCGCTCCTCATGGCTTACTTGCCGGTTCAGTTCCGATTCCTGGCGAAGAAGGGCCTGTTCAGAGTTCCGTTCATCGGGGGCCACCTAAAGCGGGCCGGACACGTCCCGATTCCGCGGCACGATCCGCGTGGTTCGCTGAAGGCGATGTCCGAGGCAGCGCGGATGGTACAGGCGCAGGGAGTCTCGGCCCTGGTGTTCCCCGAGGGCGGGCGCTCCGCCACCGGCGGACTGAACGACTTTAAGGAGGGCGCCGCTTACATCGCGATCAAGGCCGGGGTGCCGGTTGTGCCGGTCTCCATTCAGGGCACCCGGGAGATCCTGCCGATGAATTCGGTGGTCGTCAGACCGGGCAGAGTCCGGCTCCAGATCGGCGACGCGATCCCGACGGCGGGACTCACCCTGCGCGATCGCGAGTGGCTTACGACGGAGATCCGCGACCGTATCCTCGAGCTACTCGGCGAGACGGTGCGCAACGCTTCCTGAGCGCCGTATACTCGAAAGAACGCCAACGTTCCATGAGATACGTTCCGATCTGCTTTCTCTGCGCAGCTTCCGTATTCGCGCAAACGATGTCGATCGAGGAATACGATCCGAAATCGACGCTAGTTGTGCGCGAGCACCCGCTCACGCGGGCGAGGTATCCGTTCATCGACGTTCACAGCCACCAGAACTCGCAGATGCCGGCAGACAGCCTTGACCGGCTGGTTAAGGACATGGACGGCCTGAACATGCGCGTAATGGTCAACCTAAGCGGGGGCAGCGGAGACCGCCTCCAGAGCGGCGTCGCGAACATGAAAGGCCGGTACAAGGACCGCTTCGTAATCTTCGCGAACCTGAATTTCGCGGGGATTGACGATCCTGATTGGGGCAAGCGCGCCGCGGCGCAACTCGAACAGGATGTGAAGAACGGCGCGCAGGGGCTCAAGATTTTTAAGAATCTCGGACTCACACTCGCAGACTCACAGGGCCGCCGCATCCCAGTGGATGACCCGCGGTTCGATCCGGTATGGGAGGCCTGTGGGAGGCTCGGTATCCCCGTGCTGATTCACACCGGCGAGCCATGGTCTTTCTTCCAGCCGCACGATCGGTTCAATGAACGCTGGCTGGAGTTGAAGGAGATCCCGTCGCGCGCCCGGCCGGCAGACCGCTTTCCTAGCTGGGAACAAATCATGGGCGAGCAGCACAAGATGTTCGCGAAGCACCCGAAGACGATCTTCATCAACGCCCACTTGGGCTGGCTCGGCGGCAACCTCGCTGAGTTGGGCCGCCTGATGGACACGCTTCCCAACATGTACACCGAGATCGGCGCGGTGCTGGCTGAACTGGGGCGGCAGCCGCGTTTCGCCCGGGAGTGGTTCATCCGTCACCAGGACCGGGTGATGTTCGGCAAGGACTCTTGGAACGCCACGGAGTACCACACCTACTTCCGGGTGCTCGAGACCGCCGATGAGTACTTCGACTACTACCGCAAGCGACACGCGTTCTGGAAAATGTACGGCCTGGAGCTCCCCGACGAGGTCCTGAAGAAGCTGTACTATAAGAACGCGCTCCGCGTGATTCCCGGCATCAACCCTGCAGGCTTTCCGAAGTAGCCGGTGAGGCTGCCTTCCGGGCGGCAACCTACTTGATGATCTCGCCGTAAACCTTGGCAGATATCACGTAGAATGAAAGCCGAGGTCAATTCGTGGACGCTATCTGGATCATTCTCATCGTTGCCGGCTGGCTCATCCTGAGCCGTTTCACGGGTGGCTGAGGCCCTTCCTCCTCCGGTCGGGGACCGGACAATTCCTGTAAACTCTGAGACGTTGCCATGAACCGCAGAGCGTTTCTCGGCGTTACCGGAAGCTTGCCTCTGGCTTGGGCAGATTCAGTCGTTTCGCCAGCGGCCATCATCGATACCCACACGCATTTCTATGACCCGTCACGGCCGGAAGGCGTGCCGTGGCCTTCCAAGGGAGAGACCGTTCTCTACCGGACGGTGCTCCCGGACGAATTTGTCAGGTTGACGAAACGGATGGGCGTGACAGGAACCATCGTGGTCGAGGCCAGCCCGTGGCTCGAAGACAACCAGTGGGTACTCGACGTAGCCGAGAAGCATCCCGTCATTCTCGGACTGGTAGGCCACCTCGAACCCGGCAAGCCTGCGTTTCAGAACCACCTAGAGCGGTTTGGGAAGAACCCCCTGTTCCGCGGGATCAGGCTCGCAGCCAAGGTGATCGCCGACGGGCTATCACACACACCATTTCTGAAGGACCTCAAAGGCATCGCAGCCGCCGGGCTCGAAATCGACGCCGTGGGCGGCCCGGCAATGCTGGACGATCTGCTCCGTCTCGCCGACGGCGTGCCGGATCTTCGAATCGTCATTGATCACCTCCCGTTCGATCCGCCGGCAGAGGCGTCCGATCGGGAGGCGTTCCACCGCGCCCTGCGCGAAGTCGGGAAGCGCCCGCTGGTGTACATGAAGGTTTCGTCGGTCCTGCGCCGCAAGGGAAGCAAAGCACCCACGGAACTGAGTGCGTACCGTCCGGCCCTCGATGAGCTCTGGGAAGTCTTCGGTCCGGGCCGCCTGATTTATGGCAGTAACTGGCCGGTCAGCGATCTGGTGGCGCCGTACGATGCCGTCTTGAGAGTGGTCCGGGAGTACTTTACCGCCAAGGGACAGGACGCGGTCGACAGCTACTTCTGGAAGAACGCTCTCGAAGCCTACAGGCCTCCCCGTTTTCGCGCTTAGTTCACTGGTGAACCGGACCATTAGATGTACAATGGACGCCAGCAACTAAGCCAAAACGGGAATCCTGGCTAGGCTGCAAGTACATCGCTTCCCTGGGAACAATGACAGAAAGGATGGTGTCCCGTGCACTTTAGAACCCACGTCGCAGTGTTGCTGCTGCTCCTGGTTGTCACGCTGGCCTGCCAACAGCAACCAGCCCCGCCGCCCGACACCCGGGCGGCTGACGAAAGCGCAATCCGTGTTGCAGAGACGGAGTGGTCCAACCGCGCATTCGCCAAGGATCTTGAAGGCATTCTTTCCTACTATGCGGAGGATGCCTCGATGCTCACGCCTAATGCTCCGATCGCAACGGGCAGAGAGGCGATCCGAAAAGCGTGGTCTGAGATGCTGGCGTTGCCGAGCCTTGCACTAAGCTGGCAGACGGTCAAGGTCGAAGTGGCGCGCTCGGGCGATCTCGCCTATACCTACGGCTCCTATGAAATGTCCGTCAACGATCCGAAAGGAAAGCCGGTGAAGGACCTGGGCAAATACGCGACTGTTTGGAAGAAGCAGGCCAACGGCTCTTGGAAAGCGGTCGTTGATATTTTCAACTCCGATCAGCCGCCACCCAAAAGCTAAGGAGCCAATTCGAATTGCACTAGCCCGACTTCCGCTAGGCTAGCGCTTCTCGTGGCCTGCTGATCCACGAGGTCATTCGTTTTCTCGTCTTAGACCCCGCGGCGCAGAAAGCGGCCGAGTCGCTCCATCGCCTCTTCGAGGATCGACCGTTCGGCCGCATAGCAGATCCGCACCGAGCCCTCACCACCGGCTCCGAAGGCCACACCAGGAGCAAGGCCGACTTTCTCTTCCAGAAGCAGGCGGCGGCAGAACTCGAACGAATCGGTGAGGCCGTCGATTCTCGGAAAGAGGTAGAACGCGCCCTCGGGCTTCGGGACGGTGATACCGGGCATCTCGCGGAGCGTGGCCCAGCAGAAGTCCCGGTTATCCTTCAGACGCCCCACCATCCGCGCGAGTTCTTCTTCGCCCTCCGCCAACGCGGTTTCGGCGGCTTTCTGGGCGAAGCTTGGCGCGTGGGAGATGATGAACTCGTTCAACTGTGTCGCCCGTGAGGCGACGTCGGCACGCGCAACCAGCCAGCCGACGCGCCAACCCGTCATGCAATACGACTTCGAGAACGACTGTACGACCGTGACGGCATCCTCGCGCGTCGTCATCCGAAGAATCGACGGGACCGGATCGCCCGGCGCGCCACCCTCGTAGTAGAGGCGGTCATAGACTTCGTCCGCCATTAGCCACAACCCGTGACGGCGGCAGAAGCCGAGCAGCCGCTGTTGATCGTCCCCGGTCGCCACCCACCCCAGCGGATTCGAGGGAGAGGTGTAAAGCAGCATCCTTGTCCGCGGCGTGACGGCTGCCTCGAGCGCGGCGAAGTCGATCATGTAACGCTCACCGCAAAGCGGGTGCGGGACCTGCCTCGCCACCGCGTTGGACAGGGCCGCGCTCGCAGACCCGTTTGGCCACGCCGGGGTGAGCACGATCGCCTCGTCGCCGGGGTCCAGCACGCACCGGATGCCGACGCAAAGCGCCTGCACGCCGGAGGCGGTGATTACGATCTCTCGTTCCGGGTCGAGTTCCACGCCTTGCACTCGGTGGTAGTAGCCGGCGAGCGCGCGGCGAAGCGACGGCAGTCCGGCATTCTCGGTGTAGAACGTATAGCCGTCAGAGAGCGCCTGAACGGCCGCCTGCTTGATGTACTCCGGTGTTGGAAGGTTCGACTCCCCGAAGTAGAGCTTCAGCACCCCGTCCATCGACATCGCGACCTCGGCCAGTTCGCGGATGCGCGAGTGCGGCACGGCCAGCGCGGAGGAAGCGACCTTTGGAGTCATTGATCAGCCGCGGCGCGATTTGGCCGCGATGAGATCCTCGATATTGACGAGGTCGGTCGGATAGTCGCCCGTGTAACAGGCGTAGCAGTATTCGTGTTTGTCGTCGTGGACCGCTTCACGGAGTGACGAGAGCGAGAGGTATCCGAGCGAATCCGCCTCGACGAACCGGCGGATCTCCTCGACGGTGTTGTTGGAAGCGATCAGCTCATTCTTCGTCGGCGTGTCGACGCCATAGAAACAGGGCGAAATCGTCGGCGGGCACGAGATACGCAGATGCACCTCGCGAGCGCCGGCGCTCCGGACCATACGCACGATCTTCCTGCTGGTGGTACCGCGCACAATCGAATCGTCCACCAGCACCACTCGCTGACCCTCGAGCAGGCGACGGACCGGGTTCAGCTTTAGCTTGACCCCAAAGTCGCGGATCGCCTGCGAAGGTTCGATGAACGTGCGTCCGACATAGTGGTTGCGGATCAGGGCCTGCCGGTACGGGATTCCGGACTCCGCAGAGTAACCGATGGCTGCCGCCACGCCGGAGTCCGGCACCGGTACGACGACGTCCGCGTCGACAGCGTGCTCGCGGGCCAGCAGTCGTCCGAGCATCTCGCGCGACTCGGACACCGACCGGCCGAAAACGATCGAGTCCGGCCGCGAGAAGTAGACATGCTCAAAGACACATTGCGCCTTCGGCTGCTCCGGGGCGTACCGTTCTCGGGTCAGCCCTTCCGGCCCCACGATCACCATCTCGCCTGGCTCTACGTCGTTGAGATAGACGGCGCCCAAAAGGTCGAAGGCGCACGTTTCCGACGCAAAGACATAGCAGATCTTGCCGTGGGAAAGCTCCATCTGGCCCATGGCCATCGGGCGAAACCCGTGCGGGTCGCGTGCGACGATGACCCTGTCTTCGGCCAGGAAGACGAGGGAAAAGGCCCCCTCGAGCTGAAGCAGCGCCTCGCGCAGCGCACCGGCGAGGGTCCGTTCCCGAGAACGGGCCACCATGTGAAGAATCACCTCGGTGTCGCTGGAGGCTTGAAAAATAGACCCTTCGCGCTCCAGTTCGCGGCGCAGGTCGGCGGCGTTGGTGATATTGCCGTTATGCGCCACCGCGATGCGGCCCTTGTTGCACGCTACGCTGAACGGCTGGGCGTTCAGGAGCACCGTGTCGCCGGCGGTCGAGTACCTCGTGTGTCCGATGGCTGCATCGCCGGGCATCGCCGCAAGCACGGCAGGCGTAAAAATATCGGCCACGTGGCCCATGGCCTTGTAGCAGTTGATCTCGGTTCCGTCGCTGGTGGCGATCCCAGCGCTTTCCTGCCCGCGGTGCTGGAGCGCATAGAGGCCCAGGTACGTCAGGTTGGCCGCCTCGGGATGCCCGTAGATGGCGAACACTCCGCACTCGTCGTGGAACTGGTCTTGCATGGCTCAGGCGTGAAGCGCTCTCTCGAGAGCCCCTTCCCAGAGGCTCCGCAGCTCCCCCACTTCGCAGTCTACCAGGGTCCTGCCTCGGTTGGTGATGGAGAGCCTCCCCTTAACGGTTGCACCCACAAGCGGCGCTTCGACCGAGTGCTCCCGGGCAATGCGCTGCACTTCCTCGGGCCGGCTCGTCGAGAGCAGGATGCGCGAGGGAGCTTCGTGAAAGAGCAGAAACTCCGGGCGCAAGCCGCTGTCGAGAACCAGTTCGGCGCCCACCGCGACAGGTCCAAAGGATGACTCAGCGGCTGCGACGGCCAGCCCGCCGTCGCTCAAGTCGTGCGCCGACTCCGCAAGCCCCGCCTCCGCGATGGCCCTCATCGCCGCATGAATGCGTTTCTCGTAGGCCATGTCGAGCGCGGGAGGCATGCCCCACATCTCGTTCAACACCACCTTGGCGTACTGGGTGCCACCGAACCGCGCGTCGTCACAGTTACCCAGACCGCCGAGCAGGACCACAGTCCGACCGGGCTGCTTGAAGTCGATGGTCAGAGGCGCCCCGGTCTTCAGAAGCCCGACGATCCCGATCACCGGCGTGGGGTCGATCGCCTCCCCGAGCGTTTCGTTGTACAGACTGACGTTGCCTCCGGTGATCGGTGTATCGAAGAAGCGGCAGGCCTCGCCCATGCCCTCGATGGCCTCCACGAGTTGCGCCATAATCTCCGGCCGCTCGGGATTGCCGAAGTTCAGGCAATTCGTGGCGGCGACGGGCAGCGCGCCGACGGTGGAGAGGTTGCGGCAACACTCGGCGACCGCCAGCTTCGCCCCTTCCCGCGGCGAGAGCGAACAGTACCGGCCACTGCCATCGAGTGACATTGCGATCGAACTATCGGTTTCCTTGATCCGCACGATGGCCGCGTCCCCGCCGGGTCCCTGGACGGTGTTCGTCCGGACCATGAAATCGTACTGCTCGAAGATCCAGCGCTTGGAACAGATGTCGCCGGCTGCGAGCAAGGTTGCGAGATCCGCCTGGAGGTCTCCGCTGGCGAAGGGCGGGCCCTCCATCGGAGCTTTCCGCAGCGGCGCCATGTGCGGCCGGTCGTACATCGGCGCTTCGTCGGCCAGGGCGCTGTTCGGGATCTCGGCGACCACCACTCCGCGGTCCCTGACGCGCAAGAGTCCGTCGCCGGTGACTTCACCGATGGTCACCGCGTCCAGACCCCACTTTCGGAAGACAGCGAAAACTTCTTCCTCGCGGCCCTTCTCCGCCACAAGGAGCATCCGCTCCTGGGACTCCGAAAGCATTATCTCGTACGGAGTCATCCTGGTTTCGCGCTGCGGGACGTACTTGAGATCGATTTCGATGCCGGTACCGCCGCGGCTGCCCATCTCGCACGTAGAGCAGGTGAGCCCGGCGGCACCCATGTCCTGGATGCCGACGATCGCGCCAGTCTGCATCGCTTCCAGGCAGGCTTCAAGGAGCAGCTTTTCGAGGAACGGATCGCCGACCTGAACGTTCGGCCGCTTCTGCTTTGATTCTTCAGTAAACTCGGCCGAGGCCATCGATGCGCCGTGGATGCCGTCACGTCCGGTCTTGGCGCCGACATAGATCACGGGGTTGCCAATGCCGCTGGCTTTCGCATAGAAAATCTCGTCCGTGCGAAACACGCCGAGCGCAAAGACGTTAACCAGCGGGTTGCCGTTGTAGCTCTCTTCAAACACGCACTCGCCGCTGACCGTGGGGACGCCGAAACAGTTCCCATAGTGTGCGATCCCCGCGACCACTCCCTCCAGGATGCGCCGGTTTCGGGCGCCGACTTCGGGATCGTCGAGCGGCCCGAAGCGGAGCGAATCCATGACGGCGATGGGCCTGGCGCCCATCGTGAAGATGTCGCGAAGTATCCCGCCGACGCCCGTGGCCGCGCCCTGGAACGGCTCGATGAAACTCGGGTGATTGTGGGACTCGATTTTGAATGCGATCGCGTAACCGTCCCCGATGTCAATGATTCCCGCGTTCTCTCCGGGACCTTGCAGCACTAGTTTGCTGCGCGTGGGAAGCTTCTTCAGGTGGAGACGGGAGCTCTTGTACGAGCAGTGCTCGCTCCACATCACGCTGAAAATGCCGAGTTCCGTGAAAGTCGGCTCGCGTCCGAGTAACGAAACGATCTTGTCGTATTCGGACTCGCTTAATTGGTGGGAGGCAACTACCTCGGGAGTGATGGCACTCATCTCACTTCACCGCCATCGCGGCGACCATGGACCTGAATACGGCCAATCCGTCCGTACACCCCATCAGGGGGTCAGAGGCCCGCTCCGGATGGGGCATCATCCCCATGACGTTACGCTCGCGGCTGAGGATGCCGGCGATGTCGCGAAGCGAACCATTCGGATTGTCGACGTATCGGAACACTACCCGGTCCTCCGCTTCGAGTTCGTCGAGGGTACGCCCATCGGCGTAGTAGCAGCCCTCCCCGTGAGCGATGGGGACGCGGAGAACCTGGCCTATTGCCGCCTGGCAGGTGAATGGCGAATTCGTCGTAACAGTGCTGAGTTCGACCTGTCGGCAGATGAACTTCAGGCCCCGGTTTCGGATCAGCGCTCCGGGCAGAAGGCCGCACTCGACAAGGATTTGGAAGCCATTACAGATGCCCAGGACCAGCCCTCCGCCGGCCGCGAACTTGCGTACCGCTTTCATGACTGGCGAGAACTTCGCGATGGCTCCGCATCGCAGGTAATCACCATAAGAGAAACCGCCGGGCAGGATGACCGCGTCCACGTTGCCGAGGCTGTGGGCGTCATGCCAGATGAACTCCGATTCCTGGCCCAAATTCCGCGATGTCGCGTACCACGCGTCGTGATCGCAGTTGCTTCCGGGAAAGACGACGACGCCGAATCTCATGAGAGATTCTCAGTCTAACATGGTGGGCGTGATACGGACGTGTTGTGGCCGGACGCCTCAGCCGGCGACTGCGGGAGCCACCACTTTTGGTTTCCGGCTCCGGCTGGCACGCTTCTCGGCAGGTGGTTGGCGATCGCTCTTCTTCAGGTTCGGTAAAACGATAGGCGTGACGAACTTCTTTTCACCGTGGTCGTCAAACTTGATCACGATGTGCTCTTCGTTGCTGGACAGCACCGAGCCAAACCCAAACTTCGGATGTTCGACTTGAGCGCCTTGCTGAAACGGAGATTTCCAAGCCATGTCGCGGGGCAGACCTCTAATCTTAATGTAACAAATTCCATGAGATATGTCGAATTCAGCTCCGGAATGCGCTTTTCCTAGGCTCTGCGGAGAGTTCTATCCACGAATTGGCGCCCGAAACCGTCAAGCATGATGTGACCCGTTGGGCGGTATGGGGGTGTCTGCTCTTGTCGCCGGGACTACTTCCCGGCCAGGAATTGAGCGCCCTGCTGAAATCGGTTGAGCTTCGGTACAACCGCGCCAGAACGATACAAGTCCTTTTTGAACAGTCATATAGCGTCCAGGGACGGCGCCGGATCGTCGAGAGCGGAGAACTGTCGCTACGTAGACCAGGCCGCATGCGGTGGCAGTACACTTCGCCCGAGGGGAAGCTGTTCGTCTCCGACGGCAAGAAGGTTTTTCTCTATTCGCCGGCGACCAACCGCGTCGAAACCATGGGCCTGAAGGAGAGCGACGACATGCGGGCGCCTCTCGCCTTCCTATTGGGCAAGCTCGACTTCTGGCGGGATTTCCAAAAGTTCGTCTCGAAACCGGATGGTAGTGACCTGCGCATCACGGCGGAGCCCAAATCGAACAAACTCCCCTACACGAAGGTCGAATTCGTGGTCACGCCGCAGTATGAGATCCGCTACCTGAATATCACCGGGCAGGACCATTCCGTGATGGAGTTCCGGTTCTCCCGAGAGAAACTCAACCCCCCGCTGCCCGACCGAATGTTCCGGTTCCAGCCGCCTCCGGGCGCCGAGTTGGTGGATGTTGCCGCGGACGGGGAGGTACGCTGACCATGGCCGAGTACCTGCTCAAATACGCGGACACCAGGGGGGAGATCCACCAGCAGGTCGCCGAAGCGGACTCCGAGCATGACTTGCGGCAGCGGTTGTCGGATCAGGGATTCCTTGTCTACTCGATCCGTCCCCGGTCGGGGCTGATGCCGATCGGCCGCGGAACCTTGCCCCGCCGCAAGAAGCTGAATGTAGAGAAGTTTCTGATTTTTAACCAGCAGTTTGTCACGCTGGTTCGAGCCGGCCTGCCGATTCTGAAGGCGCTGGAACTGCTGGCGGACAGGCTTACCGATCCGAAGCTGGGACGATACATCCAGGCGGTCCGGGACGACGTCCGCAACGGCGCAATGCTTTCGGACGCTTTCCGGCGGCAGGGTGTCTTCCCGCCCATCTACGTGACGTCGATCCTGGCGGGCGAAAAGAGCGGCAGCTTGGCCGAGGTCCTGGATCGCTACATTGCCTACCAGAAACTGGCTCTCGCCATCCGGAAGAAGCTGCTGGTCTCCCTGATGTATCCGGCCGTGCTGATCGTGCTGGTCATCGCTCTGATGGTGTTCCTGGTCACCTACGTAGTACCGAACTTTGCGCAGCTTTACAGCAGCATGTCCGCTAACCTGCCGACGGTTACTCAGCTCCTGATCGCGGTCGGCACCACAGCGCGCAATTACGTGCTGGCATTCGCCGTGGGGCTTGTGGCGCTGGGGTTCGCTTTTCGGTTCTGGTCCCGGCGGGAATCCGCTCAGGAGGCGCTCGATCGCGTCAAGCTGCGCACGCCGCTGGTCGGGGGCATCTGGATCAAGTATCAGGTTTCGCAGTTCGCGCGCGTGCTGAGCACGCTGCTGCTGGGGGGTATCCCTCTCGTTCAGGCGCTCGACACCGCCTCGGAGTCGCTCGGCAGCCGCCTGCTGCACAAAGCGCTCGAAAAAGCGAAGAGAATGGTAAGAGAGGGGCAGCCGCTTTCGTCGTCGGTTGCCGCGACTGGCATCTTCCCGGCCTTGTCGATCGACATGATCGAGGTCGGCGAATCGACCGGCGCTCTCCCGGCAATGCTGAACAGCGTTTCGGAGTTCTTCGAAGACGACGTGAACATTCGCATGGCCGCCGCCCTGTCGCTTATCGAGCCGGCGATCATGATTTTCATGGGCATATTTGTGGCCTTTGTGTTGGTGGCGCTGTATCTGCCGATCTTCTCGCTGGCGGATACATTGAAATGAGGACTCGTAACGCCGTGCGCGTAACAGGCAGACAACGACTGGCGGACGGCGGGCTGGGGGCTTGGTGTTATGGCAACTGATCGAGTCAAACCACTGGATCCGGAGCAGGAGACAGCGCAGGCGCGCTCTCTGGCCGCCCGGTACCGCTGCGAATTCGTGGACCTGACGAAGGCTCGCATCGACCACGATCTGTTCCGCTCCATTCCGGTCGACCTGATGTTCCGCTACAACTTCGTGCCGATGCACGCCGAGAACGGCTCACTCGACATTGCCCTGGCGGACCCACGCAACCTGAACCTGATCGACGAACTCGCCATCCTGCTCAACCGGAAGCTGCGGATCAAAGTCGCCACGCTGTCGCAGATCTCGGAACTGCTCAAGAAGACCGAACAGTCTCAGCGCGTGCTCGAGGAGGTGACCGAGGGCTTCGCACTGGACGTCGTGGGCGACGAAGAGAATCAGGACGAGACCCTGTCCATTGACCGCCTGACGGCCGCTGACAGTGATATCGCCCCGGTCATCAAGCTGGTCGACACAACGATCTTCAACGCACTCGAGCGGCGCGCGAGCGACATTCACATCGAAACCCGCGATCAAGAGGTCGCGATCAAGTACCGGATCGACGGCGTGCTTCACTATGCCATGCCGCCGATCTCCAAGGACTGGCACTCGACGATCATTTCGCGAATCAAGGTGATGAGTGAACTGGACATCGCCGAGCGCCGGGTCCCGCAGGATGGCCGCTTCCGCGTCCGTTACAAGAACCGGCTGATCGACTTCCGCGTCTCGATCATGCCGACCATCTACGGCGAGGACGCCGTTCTCCGTGTGCTCGACAAGGAATCGATGAGCGAGAAGTTCGCCAAACTCTCGCTCGACGTCGTCGGTTTCTCGGATTCGGACCTGACGAAGTTCCGCCGCTACATCAAGGAGCCCTACGGAATGGTGCTGGTGACGGGACCGACCGGTTCCGGGAAAACCACGACGCTTTACGCCGCCCTTAGCGAAATCAAGAACGACGAGGACAAGATCATTACCGTCGAGGACCCCGTCGAGTACCAGATCAAGGGCATCACACAGATTCCGGTGAACGAAAAGAAGGGCCTCACGTTCGCCCGCGGGCTGCGCTCGATCCTTCGGCACGACCCCGACAAGATCATGGTCGGCGAGATACGCGACCAGGAGACGGCGCAGATCGCCATCAATGCCGCGCTGACCGGGCACCTTGTGTTCACCACCGTGCACGCCAACAACGTGCTCGACGTGCTCGGCCGGTTTCTTAACATGGGTGTCGAGCCGTACAACTTCGTCTCGGCTCTGAATTGCATCCTCGCGCAGCGGCTGGTGCGAGTGATCTGCGGGTTCTGCAAGCGCCCGGCGGAGCATCCCGATTCCTACCTGGTGGAGAGCGGCCTCGACCTGGCCGAGTGGCGCGAGGTTACGTTCTACGAAGGCGCCGGCTGCTTCGAATGCGGCGGCACGGGTTTTCGTGGACGGACTGCCATCCACGAACTGCTCGACCTGAGCGAGCACATCCGCCAGATGATTCTTGACAAGCGCCCGAGCGCCGAGATCAAGCGCGCGGCTCGCGAAGAAGGCATGACTTTCTTGCGCGAGTCGGCGCTGGAGAAGGCGCGCCTCGGCGTCACGACTCTCAGGGAGATCAACAAGGTCACGTTCATCGAAGCCTGATCCGGCACCAAATGAGTTTCCTCCAATCCATCACCGGCCTCCTGAAAGACCCGCCGCCCGCGTTTGCCTTTGAGCTTTCGGAGGCCGGCATGGCGTCCGCCCAGAACGGGAAACCGCCTGTGCTCTATTTCCAGGAATTCGAGAAGGACGTCATCTCGGTTTCGCCCGTTCGCGACAATATCCTTCGCCCGGACGCGATCCTGGGTCTCGTGAAGGCGGTGGCGCCTGGAGGCGACGGACGGAAGCGCCGGACCGCCGCGCTGATTCTCCCCGACTACAGCGTCCGCGTTTCGGTACTCGACTTTGACTCGTTCCCGTCGGACGCGAAGGAACAGGCATCGCTCGTGCGGTTCCGTCTTAAGCGGAGCGTGCCGTTCGACGTCGAGTCGGCGGCGGTTAGTTTCCATCCGCAGCCGAACGCAAAGAATTCGAAGAAGGTGGATGTCATCGCGGCGGTGGCGCCGCTTGAGGTCGTCGCGAGATATGAAGCGCCGTTCCGCGCGGCGAACCTTCACCCGGGTTGGGTGACCACTTCGATCCTGGCCGCGGTGCAGCTTGTCCCGCCGACCGGGCTGAAGGTGCTCGCCAAACGGACGGGAAGGATCCTGAGCATCGCCGTCGTGGATTCCGGTGCGGTCAGGCTGGTGCGGTCGATCGAACTGGCCGATGTGAGCGCGCATGAGATCGTCGGGCACCTCTTTCCGACCTTCGCGTACATCGAGGACGAACTGTCCGCGCGCCCGGACATGCTGTTGCTGTGCGGGTTTGAGCCGAACGATGATCGCCTCCACGACTTGCTGCAAGGCGAGCTTGGGGTCCCGGTCGCCGCTCTCATTTCCAGGCTTGGCACGACGGGGGAATTCAACTCGGGGCTTCTAGGATACATGGAGTCACTCGAGGGGGCTTGACCAGAGAATGAGAATCAGCCTCAACCTTTCCAGTGAGCCGTTTCGGCGGGACCGCCTGATCCTGGTGGCTTCCACGTTCGTCGGCGTGCTGCTGGCAGCGCTGCTCGTGCTGCTCGTCTCACTGGCCGTTATTGAACGGGGACAGGCGGCGGAAACCCGCACAGCAATTGACACGATCGAGAAACGACTGCGAGCCATGACCGCAGAAGAGACGAGCCTGGAAGCGGCGCTCGTGCGCCCGGAAAACGCCGAAGTGCTCGACCTGGTCGTCTTCATCAATACGCTGCTGTACCGGAAGGGCATCAGTTGGACGAGAATCTTTGCCGACCTGGCGGACGTGGTGCCGCACGATGTTCGGTTGATCTCGGTTCGCCCCCAGGTGAACGCCAAGAACGAAATCCTCCTCGACATGGTCGTAGGATCCCAGTCGCAGACGCCCGTGGTGGACATGTTGAAGCGTATGGAAAGCTCTCCTATGTTCGGGGATACCGCCGTCCATAGCTGGCTGCCGCCGGCGCAGACGGAGCCGCTGTATCGCTACCGTGTGAGCGTAAACTATGCCCAGAAGCTCTGAAGAACGTCCAGCCCGTGGTTTTCTCGCTGCCAAGTGGCGAAGTTTGTCGCCGCATTTCGGGGAGCGGATGGCGAAGGATCCACGTGTGACTGTGCGGGTGGTGCTCGGTCTTCTGCTGATCGCCAATCTGGTGGCCGCGGCGGCGGTCTTCAAACCCTGGGGCGGTTCGCCGGAGGATCTTCAGCGACAACTCGCGCAGCTTAGCTCCGACGCGGCAAAGCGCGAGACTTCCCTTGCGCACCTGCGTAAGCTCGTGACAACTGTCGAGAAAACCCGCTCCGACGCCAACAAGTTCCTGGAACAGTACTTCCTGGCCCGGCGAAGCGCCTACTCCACCATCCTCGGCGAGCTCGCAGAGCTGGCCGAGAAATCCGGAGTCAAGATGAAGGAGCACTCCTTCGTCACCGAGCCGATCGAAGGCAGCGACACACTCGGGATGATGGTGATTACCGGAAACTACGAAGGCGCGTACGCCGATATTGTCAAGTTCGTGAACCAGATTGACCGCTCACCGCGATTTCTGACGATCGATACGCTCCAGGCGACACCCCAGCAGGGACAGGGCGTGCTGAACGTCAACATGAAGCTCAATGTGTTCGTCCGCGAGGAGCCACTGGCGCGATGAAAGTCGGAGCGGAACCGAAAAAAGTAGCGATCCTCGGTGGGTTGCTGGTCGTCGCCGTCTACTTCCTTTACAGCAATCTCTTCTCCGGCGGCGGAACGGCGCCGGTTCCGGCGTCGCAGGCCCAGTCGCCGGCCGCCCCCCCACCGGCTCCCGTCGCCGAGTCAGGCCGGCCTGTACCACGAGCCGAACCTCCGCGCGCGAACCGGCGATCGCTTCAGGATTTCCGCCCTTCGCTGCGCCCGCGCAGGGCGCCTACCGAGCGACCGGATTTGAGCTCCATCGACCCGACCCTGCGGGTGGACCTCATCTCCCGGCTAGAAAAGGTCGCCCTTTCCGGAGGACCTCGCAGTCTGTTCGAATTCTCGGCGGCGCCGCTCCCGAAGACACCCGAACCCAAGATCATTCCAAAGCTAATGGTCGGTCCCGTCCCGCCGCCGGCGAATCCTTCCAAGCCGGGGTCCGAAGTAGCGGCGAAGCAGCCGGCGACACCCATCCCGCTCCGCTTCTTTGGTTACACCGTACAGGCCCGGCTCGGGAACAAACGTGCGATTTTCCTCGACGGGGACGAGATCCACGTCGCTTCTGAAGGAGACGTCGTCAAGAAACGCTACAAGGTGGTCCGCATCGGCGTAAACTCGGTAGTAGTAGAGGACATCGAGCAGAAGAACGAACAAACGCTCAAGCTTGAGGCAGAGGCAAGCTGATGCCGCGCAAAGCACCACCACACGGGGAGTCGGGTTTCGCCCTGCTATTCGTGTTTTTCATGGCGGCAGCCATCGCGATCTCCTTCTACATCCAGTTGCCGGTGGCCGTCTTCGAGAACCAACGCACCCGCGAGCAGGCGCTGCTCGACCGGGGCGAGCAATACCGGCGGGGCATCCAGCTATACTTCCGAAAGTTCAAACGCTATCCAGCGGAACTGAAAGCACTCGAAAAAACGAACAACATCCGCTTCATCCGGCGGCTCTACAAAGACCCGTTGACCGGCTCCGACGAATGGCGGCTCATTCACATCTCGCCTGCGGGCGTACTCACGGATTCTCTGGTTCAGAAACCGGGCGAGAAAGAAGACGAGTCGAAGAGTCAGAACACCTTCATCACCGAAGGCCCGTCTGTTGGCGCGGCCGTCGAATCCCAGACGTCCACTTCCGCCCCCTGGATGCGTCGCCGTGGCGGTACGGCTGGTGGGCCGGGAATACCTGGCGCGGGTGCCTCCGGTGACGTCGCGGCCCCCGAGAACACCCCTCAGCCGGGCGCTGAAGTCCAGCCAGCCGGGCCCGAAGAAGAGTCCGGCGACCAGCCAGACGAACCGCAGAGTAAGCAACAAGCGCAGTCGCAGGAAGGTTTTGCACCAGTCGCGCCGCAGGCGGGCCAGGCAACCGGCCAGCCGGGTGTATTGTATCCTCAGCAAACAGTCGAAGGCCAGAACCCTGCGATTCCAGGCCAGCAGCCACAGACCGAGCAGCCCGGGGCGCCCCCTTTCCCGTTCCTGCCGCAGCCCGGCGGCCAGCAGCAGACTGGTGGTTTCCAGGCTGGCACACCGGGCCAACGGCCCTTCCAACAGCAAGTCATTCCGCGGCCGGCAGTCCTGCCGGTACAACGGATTCCCGGAGCGCCCGTACCCTATAGCCAACCCATACAAAACCAGCCTGGAGCGCAGTCTGGCAGCCCTCCGCCGTTCATCGGCGGTCCCCCAACTCCGTCGCCTTCCGATTCCGGCAGCCCTCCGCCGTTCATTGGTGGACCGCCCGCGCCGCCGTCTACCGTTGGGGGGCTGGTCGGAGGGGGGCCGGCCGGGGGGCCGGTCTTCGGTGGACAACCAGTTGGCGGTGCACAGTCAACCAGCCAGCCAGGACAAAACCCCGCTGCGGACCTTATTCGAAAGCTGCTGACCACGCCGAATCCACGCGGGTTGGCAGGCACGCAGCAGCAGGGCCTTGGCGGGCAGCAGGGCCTTGGCGGGCAGCAGGCCCTTGGCAGGCAAGGGTTCGGCGGCGGGATCGCGGGGGTGGCGAGCAAGAAGGAGTCGGACAGCATCAAGGTCTACAACGAGCGCCAGAAGTACCAAGAGTGGGAGTTCATCTATGATTACCGCCAGGATCGAATGAACATGGGCCTGACCGGCGCCGGCGGTACGCAAGGTGGTACCGGGCAACGTAACCTTCAAGGAACGAGTCCGCTAAGCCCCGGCATGGGCCCGGGTACGCAACCCGGACCGCTGACCCCCGGCCCGAGGGGTCGAGGCCGCTTACAGTAGACCTTCTCTCCGGATTCTTCGACGCAGTGCTATCCTGCATAGGATCTCGGAGGTCTACGAATGAAACCGCTCTGCGCTGTTCTCACCGTATGTTCGCTTCTTGCGCTTGCCACCGCGCCGGTCCCGGCCGAAACCCACCGCGTCCAGGCGGCTGGATTCCACAACACGTTCTCCGGAGCGCATGCCGCGCTCGCGAAGATCAAGCCCGGCGACAGAGTCATCACACAGACAATCGACGCCCGCGGTTCTGACTCGCAGAACAAGCAGGTGGGAAAGGGACCCAACCCGCAAACCGGGCCGTTTTTCGTTGAGGGCGCTGAGCGGGGCGATGTGCTCGTGGTGCGGATCGAGAAGATCGAGCCGAACCGGGCCACCGCGTGGTCGGACAATACGCTCGCTCCGTACTCGGTCGACCCAGCCTTTCTCCGGTCCGAAGCCCTGCGGGAGCGAAAGACGCTCACCTGGAACATCGACACCGCGAAGGGCGTCGCGTGGGTGGAATCGCCAGACATCCGTCCTCGCCGGATCGAGGTGCCGCTCCGGCCCATGCTGGGCTGCGTGGCCACCGCCCCCGACAATAAGGAGGCGATCGCCACCAGCACGCCCGACAACTTCGGCGGCAACATGGACTATAACGGCATGGTGGCGGGCGTCACGCTCATGCTGCCGGTCTACGAGCCCGGCGCCCTCCTGTTCGTCGGCGACGGTCACGCGCGGCAGGGTGACGGCGAGGTCATCGGCAACGCGCTGGAAACTTCGATGAACGTGGAGTTCAGCGTCGACCTGATCAAGAAGAAGGCCATCCGTTGGCCGCGCCTGGAGAACAAGGAGGAAATCGTCGTGCTCGGCAGCGCCCGGCCGCTGCTTCAGGCGCTCCAGCACGCCACAACCGAAATGCAGCGGTGGCTGATGGAAGACTACGGTTTCGACGAGCGTGGCGCGTCGCTGCTGATGGGCCACGCGCTTGAGTACGACATCGCGAATATCGTGGACCCGCACTTCACCGTGGCCGCGAAGATGCCCAAGCGTTTTCTGCCGGGAAGCACAAAGTAGGCGCCGGGCGCCCGTTTACGGCTCCCGTCTGCGCCGCAGCGAGGCCCGGCGCCGCTCCGCATGGCGGACGGTGCGCTCGTCCATCCCGAAATAGTGGGCTACCTCGTGCCATACTGTATCTTCCAGGAGTTTTTCGAGGTGGACGGGGCTCCGGGCCAGCCGCTCGTGGGGCCCCTGGAAGATCGTGATGCGATCCGGCATAGTGAAGCCGTCCCCGACGCTTCGACGGGTCAAGGGGCGTCCCTGGTAGAGTCCGAGCAAGTTTGGAACAGGCGGTTCCGCTTCCACAACGAAGGCCACGTTCTTCAGTCTGCGGCGAAACCGGGACGGTATGGCGAGAAGAGCCTTTTCCACCAGCCTGTCGAACTCCTGAGGGTGCATCTGTGAACCATTGTAGGCAAGCCCGGCGCGGTGCCGGCTTATGAGCAAACGAATCGTGGTGGCCATTGACGGCCCGTCTGGTGCGGGCAAGAGCACGATCGCGCGGCGTCTTGCCAGCCGCCTCGGTTTCCTTTACATCGACACCGGAGCAATGTACCGTGCGGTTGGACTCTGGGCTCTACGGCTGCGCGTTAATCTCTCGGACATGCACCGGCTGGAGCAACTGGCCCGCGAGGCCCGGATCGAACTCGGGCCGGGCGACTCCACGGTATTCCTGAACGGCGAAGACATCAGCGAGGCCATCCGGACCCAGGAAATCGCCGATGCGGCATCGCGTGCCTCCGCGGTCCCGGGTGTCCGGCGAGCGATGGTCGAAAAGCAGCGCGAAATGGCCTCCCGTGCGAACGTCGTCATGGAAGGACGCGATATCGGCACGGTCGTGTTTCCCGGTGCACCGGTGAAAGTCTACCTTGACGCGACCCCTGAGGTCAGAGCGGGACGGCGCGTGAAGGAACTTCGCGAAAAAGGACTTGAGGCGCACGTGGACGAAATCGCCGGGCAGATACGAGAACGCGACCGGCGCGACAGTACACGTGCCGACTCGCCTCTCATGCAGGCAAACGACGCCGTCTACGTCGATTCGAGCGGCCTCGACATCGGCGAGGTCGAGGAGGCAATCTTGCGAATCGTGCGGGACCGCACGTCGAACGGAAAGGACCACGCATCTTGAAGGACCTGTTGGTGATGAAATTCGGCGGCACGAGTATGGGATCGGCCGAGCGCATCCGTGTGGCCGCCGGGATCTGCGCCGCTGAGAGGCGGAAACGGCCGGTGGTGGCGGTGGTTTCGGCGATGTCCAAAATCACGGACCTGCTGCTCGATACGCTGCGCCGCGCCGAGGCGGGAGATCAGGTCGACATGGAATCGAACCTCTCGCGCCTTCAGGAGCGGCACGTCGAAACCTGCCGCGAACTGCTCCCGCCAGAAAAGCAGGAGGCGGTGCTGGCAGGCATCCACTCGTTGATTTCCGATTTCCAGCGCATTGCGAACGGCGTTCTCATGCTGGGGGAACGGCCGCCTCGCTCGGTGGACGAAGCGGTGGCTATCGGCGAGCGGCTTTCCGCGATGCTGATGGCGTCCTACCTGGAAAGCACCGGGGTCCGCTCGGTCGCAGTCAACGGCGCCGACATCATCGTGACGGATGCTGTTTTCGGCAACGCGTCGCCGCTCATGGGGCCGACCCGCGAGAAGGCCCGCCGCGACTTGTTGCCCTGGATCGAGGGAGGAGTCCTTGCGGTGGTCACCGGGTTCAACGGCTCGGCCGCGGATGGCAGGCCAACCACGCTCGGCCGCGGCGGCTCCGATTTCTCCGCCTCGATTCTGGCTGCGGTGCTGGACGCCTCAGAGTTGTGGATCTGGACCGACGTGGACGGCATCCTCACCGCCGACCCCCGCCTTGTGCCGGATGCCGCGGTTCTCGGCGAAGTGACGTACAGCGAAGCCGCGGAACTTGCCTATAACGGAGCCAAGGTACTGCATCCAAGAACGTTGGCGCCCCTGATCGAGAAGCAGATCCCAGTTTGGAGCAAGAACAGCTTCGCCCTCGACAAACCTGGAACGAGAATCGTCTCGAAGACCGATTCGCCCGGCGGGCCGCGAGCCGTCACGTCAATGGCCAACGTGGCGCTGATATCTATTGAATCCGAGAGCTCCGCCCTCAGCACGAATCAGTTACTGGCGCGCGCCATGGACGCCATGGCGAGGACCAGCGTCGAGGTCCTCGTCCTCACCAACTCCAGCTACCGCCAGAACTTCTGCTTCCTGGTCCGCAAAGATGAACTCCCGGTGGCGCTCTCCGCTCTCGAGTCGGAACTCTCGCTCGAACTGGCGCACGGCTATGTCCGTCCCATCGAGGTGGACCAGAACGTCGGGCTGTTGGCGATTGTCGGCGAGGGCATGCGCGGCACTCCCGGAATCGCCGGCCGCGTTTTCACCGCCATCTCCCGGGAAAATATCAACATCATCGCCATTGCACAGGGATCGAGCGAGCTTACGATTGCGGTGGTCGTTCACCGGGACGGCTTGGAGAAGGCCGTGCGGGCCGTTCACGCCGAGTGCCACATGGCTGAGCGGGCGCATCGGGCGGAATAATAACGGAGTGAGCCGCCGGGAACTCCGGCGCTCCGCTATACTATAGGATTCAAAGCCTTCAGCCTCCAGAACGAATGCAGATCACGATGCGCCGTGCTCGCTGGTTTATGTGCCGCCCGGATGCTCAGCGTGGACTACTGATGGCCAGGCGTTACAAGTTTCAGGAGATTCTCTTCGATGTTTGACCTGTTTCGCAGCCGCGCGAAGGCTGTCCGTTATTTGCTCGGGGCGGTGCTAATGCTGGTCGCCATCTCGATGGTGGTCACTCTGATCCCCGGCTTCGGTACCAACGTCAGCTCGAATGACCAGATCGTGGCCGAAGTCGGGAAGGAATCGATCACCGTTCTTGAGGTGCAGCAGTCCATCCAAGGCCAGCTACGCGGCCGGAATCTTCCCGCCGAAATGGCGGCCGCTTTCGTGCCCCAGTATATCGACCAATTGGTCACCGAGAATGCCCTTGCTTACCAGGCGGAGCGCATGGGCTACCAGGTTAGCAAGGACGATCTCGGCCGCACGATCGAGTCGATCTTCCCTCAGTTGTTTGAGAACGGGAAATTCGTCGGCAGCCAGGTCTACGCGGCTTACCTCGCCCAGCAGAATCTGACCATCCCCCAGTTCGAAAACAACCTCCGGAAGCAGTTGTTGTTGAACAAGCTTCGCAGCCTGGTTCTGGAAGGTACAATCGTGCCGCTCGACGAAGTCGAGCGCGAGTATCGCCGCAGGAACGAGAAGGTCAAAATCGAATACGCCGCCGTCACGCCGGAGAAGTATCGCACGGAAGTAAAGGTGGCGCCGGAGACCATCCAGAGCTACTTCAACGCCAACCGCTCCCAGTTCACAGTACCGGAAAAGCGCAGCTTCCAGATGTTGATCATCGATCAAGACAAGGTCGGCGAGTCCGTCTCGATCCCGGAGAGCGACCTGCTGCAGGCGTATCAGGCAGCACAGGATCAGTACCGTCTTCCCGAGCGAGTGCAGGTTCGCCACATCCTGCTCAAAACCACGGACGTTCCGAAAGAAGAGATTCCAAAGATCCGCGCCCGGGCGGAAGAACTCCTCAAGCAGGTCCGTGCCGGGGCAGATTTCGCTGAACTGGCGCGCAAGAATTCCCAGGATCCGGGCTCGGCAGCCAAGGGCGGCGACCTCGGGTGGGTGCTGCGCGGCCAAACGGTGAAGGCATTCGAGGAAACTGCGTTTTCGCTGAAGCCGAAAGAGATCAGCAACCTCATCACCACCGAGTACGGCTTTCATATCCTGCAGGTGATGGCGAAGGAAACAGCGCGGTTGCGGCCGTTTGCGGAAGTCCGTAGCGAGCTGGCCACCGAGCGAAAGCGCCAACTCGTCTACGACCGCATGCAGACCCTCTCCGACCAGGCTCGCGCGGCTCTGGTCAAGAGCCCGCTGAGCGCCGCCCAGATCGCCTCCGATTTGGGGCTGCAGCTCGTGACCGTGGAGAAAACCGGCGCGGGTGACCCCGTTCCCGAAGTCGGGGTCAGCCAGGAACTTCAGGATGCTCTCAGTTCGCTGCCGAAGGGTGACGTCACGCCGGTTGTTCAGGTTCAGCCAACCAAGCTTGCGGTTGCTGTCGTGACGGATGTGTTTCCGGCCCGCCCCGCGGAGCTTGCCGAAGTGGAAGCCCGAATCCGCGACACGCTCATCCAGCAGGAACTCGCGAAGCTCGTCGACGAGCGCAGTCGTGAACTGGTCGAAAAAGCGAAGTCGATGAATGGCGACCTCAAACGCGCGGCACAGGCCGTAGGGGCGGAGTGGAAGGCGCCACTGGAATTCGCTCGCACCGGCGCGGCCGAGGGTATCGGATCTGCCTCCTACCTGGAACAGGCCTTCGCGGGAAATGAGGGTGACGTATTCGGTCCGGTTACTGTGGGCGACCGCCGTTTCGTCTGCAAGATCGTTTCGAAGATCCCCGCCGACATGACCGGGTTCGCCGCGGAGCGGGACAACCTGCAGCAGGAATTGAAGTCACGAATCGCCCGCCAGCGCAACGATTTGTTTGAAGAAGGCCTCAAGAACCGGCTTATCGCGGAGGGCAAGATCAAACTCCACCGTGCGACCATTAGCCGGATCATCTCAAATTACGCCGGAAGGTAGAGCGCGATCCCGATCAGACGGTCAACCGGATGGTAGAAACAATCCTGGACTTCCTGCGCACGCTGACCAATCCGGAGCGGCTGATCGCCCTGCTGACCACGGCGCTCACCGGATGGCTCGGCTATGCGCTGCTGTTTGTGGTGGTTTTCTCCGAGACGGGTCTGCTGGTCGGGTTCTTCCTTCCGGGTGATTCGCTGATGTTCACCGTCGGCGTCGTCGCCGGTGCCGGAAAGCTCGATATCGTGCTCGTCAACCTCGTACTGATGGCGGCGGCGATCATCGGCGACGGAGTCGGCTATGCCCTCGGGCGGCGTACCGGCCCCCACATCTTCAATCGTCCGAACTCCCGCTTCTTCCACCAGGAGCATCTGCGGCGAACCAAGGCCTTCTATGAAAAACACGGGGGGAAGACGATCATCTACGCGCGTTTCATCCCTATCATCCGCACCTTCGCACCGTTTGTCGCCGGGGTTGCGGAGATGGGTTACGGACGGTTTCTCTCGTTCAATATCTTCGGTGGAATCGGCTGGGTCTTTGCTCTGACCATGCTAGGCTATGCGCTCGGCAACGTCCCAGTCGTCCGGCAACATTTCGAAAAGGCGATCCTGCTGATCATCTTCATCTCCCTGCTGCCGATCCTCTTCGAAATGTATAAGGCGTGGCGCAAGAAGGCCCCGCGCTGAACCGCCCGAACCGGACGGCCGTCAGTCACCCGAAGCCCAGCGTCTTCAGCGCCGCCTGGATCACAGGGTCCCGCTGCGCCTCCACCTCATCACCTCTGGCGACGCCGAAAGCTTGATTGAAGATTTCGGTTTTCAGACGGTTGGAGATCCAGTCACGGTACCGGAGCCACTCCTCTACGCCAGGACGGATGTTGCGCGGTGATAGGAACGCCTGAAAATCGTCGAGCACTTGCGGTGTGACATCGAAACTCTCGGTGATCGGAGCATGCTTCCGTGTGTACTCGATGGCGAACGACGTAATCGAACTGCTCGCCTCAAGCACCATCTGAAGCCTCGAAAGCTGCTCCTGCCACACCACCAGGTCCGGCTGTATCCCACCGCCGCCCTTGACGACACGACCGGAATCCGTCCGGAACTCCTGAGCCGGCCGCCGGCTGGTAGACGCGTCCAATTGGCCACCGTCCCGAAGCGGTTTCTGGATCGAGCGTCCGCTCGGCGTGTAATAGAATGCCGTCGTCAGAGCCAGCGCCGTTGCTTCGGATAGCGGGTAGACGCTCTCCACCAGACCCTTACCGAAACTCGGCTCGCCCACAATCGCCGCCCGGTCGTGGTCCTGGAGGCTGCCTGCGACAATCTCCGATCCGCTCGCGCTCTTCTCGTTCACCAAAACCGCGAGCGGGAATTCGTAAGGCTTCGATGTTTCGGGCACCTTCTCCTCGCCTGGTTCGATGGCCCTACCTCGGACGGCCAGGAGTCTCTGCCCAGGTTTCAGAAACAGCGATGCCGTTTCCAATGCCGCGGGCAGGAGCCCTCCCGGGTTGTTGCGCAGGTCGAGCACCAGCCCCTTCAGGCCGGCGCCACCCAGTCTCTCGATCGCCTCTCGGAGCTGCTTGCCTGTTTCCGTGTCGAAACTGGAGACGCGGACATAGCCCACGTCCGGTTTTAGAAAAAACGCCCGCTCGACGCTCGGCGACTGCATCTCTTCCGGCGTCATCACGAACTGGAGCGTCCGCACGTTGCCGGGCCGCCGCACGTCCATATTCACCGGCCGCTGACGCGATGCACCGAGCAGGCCGATGATCTGCTCGACACCGAGACGGTTCATTTGGACTCCATTGATCGCGATGATTTCGTCGCCTGGCGCGAGACCCGCTTTCGCCGACGGCGTTCCCGCCAACGTTTGAAGAATGATCACTCGCCCCGGCACGACGGAAACCACGGTCCCAAAACCCTTGCTCCTCGATTCCTGCATTCGTTTGAGCTGGTCGAACTGCTCCGGGTTAAGAAAGACCGAATGCGGGTCAAGCCGCCGCAACATCCCCGGGATCGCACCGTCGTAGAAGGCCTTCTCCGGCACGAGCGGATCGGCTGCCTGGCTCTCGACGATCGAGTAGAATTCGGAGAATTTCCTGGCCTCGCTCTCGAGATCGTTCTCTGGCGCTGCGGACAGCAAGAGGAACAAAAAGGGAAGCAGGGGTAGCATCGCTATCGGGTGTACCGGATCGACTTCCTGGCCTCATGACGTTCCAGCGCCAGTTCGATCAGGCGGTCGATCAGTCGCGGATACGCGAGGCCCGAGTGCTCCCACATCCGGGGAAACATGCTGATGGAAGTGAAGCCCGGAATCGTATTGATTTCGTTGATGTAGATCCTGCCCGTGGAGTGCTCGACAAAGAAGTCCACCCGCGCCATGCCCTCGCACTCCACCGCCCGGTAGCATTCCACTGCCAGCCGCTGCACCTCCGCGGTCTGCGCCGGGTTCAGTTCCGCCGGAATACGGAACTGCGCGCCGTCGGTGAGGTACTTGTCTTCGTAATCGTAGAACTCGCGCGATGGCAGAATCTCGCAGGGCAGCGACGCCACCGGTTCGCTGTTACCGAGCACCGAACATTCCAGTTCACGGCCGTCGATCGCCCGCTCGACAATGACCTTCCGGTCGTACTCAGCAGCCATGCGCAGAGCCGCCTCAAGTTCCTTGCGATCGCGCGCCTTGGAGATGCCGACCGAGGAACCGAGATTGGACGGTTTCACGAACACCGGAAACGGGAGCTTTTCGCGGACGGCTTCCGGATCGAGATGGGGTGACGCCAGCGTTACGTACTCCACAACCGGGAGCCCGCGCTCGCGGCAGACTCGTTTCATCACGTCCTTGTCCATGGACACCGACGAGCCAAGCACGCCCGCGCCAACGTACGGCAGGTCCGCGAGTTCAAGCAGGCCTTGCACCGTTCCATCCTCGCCGAAGGTCCCGTGCAACACAGGAAATACGACATCGATGCCGGCATTCGCGCCGGGCTCCGGCAGAATCGGCCCCGGTTTCCAGTGGCCATCCTTACCTATGAGGTACTCGATCACTTCGTACGTCCCTCGGTCCATCGCCGCCATGATCGACTGCGCCGACCGCAGGGAGACCTCGTGCTCGCCACTTCTCCCGCCATAGATGATCGCAACCCTGAGTCTCACTCGCGTCCTTTTCGTCTACAGAATTCTTTTCCCCATCGCCGACATCACCAGCTCCACGGCCAGGTTGGCGGTCCGGTTCGCCTCGTCGATGACGGGGTTCACCTCGACAACCTCAATGGAGGCCATCAGCCCGGAATCGCAGATAAGTTCCATCGCCAGGTGCGCCTCGCGATAAGTGATGCCGCCCCGCACCGGGGTGCCCACGCCGGGCGCCTCCTGCGGGTCCACGCTGTCCATGTCCAGCGACAGGTGGAAAGCTTCTGTCCCGGCCGAGGCAATCTGGATGGCGTCCACCATGATCGCCCGCAAGCCGCGCTCGTCGATGTCGCGCATGGTGAATGCGCGCACTCCCGACTCCCGTACGTGCGGTTTTTCCAGGATGTCCACCTCGCGCACGCCGACCAGCGCGACGTTCCGCGGGTCCACCTTCGGCGCGTACCCTCCGATGTGCGTCAGTTCGCGCGGCCCCATGCCGATGCAGCACGACAGCGGCATGCCGTGGACGTTGCCGCTCGGACTCGTGTCGGGCGTGTTCATATCGGCGTGCGCGTCGATCCAGATGAGCCCGAGCGCCTGCTTTCGCTTCCGGAAATACCGGGACATTCCCGAGACCGTGCCGACTGCCACCGAGTGATCGCCGCCGAGAACCAGCGGCGCCCTGCCCTGCCCGGCTGCCTTCTCCACCAGCCGCGCCAGCCGCGCGCAGGTCTGCGTGATGTGCGGCAGATACCGCGAACGTTCGGGACCCGCTGGCAGGCTCTCGGGTTGTTCGACGGCGATGTTGCCCAAGTCCTCGACCTCGTAGCCGAGTGAAGCCAGGCGGGCATTTAGGTTCGCCACCCGCATCGCCGACGGGCCCATGTCCACGCCGCGCCGCCCTGCCCCGAGATCGAGTGGCGCGCCGATGATCGCTATGTGAGACGTCCGCATGTTCTTGCCCCGCCGCGAGTAGTGGTCACGGCCGCGTGCGGTAGAGCATCCGCGGAAAGGCGATCGTCTCGCGAACATGTTCCAGTCCGCAGATCCACGCCACGCAGCGCTCCACGCCCATCCCGAAACCACCGTGGGGAACACTTCCGTACTTTCGCAGGTCGATGTACCAGTCGAACGCTTCCTTCGGCAGTCCGTGTTCCTCGATGCGTTGCAGCAGCAGGCTCAGGTCGTGGATTCGTTGGCCGCCGCCGATGATTTCACCGTAGCCTTCGGGGGCCAGCACATCCACCCCAAGCGCCACTTCCGGCCGCTCCGGATCGGGTTGCATGTAGAACGCCTTGATGGCGGTCGGATAACGGTCTACCATGACCGGCCGGTCGTAATCCTCGCCAAGCAGCGTCTCATCGGTTCCTCCGAAATCACCGCCCCATTGAATCTCGCTGCCCTTCCTTTGCAGGCTTGCCACGGCCTCGTCGTAAGTGATTCGCGGAAACGGCGCCTTGACCGACTCGAGTTTTGAAATGTCCCGCTCGAGGGTCTCCAGTTCGCTCCGCCGGTTCGCAAGCACGCGGCCGACCACGAACACCACTAGTTCCTCAGCCACGCGCTTGACATCTTCGAGCGTCGCGTACGCCATCTCCGGCTCAACCATCCAGAACTCAGTCAGATGCCGCCGTGTCTTCGATTTCTCGGCCCGGAAGGTCGGCCCAAAGGTGTAAACCTTCCCGAAAGCCATCGCCGTGGCCTCGTTATAGAGCTGCCCGGACTGTGTCAGATAAACCTTCTCGCCGTCGAAGTAGTCCACCTCGAACAGGGTTGTCGTTCCCTCGCACGCCGCCGGAGTGAAGATCGGCGTGTCGATCAGCGTGAAGCCATTCGAGTCGAAATAATCGCGAATTGCCTTGATCACCTCGTGGCGGACGCGAAGGACGGCGTGCTGCCGGCGGCTACGTAGCCACAGGTGCCGGTGGTCCATCAGGAAGTCAATACCGTGTTCCTTCGGTGTGATCGGATAGGGATCCGCGTCGGGAACACGCTGGACGACCTCCACCGCCTCGACGTCCATCTCGTATCCACCAGGGGCGCGCGGCTCGGCCCGAACCTTGCCAGTAACCACGATCGACGACTCTTGCGTCAAATCCTTGATCGTCTCGAACAGCGCCTCCGGAAGCTGGCTTTTGACGGCTACACACTGCATGACGCCGGTGCCGTCCCGCAGGATTGGAAACACGATCTTTCCCGACTTCCGGAGGTTATACAGCCAGCCCGATACGGTGACGATCTCGCCCACGTGGTCGCCGGCCTGCGCGACCGCGATCCGGCTGGAAGTTGCGGCAGAATTCATTTAGAGGTTCTCCAGGTTTTCGAAAACGCGCTTCGCTGCATCGAGTGAGTGATCGATCTCGGCGGTTTCCTTTAACTCCAGCAGCAGCGGATACTGGCTGGGGTTCGTGCGCAGCAATTCCATGGTTCTTTTCCAGTCGATCGTGCCCCCCGGAGTCACGGTCGGGAAGAGATGCTTGTCGCTCAGCCCGTCATTGTCATGAATATGCGTGGACCGGATGCGGCTCTTCATCAGTTCGAAGGCCGCCGCAACCCCTTCATTCATGTTCGCATGGCCCGTATCGAAGCAGAACCCCAAGTCGAGATGCGTCTCGCCCAGAAAATAGGTCAGGCGTTCGGCGCTCGAGAATCCGTTCGGGATGTTTTCTAGAAGTATCTGTACGCCGCGATGTCCAGCGAAGAGACTCAGTTCCTCGAGCGACGTGAACGCGGCTTCGATCTTCCGATCGTCGTACTCTTCCTGCGCCACCCCGATGTGCTGGATGAAGTAGCGGAACGGGATGGTCTCGGCGATCTCCAGTGCGCGCTTGATTTCGTCGAGCATCTCGACCCTCCGGGGCTTGGAAGTCTCCGTGATGGTGATCACCGAATGCGGCCCGGACCGCCCCCAAACGTCGTCGGTGTACATCGGGCTGTGCAGCGAGTGCAGAATCAGTTCCGAGTCGTGGAACCAATGTGCGATTTCGTTGATCTGAGCCCGGTTTCGGTAGTCCAGGTGCTGCTTGGCGCAAAAAATCTCCACTCCTGGAATGCCCGCGAGCCAGATCCTGTCGAGCCACACGGTAGTAAGCCGGTGGTTCACAATCAGGTGAGTCGATAGATAGTGATCCATGCGTGTCAGTAACCGCTTGCCTTGCCTTCCGAGCGCGAATCCGCGGCGCCCTGGAGCCATCCGCCCTCGGCCAGAATCGCAGCCGCTTCGCCGATCCCCGAGACGGTTTCCACGGTGTGGCCCCGTCCACGGAGAAGCGCCAGCGTATCGGGCGAGAATCCCGGCTCCATGAACAACGTGTCCGGCTTCCACTGGTGGTGAAAGCGAGGACGGTCGACTGCGTCGCGAACGTTCATGCCGAAGTCGATAACGTTCAGGAGCACCTCGAGAACCGTGCTGATGATCCGGCCGCTGCCTGGCGAGCCGGCCACCAGGAACAGTCGCCCGTCGCGCAGCACAATCGTCGGCGTCATCGACGAGAGCGGACGCTTGCCCGGTTGGATCGCGTTCGCTTCGCCCTGTACCAGGCCGGCGGCGTTCGGCGAGCCGGGCTTGGCGGTGAAATCGTCCATCTCGTTATTGAGCAAGAATCCCAATCCCGGTGCCGTCACTCCGCATCCGTAGCCGCCGTTGATCGTATACGTGACACTGGCGGCGTTCCCCTGCGCATCGACGATCGAGTAGTGCGTTGTTTCCGAGCTTTCGTAGCCGGCAGGGTCGAGCGCGCTCACTTCCGAGCTCGGCGTGGCGCGCTCCGGATCGATCGACTCCCGCAGCTTCGCGACGTAGCGCTTGTCGAGCAGTCCCGCGACCGGCACCCGGACGTAATCGGGATCGGCAAGATATGCGTTCCTCGCTGCGAAAAAGCGCCGCATCGTCTCGGCGACGAAGTGGATCGAGGCGGCCGAACCCGCTCCGTGCTTCTCGTAACCTGACTTTTCCAGGACACCCATCATCTGGAGGATGCCTGTGCCGCCCGAACTCGGCGGCGGCGCCGTCAGAATCTCATACCCACGATAGCGGCCCCGTAGCGGTTCGCGCTCGACGGCTGAGTACTGTCTTAGATCCTCGAGCGTGATCAGCGCGCCGTTGGCGGCCATGCCGGCGGCGAGTCTCCTCGCCGTCTCGCCCTCGTAGAAGTCGGCGGCGCCGCTTCGCGCGATGCGGTCGAGCGTGCCCGCCAACTCCGGCTGCCGAAACCGCTCCCCGGCTTCGTAGTATGCGCCATCGCGCTGGAAGATCCGGCGGGATTCCGGAAATCGTGCCAACAGGCGGCTTGCCCGAAGCGATCGCGCCAGCCCGTAGGATACGGAAAAACCGTCTCGGGCCAGACTCACCGCTGGTGTGAGCAGACCCGCCCACGGCTTCTTGCCGTATTTCCGATGCGCAAGCTCGAGCCCGCGAACCGTTCCTGGTACCCCCGCCGCAAGGTGGCCGGCTTCGCTGTCTTTCGTGGGATTCCCATCCGGCCCCAGATACATGTCGCGCGACGCCTTCTTCGGTGCGCGCTCGCGGAAATCGACAAAGGTGGTCCGTCCGTCGGTGAACCGGAGCAGCATGAACCCACCGCCGCCGATGTTGCCCGCCGCCGGAAGCGTGACCGCCAGCGCGAATCCGACGGCCACAGCGGCATCCACCGCGTTACCGCCCGCGCGCAGAACCGCCACGCCCGCGTCGGTGGCGTGCGCCTCGCGCGTCACCACCATGGCGTGGCGCGCGCGGACGGGTTCCGCCGCCCGAGCGTGAAACCCCCACGGCACTGCGACCAGCAGCGCGCCAAGCGCCAGACTTTCGCGCATAAAACTCGATTGTAGCCGACCGTGAACGGCGGCTTCCCGCTTCTAGCCCTTCGCAGCGAGTCTCCGCCGCCACTCGAACAGCACGACTCCCGCAGCTACCGAGACGTTGAGGGATGAGATCCGCCCCACCATCGGGATACGGACGAGGAAATCGCAGTGTTCCTTCACCTGACGGTGCAACCCCTTGCCTTCACCCCCCAGGATCAGCGCCGCCGGTGACGTGAATTCCACGGCATCGTATGCGTGCTCGCCCCGCTCGTCGAGCCCGTAGATCCAAAACCCTCGGGACTTCAAAGTCTCGATCGCGCGGTTGATGTTGCCCGTCCGTGCGATGGTCATGTACTCCAGCGCTCCCGCAGCCGCCCGTCCGACCGCCTCCGTGATCCCGACTGCCCGCCGCTCGGGGATCACCAGCGCATCAACCCCGGCAGCGTGCGCCGTCCGGATCACCGCCCCAAGATTGTGGGGATCCTCGACGCCATCAAGCAGGACAACCATCTTCGCCCGTTCGATCACCTGGTCAAAGGAAGCATAGCGGTGCGCCGCGGCCAGTGCGATCACGCCCTGGTGCACGGCGCCCGCCGCCATCCGGTCCAGCACCTGCCGCGGTTCGAACCGCGACGGCACTCCCTGCTCGCGGCAAAGGTCAATGATCTCCTGGAGGCGCGACCCGGCCGCGCCTTTCGCAATCAGCACCCGCTCCACCGGCCGCTTCGCCCGCAGCGCTTCCAGCACCGGATGAATCCCGAGAAGTTGCATCACCCGTTCAAGTCCTCCACCGTTCCGCTTCGTCGCGCATGGCCGTGAAAAGCTCCGGAGTCAGGTCGAATCCGAAAACCCGCGCCATGATCTGGCTCCATCCGTGCAGGAAATACTCCCAGCCGTCGACGGCTCGAATCCCCTGTGCCCGTGCATTTTCGAGAAACAGGAGATCGCCGCGATAGTTGAAGTCCCAAGCGACCGACCCGGCCGGAAACCGGGCTTGCACGGTAATCGGACAACCCGGCCGGTCCTTTCCCATTCCGGTAGCGTTCACTACCAGGACGCCTTCCGCCATCGCCCCGAGAATGCGGTCGTGGTCCTCGGGAACATTCACCAGCATGCACTCCGCCGGCGCCAATTCGCTCGCTTCGACGATCCTGCCGGCGGATACGTCCGTAAGAATCACGCGCGACGGACGGTGCCGCCGGGACAGGTGGACCGCCAGTGCCACGGCCGCTCCTCCCGCCCCCATGATCAGAGCCTGTCCCTGAAATGGCCCGTTGCCCGTCACCTGCCGCAGTGCCAGGCCGGAGGTCAGCGTGTCGATGGCGACGCCCGTCATACGCCCTTCGCGCCGCACGATGCAACTGACCTCGCGCAGAGCCTCGGCATCGGCGTCAAAGCCGTCGAACAGGTCCCGGGCATGAGCATACACAGCAGTTTTGTGCGTGGTGACCAGCGCGCCCCACGCCGCTGTATCGTCCCGAAGCCTGCGCATCGCCTCCCGATACGCTTGCGGCGGCGCCCCGGGTTCGATATCGAGGCCCACGAGTTCCGAACCCTCGATCCCCGCAAGCTCCGTCCACTTCGGAAAGAGTGCGTGAATCGAGGACGCCGCCGTCGTCACGCCTATGAAATACATCCGCCGCATGCCGATCCGAAGGATAACGTAGTGCCCGGAGCGCCGCCAACCCTGCCGCCTAAGCCCAAATTTCTGAAGGCCTTACTTCGAGAGGTTGACGCAGCCCCACCCATCCCGTACCATGACGGTTGTTGCGCGGGCGAACATGGCCGACCTGCCTCTGGACGACAACACACCACAAATTCCGGACCGGCTCTACTTCCGTATCGGCGAAGTCAGCCAGTTGGTCGGAGTGCCGCCCCATGTCCTGCGCTTCTGGGAAAAGAGTTTCCCCGCGCTTTCGCCGAAGAAATCCGGGACCGGCCGGCGGCTTTACCGGCGCAAAGACGTCGAACTTCTCCTCGAGGTGAAACGCCTGCTTTACGAGCGCCGCTATACGATCGAAGGAGCCAGGAAATACCTCGAATCGCGGCCGCGCCGCGCCGTCCAAAAGCCCGCGCAGGAGTCTTCGCAGGCGACGCTCTTTGCTGCCCCGCCCGCTCTCGAAAGCATCCGCCACGAACTTGCCGAGATTCTCGCGCTGCTAAAACGTCGCTGAGGCCGCCCTTAAGAGTCGTCCCCGCTGAGTCTCTCGAGCAGAACCTGTGCGGCCTTCTGCCCTGCGCTTTTTTTCGAGAGCGCCTCTGCCTGCCCGGTCAGATCGTGGCCGATGCGCACCTCCACGGTGAACGTCTTGGCGTGCTCGGGACCACGCTCCTTAATGATTGCGTAGCGGGGCGCTGGCAGCCGCCGGGCCTGTGCCAGTTCCTGGAGAGCGCTCTTGAAGTCGATGATCGGCAGTGCCGGACCTTGCGAAAGCGCTTCGACCCCACCGGCCACGTGCCCGAGCACAAATTGCCGGGTGGCCTCCATTCCGCCATCCAGGTAGATCGCGGCGATCAGCGCCTCAACCGCGTTTGCCAGTAGAGCCTTCTTGTCCCGGCCTCCGCTCAACTCCTCTCCACGGCCTAGCAGCAGGTAGTCCCCGAGCCTGAGTTCCTGCGCTACTTCGTGGAGATGGGACGCGCTGACGAGGTGGGCTTTCAGTTTCGAGAGTTGTCCCTCAGGAAGGCCGGGATGCTGCCGGATCAGGGCTTCGCTGACCAGGAATCCGAGGATGGCGTCACCCAGAAACTCCATCTGCTCGTTATCCCCGAGCGTGGCTTCACCGGCGGCGAACTTTTCATGGACGAACGACTTGTGAGTCAGCGCGCGGGACAGGATGTCACGGTCGTGGAAGCCGTGGCCAATCGCCTCCTCAAGGACGTCCGGTTCCGCGCGCATTGGATCTGCGGCCCGGTTACGGTTTCTTGACTTCGATCTGCGGCGGTGCGTTGTTGGCCGGCGCCGCTCCTCCGCTCTTGGCCTGTGTAGCCCTCGCCTTTTCCGCCTGGGCGATCTGCTTGATCTGTGGATGCAGGTTGGGCGTGGCTAGAACCTTGTCCAGAACCGCGATCGACTCATCGGGTTTTCCCGCCTTGGTGTAAGCGACTGCCAGCCGCAACATTGTGCTCGGGTTGGGCGTCGGGTCGATCTCTACCGCTTTCTTGAATTGCTCGATGGCCTTGTCGTTCTGCGCGCGGGCGAGTGAGGCCAAGCCGAGCGCTTCCAGTCCCTGCGCTTCGAAGCCTTTTTTGAGTCCCTCCCACTGCTCGTCGGTGAGGTTCGGATTCGGCTTTACCGCCGTCTTCACCGCCTCGTCGGCCTGCTGCACGTACTTCTCAACCGACTTCAGCTTCTCTTCCTTGTCCAGATCGTGCTCGCGCGTGCGTTGCGCGATGGCACCGGCAAGCAGAAGCATCGCCTGGTAGTGCTTGGGGTCCGCCTGCAAGGTCCGCTCTGCATAGACGATCATCTTGTCGAAGTCGTTCTTCATCCCGTACGCTTCGGCAGAATAATAGAGTGCGATGACCTTGAAATCCGTGTCGGCGTACTTGTTCAGCAGATTGTCGGACGCGGTGATGATCCCGTCCGGGCTCTGGGACTGCAATGCAGTCTGAAGCGCCATGACCGCTTCCGCCTCGCCCTTCGACTTCACCGTCAACTGCTTCGCCCCTTGTCCCAACAGCATTCCGGTGGCGCACGCCACGCCGAGGACAAATCTCAACACTGCTCCGTTTCTCATGTATGACTCCTAAAGTACGGCCTTCATCAAATCCAAAATCCAAGATGACCGGCCTTTACTTACTTATCCTTTCTGAACGATTCCTGCAACCCTTGTTCGGCCGCCTTGCGCGCCGCTGCGGATGCTCCTGCCACCGCGATGGCGGCCTGATAATGCTTTCCGGCCTGTTCCCTCTCGCCCGCTGCGTCCGCAAGCCGGCCTAGGTAAACGAGTGTCCACGCCTTCACCTGCGGCTCCGGAGCCAGTTCGAGTGTCTTCAGAAACAGCCGTTCGGAAAGTTCCGGATCCTTTTCGAGCGCGGCGATCCTCGCCAGCCCATAGTACGCCTTCGCGTGCAGCGGCTTCTCGCTCGTCTCCTGTAACACACGAAGGTAACGCTCCTTCGCGGCAGCGAGTTCCCGGCCGCGGTAAGCCTCCTCCGCGTCTTCCAGCGTCTTGTTCGCACCCGTCAGTTCGATCTTTCTTTCCGCCGGCACCACCTTTGCCTTGCGTACGGGCCGCTCCGCGAGAAACTCCACACTCTCCAATCGGCGCTCTTCCTTTTTCAAGTCGATGGACTTCGCCAGCTCCGGAAAGTACAGTCGCATCGCCTGCTCCTGCGACTCGAAAACCGGCAACTGTTCTGCGAAGTGCGGTGTGAGAATGAAACCTTCCTTGAAGGCCTGGTCCACCAACGCCTGCCTGTTTCCACGCGGCGCCAGCCTTGCCTCGACCGCCTTGATCAGAGACTCGGTGGTCAGCAGCAGAAAGTCCGACTTGTAGTACTCCTCCAGAGCCGGAGCGCCCTGGGCGTAGTCGCCCAGATCCTTCTTCTTGAGTATTTCCTCGGCGAACTTCGACGCCAGCGGGTCCAGCAGATAGTGCAGATACGCGTGCCGCACGTCCTCGACCTGCGGCTCGGGCGAAGGCGTCAGCACGATGAAGTACTCATCGGCATAGCTGCGGCTCTGGATCTGGTTCGGCGCGCCGAGCAGGTCGACATAGATCTGGAACCGGCGGCCGAGATAGCCGCTCGTTGCGCTGCGCAGGTACGCGTTGGCCTCGGTAACCGCGCGAGTCACCGGTTCGTGGTAGCGCGCGATCACCGCTTCGAACTCCGGCTGCGCCCGGCGCCACAGTTCATCGATTCCGGCCTCCTTATGGAACCGCGCCATCAGTTTCTCGAAGCCTTCGAGCGGAACCACGTCCGGTGGCAGTTCGTTCTGGTGCAGCCGGTAGTTAAAGCCCGGCGCTTCGTCCACCACCAGTGCAAACGAAACATACTGGCTCAATTCCGCAGTCTCATCCTTCTGACGGTGTTCGGAAAAGAAGCGTTTCAGATCCTCGAGACAGGGGATGTTCCGCGAAGCCAGTTCCTTGCGCACGATCTCCCGGAACGGATGGTTCGCCGCGGAGTCGATGTCCGCATCGTAGCCCGCCGCATTGATCGCCGCCAGCACGCTGAAGAGAGTCGGACTCGCGTCTAGTTGGCCCTGGTCGGCCGCGACACCAACGCCACAATATGCAAGCGGGAGGATTGCCGCGAGGAGAAACCGGATCAAAAATTCCTTACCTTCTCCTACAGTTTAGCCTACTTCCCTCCACCGGACAGGATCACCGCCACGCCGCCCATCACCGCCCGCCCCGGCATCGGAACGCCGCGAATCTCCTCGTAACCGGCGTCGGCGAGGTTGGCGAACTGCAGGAAGGGGCGCACTCGCCCCAGCGTCCTCGCGACGGTGACGTCAAGCACCGCGTACGGATCGCTGGCATAACGCCTCGTTGCGCCGAGTTGCACTCGCCCGGCTAAACCTCCCGGCAGACTCCCCATCCACGAGGCCACTCCGGCATGCACGGGGTATTGGAAAACGTAACGCGATTCAAGCCCCGCGAGGGCCTTCTGCGCACCCCGCAGGCCGGTGTATCGGAAATCGAGGCGGTGTGATCCGCCAAGGCCTGCGATCACCGCTACCTCGGCTCCCGTGAAGTTCAGCCGCTGGATGTTGGTTGCGCGCCAAAGCTCCGCCGGCGTGCTGCGCACGTAGTCGATGCCGTCCCTCTCCCGCCGGTGAAACACGGTTACCTCGCCCGACAATTTGCCGCCCGCGTTCCAGTCCACGCCGGCGTCGTAGCTCCACGCGGTTTCGGGACGCAGATCCGGCGATCCGAGGTTCGCCGGGTCGTGATAGTAGAGGTCCGTGTACGAAGGCAGCCGGAACGCCCGACTCGCCGACGCTCGCAGCTTGATCCGCTGCGATAGCCACGCGCCTGCCGCAGCGGTCGGGCTGAACTGGCTTCTGAGCGGCCCGTAGATCTCCTCCCGCGCCGCCAGCGAGAAGGAAAACCTTCGCACTGCGCGCATGTCCAGCGCGGCGTAGGCGGCTCCCCGCGCCCGTTGGTGGTGGCCGAGATTATTGCTCGTGATCGTATCGCCGAGAACCTCCGCGCCGAAGTGAATCTGCGTGTTGCGCCCAGCCTCCTCGCGCCGTCGCAGCGCGCCCTGATAGCTCTCAACAGCGTGCCGGTTTGTGAAAACCTGCGGGCGGTCGCGGTACAGCACGAACAAATCCGTGTGCCGGCGGAACGCGAACGACGCCTCGGTGCGTGCGCCGAGGTCCTGCCGCAATGCGGCGAACCAGGTCTTCGTCCGTTCCCAGGAAGGAAAGTTACCGTAGAAATTTTGAGCGCCGAACGGACGGTCGCCGTGCGCGAGCAGCACCGTCGACGAGCCCCACGCACTTTCGAGATACAACCGTGAGAAAAGCGACAGACTCCGGTAGTCCCTGTTCGGCGCAAACCCGCTCGAGAAGTCTCGCGACAGCGCAAGGTGCTGGGAAACGCGACCCTTAACCCCGGCGATCGAGATGCTCTGGGCGTTCACCCCGAAATTCCCAACCCCGGCCCGCAGACGTACCTCCCCTGCCTCCGGCTTCCTGGTTACGATGTTCACCACCCCACCGACTGCGTCTGAGCCATACAGAGCCGAGCCCGAACCTCGCAGCACCTCCACCGCGGCCGCCGACTCCAGCGGCACGGGCAAGTCCATGTTGTGATGTGCCGACTGGATGTCGTTCATTCGCAGTCCGTCAAGCAGCACCAATGTCTGGCCGAAAGTCCCTCCGCGGATTGAGACGTCTGCCTGAACGCCTCCAGGCGCGCGCTCCCGCAGATCCACAGACGGGATCAGGCGGAGCACCTCGGCGATGTTGCGAAGCAGCAACGGGTGGCCTTCGACGTCCAGCTTGTCTACAGACCGGTCCGCTTCCTCGAGCGGAACAGGTTCGAAGCTCCCCGTCACGACGATCGTCTCGCGACGCGGCTGGATTTTTTCGGCCTCAGTGTCGGGAGCGGCGGCCGGCCAGAGGAGGAGGAACAGAAGAGGAATCATAGGAACGCCGACAGAAACCCTCCAGACAATAGGGCGCGCGGCCAGGCGAGGCCTCCGAGCACCTCCATGAGACAGGAAGCGGCGTCTTCTCTTTCGCGGAGCCTCCGGGATACGAGGTCGGCAGCGCGGGGATGACGGATAATCCGCTGGATTGCCGCCTCTAGCCGGTACCGGCCTCCCAGCGCCGCGGAGCGTTCGCGGTCGTAGGCGCGCAGAAAACGGGAGGAACAATCGCGTCGCCGCAACGCCTCTCCGGCGACGTTGGCCGCGAGCCGTGCCGAGATTAGCGCCATGTACACGCCCTCGCCGGTGAACGGGTCATAGAATCCCGCGGCGTCCCCGGCAAGCAGCGCCCCGTCCGCGGAAGCTCTCGCCGCATGGTGCGCCATTGGTCCCAGAACCTTCACTTCTTCGAGCGGTCGGGCCTGCGCCAGGCGTTCCTGGAGTGCGGGCAGACGCCCCAGCGCCTCCGCAAAGTACGCACCGGCGCGGTCCTTGGAGAGTGAGCCGTCGTGAGCGACAACCAGGCTGAGGTTCGCCTCCCCCGCTCCCAGCGGATTCAGGATACCGTACAATCCGGCCCCCAAAAAGACCTCGGCGAAGCCGCTGACCGGCAGGACTCCTTCGTAATGGATCCCGAGAGCTGTCCGGCGATGACTGCGGTTCCAGCGAAAGAGGCCCAAATGCCGGGCGACTACCGAATTCCGTCCCTCCGCGCCGATCACGATCCGCGCACGGAACTGTTTTTCCTCCCCGCCGTGGAGCCGGCCCTCGATGCCGTCTACTTTTCCGTCCTTGAGAAGCAGCCTCTCAACCCGGAAACCTTCCAGACACAGCGCTCCCTTCCACCTCGCGTTTTCGAGCAGCAGCGCATCGAGTTGGGAACGGCGGATGGCGAGGCCGTTGCGCCCCTCCGGATACGGTGCGGTGAAGACCGTGCCGTCCGGCGCCATGACGCGCATGGCGCGAATGGGGTGCGTATCACGCAGTTCGACGCCGAAGCCGGCGAGCAACTCAACACAGCCTGCTCCGAGGTACTCGCCGCACATCTTGTCGCGTGGGAAGGTTGCGCGATCGACCAGCAGTACGCGGAAGCCGCGTTCCGCGAGCAGGGCGGCTGTCGTGCTGCCGGCGGGCCCCGCGCCAGCCACGATCGCGTCCCAAAGTTGGCCCGGGTCGAGATCCGTACCACCTCCGCCCGCCATACTCATTTGCACAGCACTCCTACGAGGCGGAACAGCGGCCGGTGGATGAAACGCAGATCGCTGAGGCCGGCGGCGCGCGCCAGTTCGTTCAGTTCGCCGACGGTATACGCGCGGCGGACGCTCAGCGGGCCATCGTGGCGGATGAGGCGATTGCGGCTAAGCAAATGCGTGGCGAGCCAGACGCCCGCGTGAGCGGCACGGCTTCGCACCAGATCGCTGATGACAAAACCGCGGCGCGCCGTCTCGTCGAGTTTTCTGAAGAGCCGGGTGACT